>DATHMO010000346.1:0-2157 GCA_035486995.1 Bryobacteraceae bacterium
TTATCAATAACATACGGTCGAATTGGGCCGGTCTGGCTCCGAGTTTCCCCAAAAGTTCCCTCGGCAGGGTAAGAGCTTGTCCCAAAGGGACAAATTCTTCCCTTTTTTCCACCCGCCTCAATATAAAACACTGATTCTAAGGCACTTAATTACTGATATCCGGCATTCTACGTGCTTATCCCTAGTACCGGGTCGGCCTCGTGTGTCCGGTCCCACTGCTAAAGGAGCAGTTCTCTCTCATGACTGAGATCGCTATCGTCGGCGCCGGCCCGTACGGCCTGTCTATCGCCGCCCACCTACGTGGCCAGGGCATCCCATTTCGCATCTTCGGCCGCCCTATGGAGAGCTGGCTCTTGCACATGCCGAAGACCATGAGCTTGAAGTCCGATGGCTTCGCCTCCAACATTTCGGATCCCAAAGGCGACCTCACACTCGAAAAGTTCTGCGCCGAGCGCGGCCTCGAATACGCCGCCATGCAGATGCCGGTGAAACTCGACACATTCACATCCTACGGCCTCACGTTCCGCGAGCGTATGGTTCCCGAGTTGGAAGAAAAGTTTGTCTCGAACATTGAGCGCACCAACGATGGCTTTCGCCTGCGCCTGGAAGATGGCGAAGAGCTCACCGCTCGCCGCGTCATCCTCGCAATAGGCATCACGCACTACGCGTGGACGCCGGAAGTTCTGGCGACTCTGCCTCCCGAGTTTGTGTCGCACAGCTTCCGGCACATGGAGACGGAGAAATTTAACGGCAAATCGGTGATCGTGGTTGGCGGCGGCTCATCGGCCACCGACCTTGCCGCGGAACTGCATGAAGCCGGCGCAAAAGTTCAGTTGATCGCGCGGCAAAAAGAAATGAACTTCCACAGCGCGCCGCAAGTCGGCAAGAAACGCTCGCTCTGGAAGCGGATTCGCCATCCGAAGTCTGGCCTCGGCCCGGGCCTGCGCTCGGCGGCGTTCTGCACTTTCCCAACGCTGTTCCGACTGCTGCCGGCCGCGCTTCGTGTGGAGATCGTGCGACGTCACCTTGGCCCGTCGGGGACGTGGCTCACGAAAGAGCGCGTCGTTGGCAAAGTTCAGATCCAGCTCAGCGCCGCGATCGAGCGCGCCGAAGTGAAAAACGGCCGCGTGCATCTGAGCGTTCGCCTCGCGGAAGGCGGCACGCGCGAATACGCTGCAGATCATTTGATCGCCGCAACCGGCTATCACGTCGACCTCGATCGGCTGACGTTCCTCAGCCCCGAGATCAATCGCCAGATCAAGGATCTCAATCGCACACCGATTCTCTCCAGCAACTTCGAATCGTCGGTGCCGGGACTTTATTTCGCCGGCGTATCTGCTGCAAACACGTTTGGGCCGATGATGCGTTTCGCATTCGGTGCGAGCTTCACGGCGCGGCATCTCGCGAAGCATTTGGTGAAGGCGACGGCGGGCAAGCGGGTTGCTGTCGCAGCGCCCAAAGCGGTTCCAGCGGAGAAGTAATTCTCGCGGTCGTTTGCGGCGAATGCCGAGACGATTGTGGCAAAGATGGCCAAGCAACGACGCCCTGCGCATTACTACGAGAACGATTGGTAGGGCAAGGTTATGGCGCGCGGATTCTGACGGGTTCGCGCGCCAGGAATTCCTAAGACTGATCGATGAAACCTGAAACAATCGCGCTGCATGTCGGATACGAAGGCGACCCCACCACGAAAGCGGTGGCGGTGCCGATTTATCAGACCGTCGCGTTTGAATTCGACGATGCGGCGCACGGCGCTGCTTTGTTTAACAACGAAGTCGTCGGGAATATCTACACGCGCATCGGCAATCCGACCAACGCGGTGCTCGAGAAGCGTGTCGCGGCGCTGGAAGGCGGCGTCGAAGCGCTTGGCGTCAGTTCGGGAATGGCGGCGATCGAATACTCGATCATGAATATCGCCGAGGCCGGCACAAACGTTGTTGCTACGCCTCAGCTCTACGGCGCGAGCTACACACTCATCCAACACGTTTTGCCGAAGCGCGGAATCGGCGGGCGATTCGCGGCGAGTGATAAGCCGGAAGACGTCGAAAAAATGATCGACAAGAATACGCGCGCGGTTTATTGCGAGAGCGTCGGGAATCCCGCTGGAAACGTTGCGGACATCGAAGGCTTGGCGCGCGTTGCGCACAAGCATGGCGT
>DATHMO010000347.1:0-5172 GCA_035486995.1 Bryobacteraceae bacterium
ACTTGGAGCATATGGCGCGTGCCTCGGCGAGAGTCGTGGGATCCGGCACGGTAGGACCTGAACCAATCGCATCGATTCTGTGGTCGATGACGTCGGAAAGGATCAGCGTCAACAGCTCTGCGGGTTCAGCCATTTGCGCGAGCTTGCCGCCTTTGATCGCCGACAGGTGCTTGCGAACGCAGTTGATCTCATGAATCGTCGCGCCGCAGGCGAGCAGCGATCGAGTGATCTTTTGTTTTTGGGCTAGCGTGATCCCGCGTGCGGGAAGCGGCAGCAAGGCCGATGCGCCGCCCGAGATCAGGCAGATGACGAGGTCGTCCGGGCCGGCTTGCTTGGCAATTTCGGCGATGCGTTTTGCGCCGGCTACACCTCGGCGGTCCGGAATCGGATGGCCGGCTACGTTGATCTCAATGCGCCGCAGTTTGCCGGCATTCGGTGCGTTAATGAGCCCGCCGGTGATTCGCGCTCCGAGCAGCCGTTCTATGGCCACAGCCATTCGAGCGCTGGCTTTGCCTGCGCCGATGACGTAGATGTTGCGAAAAGATTTGAGGTCGTATGGCCGCTTGCCGTCGGCGATGAGCACTTCGCCTTCGCGGCGCACGTGCCGCAGCACAGCCTGCACTGGATCGGCGGCTCGAAGCGCTGCGCGAAAGATTCGCAACGCGTGGCCGCGAGAAGAGCCTCTCATCAGTTAGAAAATCGGCAGCTTCAAAATCTCGGCCACCACCGCGGACGGATCGTCGGTGTCCGCTTCAATCCGATACTCGGCTTTGCCGTAAGCCTCGCGCCGATCGTCGAACAACTGACGGAATTTGTCCGGGTCGCGCGCCAGCGGCCGATGCATCGTTTGCCCCTCTAGGCGAGTGCAGATTCGTGGGAACGAGCAATCCAGCCACATCGTCACGCCGCGCTCTTCCAGCATCTTCCGATTCTCGGGATCGACAAACGCGCCGCCGCCTAACGCGAGCACCAGCGGCCGCCCGCATTCCACTTCCCGCAGGCGTTTGCGCATCGCCTCCTGCTCCATCCGGCGAAATTCTTCTTCGCCCCGCGTTTCGAAAATCTCCGCGATGGAAACGCCTTGCGCCGTCTCGATGTCTTCGTCGACATCGGCGAACGGCCATCCCAATTCGTCGGCCAGCAACCGCCCCACGGCTGATTTACCGGATCCCATGAATCCGACCAGGTACAGGCCCGGCGTGCGCTTGAGCTTGAGTAGCATGCGTCGAAGGAATGGTCCCACAGCCCGGCGTGATGGTGCAACTCTTTCCCCCAGGCCGCATAATAGTACTCATGCAGGAAGAGCTCTTGCCGCTTTTTCCGCTCCAAGTCGTGCTGTTTCCGCGGACCCCATTGCCGCTGCACATCTTCGAGGAGCGCTATAAGCAAATGATCGCCGACGTGTCGCGCGCCCACTCCGAGTTTGGCGTCGTGCTGGCCGGCGAAAAAGGCATCGTCAATACCGGCTGCACCGCGACGGTGGAAAAAGTTCTCAAGACTTATCCGGACGGCCGCCTGGATCTGATCAGCATGGGCCGCCGCCGTTTTGAAATCATTTTGCTCAACGACGAAAAGCCCTATTTGCGCGGCGCGGTGGAATATTTCGACGACGAAGCCGCCGACCCGATTTCGCCCGAGGTGCGCGAGCGCGTATTGAACTCGTACAACGATCTGCGTTCGATCGGGGAAACCGAGCCCCTGCACGAGCCCGAACTCAGCGATTCGCAGCTCAGTTTTCAATTGGCGCAAGTGGTGCCCGATCTCGATTTCCGTCAGATGCTGCTGGCCACGCGATCGGAAGCGGATCGCATGCGGCGGCTGGCCGAGTTTTTTCCCAGCTATAGCTCGCGCCAGCGCCAGATCCAGCACGTGCGCGCCGTCGCGCCTACCAATGGACACGCCAAGAGGCCGCCAGGCGTGTGAGGATTCAAGAACGCCAAAATCTGATTGTCGACGCCGACGATACGCTCTGGGAAAACAACATCTACTTCGAGCGCGCGTTCGACGATTTCTGCGATTTTCTCGCGCACTCCGCGCTGACGCCGGCCCAGGTCCGCGATGTGCTCGACGAAATCGAAATCGTCAACAGCAAAGTGCACGGCTATGGAACGGCGAACTTCGCGCGCAATCTCACGGAGTGTTACCACAAGCTCGCCGAACGCGACGTGCGCCCCGAGGATTTACCGCGCATCATGAGCTTCACCGAACAGATCCTGCACCATCCCATCGAGATCATCGCGGGTGTTGCGGAGACGCTGGAATATTTGGCAGGGCGTCACAGCCTGACGCTGTTCACCAAGGGCGATCCCGAGGAGCAGAAGCTAAAGCTCGACCGCTCTGGTCTTGGCATTTACTTCGGCCACACGGCCATTGTGAAGGAGAAGGATCGGGCATCGTATGCGGCTCTGATCCGCGACCGCCAGCTCGATCCGGCGCACACCTGGATGATCGGCAACTCGCCGAAATCGGATATCAATCCCGCGCTCGACGCCGGCCTTCACGCCGTTTTCGTGCCGCATGCGCGCACCTGGAAGCTGGAACGCGCCGAACTGCGCGACGGCCCCGGCCGATTGTTGCACGTGGAACGTTTTGAGGATCTAAGAAAGCACTTCTGAGCGCGCTAGTACGCTTGCTGCGAGATCAACGCCGCCGGCGAAATCTGCGGCACCGCCTGCGCGAAGTAGTTCTGGTCCGACAGATTCTTGTACACCGCGCCTGCCACGCCTGACGCCACCGGCCCGCTCACCGAGTGTCCGCCCGTCAGCAGAACCACCACCACCAGCTTGCGTCCGGCGATTTCGTTGAAGGAACCAAACCAGCCCAGATGCGTGGGCGTCCGGTTGTCCGTGCACGTCCCGGTCTTGCCGAAAATCGGATCGCTGGCGCTAAACCCGATGCGCCGCGCCGTCCCGTACTCCACCGCCCCCGCCATGCCCGGCTTGATATCCTCCAGCCATTGGGCGATGTTGAGCTCGCGTTTCACGGTGGGCACAAATTGATCGATGTCCTGTTGCGATCCCGGGTGCTGCAAATAATAGAGCGTTCCGCCGTTGGCCACCGCCGAAACCATCCCGGTCAGCTCGAGCGGCGTCATGGAAAAGCCTTCGCCGAAACTGGTCATCATGCCGAGACCGTCGGAGGGAGCCGCATCGGCAATCAAGCCCGGCTGCTCGCCTTCGATATTGAGCCCCGCCTTCTCGCCTAGCCCGAACATCTGGCCGTATTGCACAATCCTGTCGTATCCCAGTTTCTCGCCGATCGAAGCGAAATAGATGTTGATGGAACGCGCCAGCGCCTCCGTCAAATCCACCGAATGCCGCTTGCTCAGCTTCAGCGCGGTCTCTTGGGTAATGATGCCTTCGCTCAAACCGGCCAGCGACGCCATAATTTTGATGGTGGAGCAAGGCTCATACGCGCCTTGGAACGCCAGCTTTTGATTCACCACCGTCAACAGCCGCCCCGTGCTGGGATCGGCCACCACCACCGCGCCGTTGTACGGACCCAGCGCAGCAACTGCCGCCCGCCGCACCATTAAATCTTCTCCATCCACCGAATCCCCTATCGTGGAATCGGCGAATGTGGGCGATGTCCAGGGGCTGGTGCCCTTGTGCTTCTTCGGGAGACCGGTGATCTGCCTGCTGGTGGCGGAGGCTGCCCGCTCCACCGCCTTCGCCGTGGCCGTTGTCGCCCGGACAATCCGGCGGCGTTTCTTATGAGTGGTGATGCCAAAGGCTGAACTGGCCAGGAGGGAAAACGACAGAAATACAACAAGAAGACGCTGGTGCATGATGAATATGAATCCTAGTTCATTTGCAATCCGGTCCCGTCCACAATCCGACACTTGAACAACGGATCGCAAACCGTTCCCACATTATGAGTTATCGGCGGGCTTTCGTCAAGACATGAGTACGAATCTCGGCGACGCCGCTTCTCTCAAATCCAGTGTAACTTGCCGGACAGGGTTCTCAACGAGATACGACGTACCACGCCGGAGTGTGATGTACAATAAAAACCATCGACGCCCCACGTCGGGAGTGTTTTTTTGATCGTTCCACCCAACCCGATTTTCACCGCGCGAGAGACCCACGGCCGCGTGCTCCGATCCGGCAACCGACTGATCGCCCACAGCCAGGATGCCGGCTGGCGATCGCTCCACGCCGCGATTCTCGAAGAAGCGCCTTTCCAGGCCAACGAGCGGCCCATCCGCCATCCGTCATTGATCTATCATCTCAGCCGGCCGACGCAGGTGACGCGCAAAATCGAAGGCGCCGCGAGCGAAACCGCCCTCATCGGACCCCGCCGCATCTGCCTCACACCCGGCGAAGCCAGCACGCTTTGGGGCCACTCCGGGCACCCCGAAATCCTGCAGGTGTACCTGCGCCAATCTATTTACGAAGCTGCTGTGACTGAGATTTATGGCTGCGACAGTTCGGGGGCGGAACTGGTCCCGCGTTTTGCCATACTCGACCCGCTGCTGGAGCAGCTCGCCATCGCCATTACCAACGCCCTGCGCGACGGTGCGGCTGAGGACGGCCTCTACATCGACACCATCGCTCAAATGATGGCCGTGCACCTGGCGCGATCCCATTCTTCGCGGTCGCGGCCCGTGCGCCTGCTACCCACCAAACCGCTGGCGGGTTGGAAAATGCGGCGCGTGATCGAGTATATCGAGGATAATCTCGAAGGCGATCTCAGCCTGCAAGCCATGGCCGCCGAAGTGGACATCAGTCCGCTGTACCTGGCGCGCGCGTTCAAGTCGGCGGTGGGACAATCGCCGCATCAATATGTGTTGGCCCGCCGCATCGAACGCGCTAAGGAACTGCTGCGCAATACGGATTTGCCGGTGGTGGATGTGGCGCTGTCGTCGGGATTTTCGTCGCAGAGCCACTTGTCGCACTGGTTTATTCGGCAGGTGGGGGTTTCGCCGGCGGTGTATCGAAGACAAGCGACGGGGTAGACTGCTCATCGGGCTGGGCTGCGGGCCGATCCCGAGAGAGACCACGCGTGGAGAGCGTTAGGTCAATGAGGGCGAGGACTGCCAAATTGGCCGGCGTTATGTTGGTCCCCAGGTGTTGTTAGTAAAGTCGTAGCGGACGGTCTTAATCCAAGGCTCCTTCTCGCCGTCCCAATCGAGATGAAAACGAAACTGTACCTCCTTCGGAAATGGTTGGC
>DATHMO010000348.1:0-19054 GCA_035486995.1 Bryobacteraceae bacterium
ACGATATCGTTCGGAGCGGAAGCAAGCGATTGTCCGTTTCCTTCGCTCGCTTCGCATGCCCACTGATACACACGCCTGACATCACACATTCGTCGCAGCGGCCGGAAGGCATCGTTTCTGGTGTCAAGCGCGGCTCGGCGCTCAGCCAGTACAGAGTATTTGCCATCACACAAATACCAGTCCAGCGGTCCGTTTGCATGATGTACATGTTCCAGCGCGTCGGAGTGCTCGAAGATCCACAGCGGATGCATCAATAATGCCATCGCGGTGCTTGCCAACAAAACAAATCCGGCTATCAGCCATGAAAGGGTCGGCGGACTCTAGGCTTTTCGGCTATTCGCGAGTAGTACAACTCCGCCAATGAGCGCGACTGCGCCAGCGATGGGAGGCAGCGGCACTGTGTGCGTTTTGTCGCGCGTGGCGTGAATCGGCCCGACGTCGAGAACCTTTTGTCTCGTGGTGTAAGTGAAGCCGCCCCACGCCAGACCCGCCAACCCCAACACGATGAGCACGATTCCCAATGCTTGATTCATAACTTACCTTCCTTCGCTTTCTATGTAGAAGGACGCGTGTCAAACGGAATTGTGACAATTAACGCAATTGCATTTTGTAAGTCAGGGTGACGCTGAAAATCCCGTTGTAATCGCGCAGCGCTTGCGCGGACCATTGCGGCGTGAACGTCCACTGGACTTGGATGGTCTCGGCATTGGCCGTATTCAATCCAGTGACGTAAGTGAAGCTGAGGTTATTGGAGATCTGTTGCTGTAAGGATAATTGAGTGGCGGGTAACTGTGATCCGCTCGCAAAAGTCGGATTGATTTTCAGTTGAGTAACTCCGAACACCCGCTGGAGTTGATTGGATACGGGATCGGCAAGGGCCTTGCCGACGATGGCCGATTCTCCCATTTGTTGAAAGCTCTGCGCCGCGAGCGAGGGCTGATTGGCTAACAAGGTAGGGTCGGACGTTGGCGTGGTTCCGGCGGCCAGCAGGCTGACGATTTCCTGAAATTGCAACGGAGGATCGGAAGTGTAACTCAGCTTCATGTTGTCGATGGGCCCGGTGACTTTCAACACGACGTCGACGCCTTGTGTTTGCGTTTCCAGGCTGAGATCCAGGATGGGTTCAACGCGAATGGGATTGAAGAACGAGATGTTGCCCGAGTTCACGGTGTAAGTGGAACCGAAGAAAGTGAGCTTGCCTTCCGTGATGTTCACTCGCCCGAGGACGCCCGGATTTGCGGCCGTTCCCCGGATGCGTACATCCGCATCAAGCTGTATGTTCTGCGCGAGCGAGGATTGGACCGCTAATGCATTCGAACTTCGTACCCGAAGATCCAGGTGAACATCTTGCAGAAACTGCGATGGCGCCGCGGCTTGGACCGGTGGAGCGGCGAGGCTAAGAATGGAGCCGAGATCGCTATGGGAAGCGTAGGACACTTGGTCCAGCGTAACTGCGCCAGCGAGGGTGCTGTTGGCGGTTGTGCCACTCGCACTGACGTTCGCGGAAACCATCGTACTGAGACCCGGTTGAATTTGTAAGCGCACGCGTGAGGCTCGGGCTTGCAGTCCGAATCGGAGTGCGCCGTTCATGGTGGCTGATCCTGTCACCGTGATCCTTCCCCCGCCTGCTTCCGCGGTCAGATTGCGGATCACCGCGCTGTCGCCGTTGAGCAGCACGATGCCGTTGGCTTTCCAAATTCCGGTGGGCAGACCGGCATAATCGAACGAGGTGTTGCGAAGCTCGACTTGGCCGCCAAGGAACGGTTGCGTGACTGTCCCTCGGATTGTAGCAGCGAGTTCGACGCTGCCCGATGAAGTAATGGCGCTGTCGAGTTTTTCGAGGATGGCGAGATCCGCGTTGCCTTTGAGCGCGACGTTCATGGCTTGGCCGTTGAGCGGAACAGAGCCGCTGGCTTCGAGACTGGTCTGGGGACCGGTAAGATGAGCCGTTTGAATTCGGACGATACCGCCATCGAGCGACGCAGCGATGGGGCCTTGGTTCTGGAGCAGCACAGGTCCGGTTTTGCGAAGCAAAGAGGAATTGCTGGACAGCTGAAAACGGGTGAGTTGGAATGAACTGCGGAGTTGTTGCACGTTCGTGAGAGGGCCATTGAGAGAAGCCTCGCCGTCGGCGGCAATTTCAAATCCTTGGGGAAAAAGACCGAGAGCTGTCGACGTGGCGTTCTTGAACGTAAGTTGAGCCGTGGCGGGGTAGGCGGCGGCGAGCTGAACTTCGCCGTGTCCTTGTACGGAGGCTCCGGCCAGCTTAGAGTCGAGCGTGAGGTTCACACGGCCCGACGCAGTGTTCGCGGAGAGGTTTAGATCGCCGAGATTCTGGCCGTTCGCAGCTAAGCCTGTCGCCTTGAGATTTCCGTTGAGATCGGTTAACAGAACTCGCGGATCGGATGAACGGATTTGCGCGGCGCCGCTCACGTCGATTTGGAGAGTTCCACTGAGGCCGGGAATTCTCGCTGCGATTGTTTTGGCACGAGCGAGGTTGACGCTGCTGGAATCAATGTGGAATTGCAGATTGCCCGATTGAACGCTGCCAGCTGGGTGATCGTCATAGCTGAGGCGGGCGTGAAGATGGTCGAACTCATCGTCATAGATCGTCGCCTTGGCCAGATTGAGATCGGCACTGCCCTGGGGATTGGCTCGCGTTCCGTTGAAACTGGCGGTCCCGGAGAGAGTGCCTTTGAAGGGGATGTCGGTACGGTGCGCCAGCGTAAGCACTCGCTCGATGGGCAGATTGGTCAGTGTGGCGCGAGCTGTCGTTGGGTAGTCAGAAATCAGCTGAGTGTCGCCGTTGACATTGATGTTCGATCCGGCAAAGTTCGACGTCAGGCTGTAAGTGACGGTTTGGCCGTTGGTGTTCGTGGTAACAGTAAGGTCACCATAAGCCTGGCCTTCCGATTGTAAGTCACGTACGGATGCGTTACCGGAGATGTTAGTAAGTCGGAACTGCTGGGCTATGTCGCCACCGATGCTCGCATTCAACTGTACGAGTCCGGAAGTATGCGGCCTTTGTTTCTGGAGCGCCGTAAGTTGCGCTAAGTCGACTTGTGTGTTCTGAATGTTGGCGCGCAAGTGGCCGGTGGTGAAGCTGTCGCGCGGGTGCTGGTATTGAGCCGTCAAATTGACGCGCGCCGTGCCGGCTTGGATGGAAGCGGCGGGAATCGTGAGTAATTGGTCCACGAGAATGACCTGTGCTTGCGCGCGATCGAAGGGTTGGCTGGCGATCGAGCCGCCAATCACGGTGAGGGTTCCTGATCCGCCCGGATTGCCGAGCGTGCCGTTGATGTTAAGATTCGCTGTAAGCTGACCAGAATAGCCGGCGCTAGGCTGGCCGGCGAGGGCCAACAGGTCGGCCAGATCGCCATTTTGGATGGAAGCGACCGCGGAGATTGGCGCGTTCGGAGGTGCTTCCCAATTGAGCAAACCGAGCGATCCGGCGAAATGCGCCTGCATTGTATTGCGAGTGAGGCCGGCGTTTTGAATGGCGATGCCATTCTTGGATATCGCGGCGTCTGCGACCAAACTATCGAACTGTCGTCCGGCAATTGTCAATCGGTTTGCGATGGCGTGGCCCGCGATGCGCGGCGCCGTCAAAGGCCCGGAGATGCTACCCGTGAAACTGGCTTGCCCGCCATTGAGCGAAGCCTTCGGCCTGGATAAGCTAGGCACAGCGGCGAGAAGGTCGTCGAGATTTGTGGTGGTGAGAGCGACATTCAATTGCTTACCTGGAGAGCCGTCGATAGTGAGGCGCGAATGGGGCAACGTGAGAAGAGAATGCTGGATGGTTAAGACTTCATTGGCGCCGAAGTAAGTCGCGTTCAATTGGCCAGCGACCGGAATACCATGCGACGCGGGAGTGATAGAAAGCTGCGCCTGCGCGGTTAACTTACGAAAGAATGGAGCGTTGAGAGTTCCCTCGACGTTTAACGGACCGGAAATCACTCCGTCGTAGGGAAGGGATTGGTTGGCGGCCGCGCGAAGGGCGTTCTGCAAGTCGAGATGGCGGAGATTTCCGTGTAATTGATAGCGCGAAAATTGTTGAAGGGATGCGTCGCCGGAGAAGTCCGCTCCGAGAGCCGCGATTTGAAGGTCATTCAGCGAGAGATTGTTCTGGGCATCTAGCTTCGCGGTTCCATTCACCGCAACGTCACCGGGGACGCTTGCCAATTCCTTCAACGAGAGGCGGCTCTTGAAGGCGAGGCCGCGGTCCAACGTTCCAGAAGCGTCTAGGTTCGATCGTCCGAGCGTCAAATAGAGGTCGGCAACAAGATTTGTCGTTTTGGCGTCGAGATAGAGGACAGGTGGCAACTTAGACGGAATTGCGGGAATCGGCAAATCGGCGAGCGCGATGTGCCCGTTGATGTGTGCGGAAATGCTGGTGTTTCGAAAGTCATTCAGAGATGCGTCTATCGTGAGGGCGGAGACACGCGACGTGATCCGGGCGTCACTGATTTCGATTTTGTTGCGAGTCAAAAGGACTGGAACCGAGACAGTGAGATTGACTGGAGAATTCCGGCCCGAAACAACATAGAGTGGCTGGAGCGAGATCTGACCGCGGTACTGGTCACTTAGTAAGTTGTAGTTAAGTTGAGCGCGGAGGTTATTTCCACTTACAGTGACATCGTACTTCTGCGCGGCTAGAGTTACTCGACCATTATTGATTTCAAAATGTCCGATGGCGAGATCGACGACGGATTCAAGTGCCCCGTTCGACGCCGGCTTACGCGGCTTCGGAATATTAGTGCTGCCGTCCGGATAAACGATGACGTTGGCTTGAGGCTCAGTGAGGATTAACGCGCCTATGTTCCACCAATCCCGGAGGCTTGCGAGCAAGCGCAAATCGACCTGAACCCGCGCAACTCGCGTTAATGGTGCGGCGCCGGAAGGCTCAGTCCCGTGTATGACGAGATCCGTGAGTACAGCGCGCAGATGCCTCCAATCGAATTGGAACGAACCGGCATCGACTCGTCCGCCGGTGCTGTCCGCGATGGACGTGATGATCGTTTGCTTGACGTAATTTCGGAACCACGCGGTCTGTACCACGAGGACAGCGACAACGGCCAAAAGAAGGATGAATGCGCCGGCGGCTAGGACTATCTTCCGCAGTCGTTTCACTCGAACGCCTCCTGTTTGTACTCTACTCGATAGTTTTGCCGGGCTTGATCGAGCCAGTCGTTAAAGTTCTTGTTGATGCGTTCGGCCTCGATGGAGGCCTTGATCTTTGGCGTCGGGGCTTCCTCGTCCGTGACCACGACACCGGCGCGAAAGCGCTGATCGATAAATTGGAGCACTGTAATCTGCCACAGTAATCGTTCGCGCAGTTCGGGTTCGGTTAAGCCATATTGATGGAGAGCCGCGCGAAAACGCTGCTCGGAGTTTTCAAATCGATCCCGGCGGAGTTGCGCTTCAAGAGCGATGGATTCCTCTTCCGATGGCCGACGGTAACCACCGGTGATGATCTCGTTGCGGATGATATCCTGCGTGATCAGGCGCTCTGCCGCTTCGCGCTTCGCGGCCGAGCTGATATGGAGCGGTTCCCGGTTGATGAACTGAGTGAGCCGGATGTCGCGATCGATGTCGCTGGTCTTGATGGCATGTGTTCCAGCAATCACCGCAATGCGATCCAGGATCACTGCGCCCGAGAGCAGCGAGGCGAGAGCTAAGATGCATGCAAGGAAGCGCATGTTAGAACGTCTGCCCGATCGAGAAAAAGAATTGAAAGTGACTTACGCTCTGCGGCGAACTTTGGCAGTAAGCGGGGACCTGCGGGGGCATCAGATTCGGGTTGCAATTGAGTAACTGGGCCGGCGTGCCGGAAAATCCGACATAGGCCGGCGGATTGATGCTGTACGCGAAGTCCGCGCGGACGGGGCCCACAGGGGTGCGATAGCGGACTCCGAAACCGACGGCATGGACCATGTAGTTAAAGTCCTGCGAATTGTTTTGATGGAAGCGAAATGAGATATCATCCAGGCTTTGATAGACGTTGCCCATGTCGTGAAACAGGACGCCCTGGACATTCTCGCCGATCAACGGAAAACGGAGCTCAATGTTGTTGATGAACAGAGCGTTGCCGCCGAGCGGGAAACCGGTGGGATCCGAAGAGGGCCCGCCAGGGACGAGCGACGCGCCGATGTCGCGCGGCCCGGCCTGATTGAACGGGAACGCTCGCAGCGAGTCGGCTCCGCCCGCATAGAACCGTTCGGGGAGCGGGACGGATTCCTGGGCATCGATGCCCGACGGCGGCGCGAACGGCACAATCACTCCAAATTGCGTTTGCCGGGCGAGCACCCAATTCTTGCCTAGTGAATAGTAAGTGGCGTTGCGCAATAACGCTCGGGCGAAGCTGCGTTGGGAACCGAAGAATCTGCCGCTGACTCCGACGTTCAAGGTGCTGTATGTCCCATGGTGCGGATTCGCGGGGTTGTCGCGGCGATCGTGGACGAGATTGGCCGACAATATGCCGATGCGGACCGATTGCAGAAACTGGGGAATGAGGAGCACGGGAATCACGATATCGCTGACACTTACTTGCCGGAACGAAAACTGGAATATCCCGGTCAGGGATTTGGTGAATTTCTGCGAAAGCTGGACGGACGCCTCTTCGCGTTTCGCGGCGAAAGTGCGGACGTCGAGAGTATTGTCATACAAGAGCGAGTAAGTGAGGTTACGGCCGTCGACATTACCTACGTGCGGTTGCAAGTAAGTGAGGGAAGCTCGCTTTTCGATGGACGAATACACGCCCTGCGCGCTGATGGTGTGGCCGAGCCCGAGAAAGTTCAGGCGGCTGACGGTGAGCGATCCCTCGGGACTGAAGCCGAAGGTGCCGCCCGGCGCGGCAAGGCTCGAGCCGTTGGGTGTGCCGAAATTCGCTAATTGGGCGCCAAAACCGATGGACATTGTGTAGCGGTTGGCTTCCTCGAAATGATAGATCACGTTTTTGCGGAGGGTGTCGCCGTCGGGATTTTCGATGGCGGTCTCGACAGCCGCGAAGACGCCCAGGTCGTAAAGGGACTTTTGTATGTTGGTCTGCGCCACCGGTGACAGTGGATCGCCGGGTTTCAGAGTAATCCTGGGATTCACCAGCGACTGGCGCGTGGTTCGCAGCCCCGAGATCATGATGCCGCGAACGAACTCACGGTCTCCCTCGGTAACGGTATAAACAACGCGAACGTGTCGCGGCGCGGTCTGCTGCCATGTCGCGTCGAAAGTGGCTTTAGGAAAACCGTGCGTGTAGTAGTAAGTCAACAGCGCGTCTCGATCGCTAGCGATGTTCACTTCGGAAAAAGGCTGGCCGGCGGCGGACGCGAATTCGGGGAGATCGGCCTGCTTGAATGAGGTGATGCCATGGATAGCGAAATCGTCAACGAACCATTGCTCGCCCTCATCGATATGCACGGTAACGGCAATGTTTCCAGGCTTGCCGGGCGTTCCGGGATCCACTGCCGAAGTAACTTTGGCTTCGCGAAATCCGTTGGCCTGGTATAAGTTCGTGATGTTCTCTTCGTCCTTACGCTGGAACGCCTCGCTATAGCGGCCATGGCGCAGAATCAGGAAACCCGCGGGTTGCATAAACATTCGCTCGCGGAGGGACGGAGTGTCGAAATAGCGATTGCCAGTGACACTTACTCGCACTAACTTGTATCTTGTTCCACGGGAAATGGCGTACTCGATGGTCTCGACGTCATTCTGGACCGGCTGAGCCCGGAAATCGACGGTAGCGTCATAATAGCCCTGGCTTTGAAAATATTCGCGCAGGTTGACTCTACCGGTGTTTAGCAGATCATCATCGACAGTGTGCTCGTCGAATACCGGGACATATCGCTTGAGGACGCGGCGCGAGACTTTGGTTTCGGCCGAGGTTACTTTGACTTTCGGTCCGGCGTCGATATCGATATTGGCGTGCACACGGCGCCGGTCCGCTGCATAGTCCAATTTCTTGAGCTCCACGCGCGCGAGCAAACGATCCTTGCTCCCGTACTTGCTCAGCACGCCCTGGGGGCCTCCGCGTGTTCGAACGCTGGAGACGTGGCGCCACCAATGTATGACGGGAAGCCGCCAACCGGTGGCTCGCAGAATGGTTGAGTCGGGGAGTTTGGTGACGCCGGTGATGGTCGGCGGATCGTACTTGGCACGCTTTCCGGTTCGAACGCGGAAGGTGAGAAAAACGAGCTGAGAATTGTTATCGTGCTCGACGGACGGCGTGATCGTGGCTTCGTACAGTCCATTGGAATCGAACAAGCGACGCATGTTGTCCATGGCATTCATCACGTCGATTTCGTGAAACGGAGTCCCCAGGGAGAACTGTCCGGCGCCTTCGATTTGAGCACGGTTGGGCGATTCGATGACTCGTCCTTCGACTGTGACGCCGCCGAGGAACCAAGCGTTCGCCGTCACAAAACGCACGATGACCCCTTCGCCCGAGGGCTCGGCTTCCACGGCGATGTCGGAGAATCGCCCGGTGCTGAATAGGCCATCAATGGCTTGAGCAACGTCTTCGGAGTGCAACGGCTGTCCGGGCTGGAGCGGCTGGACGCGCGCCAGATCGGCCAGATCGAGCGGCTGTCCGTTGGGGAACTGGATGGCAACGATAGTCTTGCCTTCGTAAGGAGAGGTTTGCGCCAGCGCTGAGGAAGCCGCAAGGAAAACCAGGACGCACGCCGCTCCTAGGGCGCGTGGAAGCAAACGCCACATTACGTTGGACCCTTGCTGGGGCTTTTCGTTACGCTGGGAAGCTCAGGTGGTGGGGAGGCCGCGCCATGAGAGCCGAAGCGGCGCGTGTAGACCTTAGTGAATTCCGCCCCCAGGAAAAAGAGCTGCGCCGAATAGTAAACCCAGACGAGAAACAGCACCACGGCCCAGGCGGCGCCGTACGTGGATTGGAAGCCGACCCGTCCCAGATAGAGCGCGATCAATTGCTTTCCTATGGTGAACAGCAGCGACGTGACTGCGGCTCCTATGGTTACGTCGCTCCATTTTAGCCGGACATCGGGGATCAGCTTATAAACCGCACCGAACAAGATCATCACCACCAAGAACGACGCGACAAACGCAGCCGAATGCAGCAGCCATTCGGGCGACGGCAAGAGCGGAAGAAAGAACTCTCCCAGGGCGGCGATGGAGACGCTAAGCGCGAGCGAAATGAGCAGCAGACATCCAGCAGCGATGGCGATCAGCGCCGCGAATATGCGTTCCTTGAGGAAGCCGAGGATATCGTCGCGCCAAGTGCTCTCGTCGGGCGCCTTCACTCCCCAGATTTTATTGAGCGCCTCATGAAGCTCGACGATCACCGAGGACGCGCCCAATATCAGGGTCGCGATACCTAGGGTGGTTGCGATGGCGCCGGCGGCTGCTTTGTGAGCGCCCTGGAGAGCGGACTGAATGGCCTGCGCGGCATTGCCGCCGACAAAGTTCTGGATCTCCCATGCGAGCTGGCCCTCCACGGCTTGTTGCCCGTAGACGAGATCGGCGAGCGCGATTGACATAACGAGCAGGGGGGCAGCCGACAGAACCGAGTAATAGGCGAGCGAGGCGGCCAGGCGCGGCACATCGTCGGCAGACCAGCCGGCAAACGTTTCCCGGGCCAGAATGCCGGGGCGCCAACCGGTTGGGGATTCTTGAGCTCGGTCCTGCATGACTTTCAGTATGTCGCGAGCGGCGAGCCGTATTCAGCGGGGCCGTTGGTGCGTCTATCCATAAGACGTCGAGAGCTTTGGAACGGAGCAACGGAATGAAGAACTATTGGTTCGCAAAGATGGCCCAGAAGGCCGCCAAGATAACTGGGTCGAGCGCCGCGTTTCTCTCGGTATGTGTGCTGACGCTAGCGTGGTTGGCCAGCGGACCACTTTTTCGATTTAGCGATACCTGGCAGCTGGTGATCAACACGGTGTCTAATATAGTGGCCATGCTGATGCTTTTCCTGATCCAGAATACGCAGAATCGCGAGAGCTCCGCACTGCAACTGAAGGTGGACGAACTCCTGCGCGCGGTGCGCGGGGCGCAAAACGCGTTTATCAATTTGGAAGAGCTCACCGAGGAAGATCTGGTCCGCATCAAAGAGCGATATGCGAAATTGGCCGAAAACGCGCGTTCGAAGTCGAGCGTTGCGATGGGGCCGGGCTCAGGGACGGGGGAGCAGCCGGAGTAGAGATCAGGCATGGGTGCACGGAGGAAACTATTGCGGGGCGGAGCCGTCGATCTAATTAGGGTGTCGCTACGCCTCAAAAAGGATCCATGCCTGAATTGGATAGCAACGGGTTTCATTCGCTTATTGACCTATTGGACCGGCTCCTCAGCAAACCGCTTCCCGAGAAGTGGGGCAAATGGAAGATCGATCCGGTAAAGAGAGCCATCTTTTATGACGGGCCGCACGATTACTGGCTGCCGCTGGCGCAGACCAACAATTCAGCGGAAGTTCTGGACTGGATCGTGCAACTTCACGAGAAGAGCTGGGCCACGCCCGAAGACATCGGGAACCTGGTAGCTGCGCTGGACGACATTTTCGACCTGCAGAATAATATGTGCGGGTGCGGGATCGATCATCGTATCGACGCCGAGGCGCATGTGGCCAAGCTTTTCGAATCGCGCAGTGTGCCGGGCGCGGAATCGTGAGCGAATCAACCCTTCTTTGGAATCCTGGCGCCAGCCTTGCGGGCCTCGCTCAGCGCGATGGCAACGGCCTGCTTGCGGCTCGTCACTCGCTTGCGGCCGCCCGACTTCAGCGTTCCGGTCTTGTATTCGTGCATCACCTTTTCGGTCTTCGCGCGGCCTTTCGCGGCGGAAGATCGCTTACTGGAAGAAGTTTTGCGCGCCATGGTCACCTCACTCGCTAGACCGCTGCGGACGAAAAATGTTTCGGGCGCCTGCGACGCCTGGTGAGCGAGAATTAGATGGTCCAAGGCATGGAAGCTATCCATATTGACGGCCAGGAGATCGCGATTACGCGGCCTGAGAAGATTCTTTTTCCCGGCGGCGCCTCCAAAGGCGACTTAGTCCGCTATTACCAGCGCATCGGCCCTTGGATGCTGCCTCATCTGGAGGGACGTCCGTTGTCGATGCAGCGATTTCCGGATGGCATCGAGCACGAGGGCTTTTTCCAGAAGGCCGCCGCCAGCTATTATCCCCGCTGGATTCAAACCGCGACGGTGACCAAAGCCGGGGGAACGGTCAAGCACGTGGTGTGTAATGACGTCGCGACGCTGGTGTATCTGGCCAATCAAGCATCGATCACGCTGCACGCCTGGCTCAGCCGAGCGGATCGCCCGAAGTTTCCCGATCAGATGATTTTCGATCTTGATCCTTCGGGCGATGAGTTCGCGTGGGTGATTTCGGCGGCACGGGCTTTGAAAGAGCTTCTGGAGGCGATCGGGCTTGCGGCTTATCTCAAGACCACTGGTTCGCGCGGGTTGCACATTGTGGCGCCGCTGGACAGAAGTGAAGACTTCGAAGCCGTGCGCGCTTTCGCCTTGGAACTGGCGCAAGTTGTGGTGGCGCAAGATCCGGCGAAGTATACGCTGGAACAACGTAAGAATAAGCGCGGGGGCCGGGTGTTTATCGATATCAATCGCAACGCGTACGCGCAAACCGCGGTTGCGCCATACTCGGTGAGGCCACGCGCCAGCGCTCCGGTGGCTGTTCCGATCGAGTGGAGCGAACTGGGCCGCAAACAGTTCCGTCCCGATGGTGTCACCATCGCGATGCTGCTGGAGCGCACGGAAAGCGGCAAAGATCCGTGGCCGAAAGATCCCTGGAAGGACTTTTGGCGGAAGCCCGCGCCGCTGAAAAAGGTGCGTGCGGCGTTTGCGAAGCTCCAGCGGCAATCGCGATGAGGGCCGGGCTGCTTTAGTGGTGGCTCATCAGAAACCAAATCACTATCACGATACCCGGAACTCCGAGCGCCCACGCAATCAAGTATTTCATTCGTTTTGTCCCCGCCTTTCGGGATTTCGGAGGAGCACGTTGTGGTCCTTCTTCCCCGCCCGTGAATTGCAGGCGGTTGCGGGGATGATTCTCAATGGTCGCTTGGCGCCGCCGGTAACTTTTGCGTGAACGTGACAGAAAGTCCATTCGTCTAATTGTTTTCTGCTGCTTTCATTCGACTTTTCGTTCGGTCGCCTGCGTGCATGCTTAGTCCATTGAAGGAGAACAAGAAATGAAAGACAGCACGAAAGACCAAGCGCAGGGGAAGCTTCACGAGACCAAAGGCAAGATCAAGGAGCAGGCCGGTAAAATCACGAACAACCCGAATCTGGAAGCGGAGGGTCAGGACGAAAAGGTAGCCGGCAAGATCCAAAAGAAGATCGGGCAAATCGAGAAGGTTTTCGAGAAGTAGCCAGCGGGGCGATTCGACGATCGAACTTCAGGGCGAAGGAAAAAATATGCTATTGCTGATTATCATTTTGATCTTACTGTTCGGAGGGGGCGGCGGTTACTATGGCTACGGGCGCTGGGGTTATGGGGGCGGCGCAGGGGTGGGCTTGGGCACCATCCTCATGATTTGCCTCATTGTCTATTTGTTGGGGGGCTTCCGGTAAGCCGGTAGCGAGCATTAGTCGGCGGTCATGATCACACTGCGGTGGGGCGTCATTCTCACCGCAGCCAGGCGCACAGGGCAGCGCTGCTGTGTTCATAATGATTCATAATGGCCAGCGTGAATGCCGACCGGACGCGCCTCCAGCGGATCTATCCCGATTGCTGGCGCTGGATCAGCCTCGCGCGCCGAATTCCCGGCCAGATCACCGACCATGAAGCGAGCTTGCTGTTTCACCTGGCGCGAATGCGGACCCGAGCCATCGATCCGGTGATCGTCGAGTTGGGCGCGGGGCGGGGAAGAGCATCGCTCGTTCTAGCCGCGGGACTGTGCGGCAAGACCCGGCCGAGGTTGTTTGCGCTGGAGGACTCTGGCGATGCGCTGCGCAATTTGCGTCGCTGCGGGTTCGGGCGCCTTTTAGCCGCCGCACCGGAGAATTGGCAGCAGAGCTGGAATGACGCGATCGACATTTTGTTCGTGAACGCAGGCGGCGATCGCGATTTCTCGCGCTGGCTGCCGTTCGTCAAGCCGGGCGGGATTGTCGCGGCGTACCGCGCATCATTAGATTCCCTGCAACCGCCAACATATGGCGATTTCCTTCAGGTGGAAAGTCTGGCGTGGGCCGTGAAGCAGCAAGAGATGCAGGTTCTCGATGGCCCTCTGGACGCCGCAGAAGAATTCGCCATCGCGAAGCAGCAGGATTTTGTGCGCCGCGCTGGCCGCGAGATCGCGGAGGATCGGCATGCTATCGAAGCGTTGAAAGACTCCTGGTCCTGGCGGCTGACTGTGCCATTGCGATTGGCCATGGAGATCCTACAAGCAATGGCCGGAGTACTCGCGAGCTTCGGCAGCGGTTCTCCCAAAGAACGGCTTTTCGGATTGGCTCAGTGGATTCGATTCGGCGGACAGGTCCGCGCCAGCGGCCTCCTGGATGATCGCTACTATCGAGACACGCACCCCGGTGTGGCATGGGCCGGGACCAGCCCTTTGCTTCATTTCCTAGTGCGCGGTGCGAGTGCTGGAGACAAACCGAACGAGCTCTTCGACGTCGGCTATTATCTCGGCCGTTATCCCGACGTCGCCCGCGCCGGCATCAATCCACTGATTCACTATCTGAGGAGTGGCGCTCAGGAGGGCCGCGATCCGCACCCGCATTTTGATACCAGCTTTTATCTCGGCGAGAATCGCGACGTGCGTGAAGCCGGCCTCAACCCTCTAGCGCATTATCTTGCGCCTGGCATTGCGGAAGGCCGCGATCCGAACCCGTGGTTTGACACGTCGGAATATCTGGAGCAAAACCCAGATGTCGCCATCTTCGGTCTGAATCCTCTCGTGCATCAGTTGGAAGCTTGGTCCAATCGCCGCCTATGTTCTCAGTAGCGATTCCGATTTACAATCATGCGAAGTTCGTCCGGCAAGCCATTTGGTCGGCGCTGCGCTGTCCGCTGGTTCAAGAAATCTTGATTGTGGACGACGGTTCCAGCGACGGCTCGGAAAAGATCGCCGCGAGCTTGGCCGTGGAGCATTCGGGGCGCGTCCGTAACTTGACCCCTCCCACGGGCCGTAATCGGGGCGCTCACAATCGTCTTAACGAGTTGGTGGAACAGAGCCAATGTGAGTGGGTGGCGGTGCTCAATTCCGACGATGCCTTTGTGTCCGGCCGGTTCGAATCCATCGCGCGAGACCCCGCATTCCCGGACTGCGACTTCGCGTTCGGCAATGTATTGTTCATGGATGAACGCGGCGCGCTCACCGGCGCGAAACGCGGACCGCTCGATTTTCGGGTGCTGTCCCTGCCGTCCTTCGATTTGCTGCGAATGGTGGCCGAGCGGCGATTTGCCGAGCTGATGTGCGAGCAGAACTACCTGATCACTACCAGCAATATGGTGTTTCGCAAGAGCCTGCACGCGCGCCTCGGCGGGTTTCGTCCGTATCGCTATGTGCACGATTGGGATTTTGCGCTGCGCGCCATGCAACTCGGCCACGCCGCCTACATCCGGCGCTTCCTGACCGCCTATCGCATACACTCGGGCAACACGATTCAAGAAAACGAAGTGAAGGCGCGCGCTGAGACGAAAGCCATGCTCGCCGCGTGCTTATCGCGGGATGAATCAGTCCTGTCTTCGCATCCGAAGGAAGGCTGACCCAATTTTGCGAATGGGCCACGTCAATCGCCAGGACCAGGATCCGTGGATTTCGCGGATTTGAGTTTCGCGATCGTGCAGGGCGGACGCCAACTCTTGTGCGCCGCGCAACCGGATGGCGGGATTGCCGGTGTCCTCGGCGAGTTGTCCCAGAACCTGCATCTGATGGATGCGCGGAACCAGTATCCGCTCGAAATCGGTCGCACGAACAATCTCGCTAATATAGCTACCGATTCGCGAGGCAATCGCATCCCAACCCTGGCACTGGCGGTCACCCCTGCTGTCTCCATTGTCCCGCCACGCCGGGAACCCCTGCTTGAGGCGCTCGATCAACTCCCCGGTTGAAGAATAGAGGATCAGGTTCTCTTCTTCGCAAATCTTCTCGCGGATCTCTTGAAACACCGGTATGGATCTCGCCAGTACCGGTTTTCGCCAGGCGAGGCTCTCCACCACTGGGAATCCGAAGCCTTCGTACGTGGACGGAAATACCACGAACCTGGCGGCCGCCAACAGATCGTGCAGTTCTCTTTCCTCCAGATTGCCACTGTCGAACGACACTACATTCGGACCGCCCTCGTGCCGAAATCCGAGCGCCACGATCTTGTCTTGGGGGAACGCGGCGCTCAGGGCTTGCGTTGTCGCACGGACGCGTTTGTGTTCGAACCGGTTCCCGATGACGAGAATGTGCTGGGCCGGCGCATCCGCAAGTTGTTGCGATCCGTTCCTATAGTCGCTGAAATCTAACGATGGGTAGGCAACCAGCTCGGGCAACCCAGGCCGCATCCGGAATCGCCGTCGAAAAAGCTCGGCCACGAAATCGCTGATGTAAATCACCCCGTCGGCGTGCGCGAATACGGTTGCCCACAGTGTCTCCAGATCGTCCAGATTTTTGTTATTCAAATAGAGGCAATCGAAGGCGATCGGATCGAACATTCCGTACACGTTCACCGGGGCCAGCCGGCTGAGACGCGACATTTGCTCGAGTGAAAACGGCTGCGAGAAGCGGAAGGCCACGGCGAACTGTCTTGCTACGTTGATGGGGACCAGGCGTATGCGCTCGATTTGGTCCAGCTTGTGAAACTCCCACGCCTCCTCCGAAGTCATGACATACAGGTTGAACTGCGGCCATAGTTTTGCCGCTTTCTCCACGATTTTCTTCGAAGCCAGAAACGTTCCGTTATGATGCTGTCCCAGGCTAGACAAGTCGAAGACCAGATCCAGCCGTCCTTCCTGATCCGGTAAAAGCCCGCCCAGCAGCAGCTCCGCTTGGAAATACGCGCTGTTGCAATATCTTTCGATGCTGGGCTTGTACTCGGGATAACGTGTGTTGAGAACGGCCGCGTTCTTTTCCTCCTGCAGCTCGGTGGGGAACTGGCTGCTCGAAAAAGACACTCCGCCCGCGTGATAGACCCATGCCCGGTTCGCCAGGGCCGCGCGATAGCCGCAGCGGTTGGCACGCATCATCAAATCGTTTTCTTCGTCGTATCCGGGACTGTACGCTTCATCGAACAGCCCGAATTCCGTGAGCACTTCCCAGCGGATGAAGAGACAAAATCCGACGCCCACGGGGACAAAATGAAAGCGCGGAAGATATTTCGATAGTTGCGAGAAAACTCGGTGCGATTCGGCGGGGCCGATTTTCTTGTATTGCTCCTGATGCGGCAGCGAACAGATGGAGGCATTGTTTGAGCGTGGACTGACAAAGCCGATCATGGGATCCAATTGGGCCACTTCGCACATCTCGGCAATTGCTCCGGGATACACCAGGGCGTCGGAGTTCAGAACGATCGCATCGTGCTTCCGCTCCACCGCCAGCTGCAGGGCCCGATTCACGGATCGCACGAAGCCGATATTCTGATCGTTTTCAAGGATTTCGCAGGGGACCAGAGCGCCGATGCCCGCCACCGCGTGCGCCAGGCATCCCTTCAATTGCTCGTCGCCGGGCGAATCGTTGATCAGGATGAGCGAACAATGGAGGCGCGAGAGCTCGTCGCGAACCGGCGGCTTCTGGAGAGAGGCAAAAAGCGGAGAAACCAGATTCGCATTTCGGTAAAACGGAATAATAAGTTCCACCGGCCGGCTATCTGAAGCTGTCGTGCTCATTACTTGACGCAGGCAAACCGATGCTAACATGCGTCTTTTAGGAGTGTCAACGTAATCTCATGACGCCAATTTCTTTGAGCCTGCAATATACTGGTTCTTCGTGCTCTCTTCGCGCCGCGCGTCGCTGATGTTGGGTGGAATTCTGCTCCTATTCGGCGTCGCTACGGCTCTGGCCACTGCCTGGATTGTCCATCAAACTTACACGCCTATCCTCTTTTTCGATCAATGGGCCGTGGTCAACCAGCTGATGCAGTCTGACGGGCATCTTTCCCTGGCCCAGTTGTGGCAGCTACATAATGAGCATCGAATTCCCTGGGGCAAGCTGGCCGGCGAAATCGACCTCAAAGCGTTTGGCGGCCGCAATATCAGCCTGCTCGTTGAGATTTACACGATACAGGCCATGGAAGCGCTGTTTTTCATTTGGATATTGCGGCGTTATCGGGGATTAAATCTGGCAGGACTCATGACTGCCGCTGGTGTGTTCCTGTTCGCGATGTTCTTTCCGATCCAGATCGAGAACTTCTATTGGGGATTTCAGGTGGCGTTTGTCACCCTGCCTTTCGCTGCCGGCGTTTCGCTCGGCGCCCTCATCGTGCATTCCGATCTTGCCGCGTCCAGCGAACGCCCGCCATGGTTTTCCTGGCCGCTCGGGATTTCCCTCGGCGGCGCCGCGCTCGCGGAGACCAGCTTGGCAAGCGGTATCCTCATCTGGCCGCTTCTTCTGCTCCTGAGCTTCGTTCTTCGGATGCCGGCCAGGACCAAATATTTGATCGCAGCCACCGGTGCAGTTGCCGGCGGCGCGTTCCTGTGGGGCTTTCATTCTCCGGGCAACACCGCACAGCCTGTGGACAGCTTGCGGCATCCCATTGCGGTGGGAAAATTCGTACGAGCTCTACTCGCGTGGAGCTGGGATTCGTCGATTCCCACTGGTTCGCTATGGCCGTCCTTGGCGCAGCTTTGCGCCGCCGTCGCGGCCTTGGTCGTTGTGGGAGCTTTCGTGCGCATGCTTTGGTCGCGCTCTATCCCGGACAAGCTGCAGTTGTTTCTCGTGGCCAACGCCGTGTTCTTGTTGGGTACGGCGTTTGTCGTTGCGCTGGGGAGGATGAACTTCGGGATCGAGCAGGCCATCGCGAGCCGCTATCAGACTATCGCACTGGCATTCTGGGGCTCGTTCGGAGCTTTGCTTGTATTGTGGCGGACGGGAAAAGCGGCGGACCCAGCAGGTCTCATCGAGATCCAGATTGCGGCTTTGTTCCTGCTGCTCGCGAGCGTCCCGCGCTTCGGCGCTTCCATGGAAGTCGCGAGGGCGCACCAGAGGTCGCTCGCTGAGTCTTATGCCGCGGTTCTTGAAGATCCGTCCAATTCGGGAGCACGGGGCAACTTTTCGCCATATCCCAATTTCGCGGAAGCACATGCCTACCTCGGATCTCATCACCTTGGGGTCGTGGATCGCGACTTTGTTCCTGAAGGCATCCTGATGACGATCGATTCCTCGTCGCGCGCGCAATGGAAGGTGGACGGGTTTCAAACGCTGCCGCCGGAGGAGTGCGTTGGCCACATCGACTGGGTGAGGCTCGTGCCCAATCAGCCGGACTCGGTGATGGCGGGCGGATGGTCTTGGACCGAGAAGTCCTCGCAGCGCCCGGGGCGAGTTCTTCTCGTCCTAGACGATGGAAGAGTTGTTGGATCGGCCCGCGTGTCGATGCGACGGCCTGATGTGCGGCAGCAGATCGCCCGTGTTACCGAGCCGAACACCGGCTGGAGAACCGAAGCTTCGCTGCCGCGCGGAAGGACGCTACGGGTGTTCATTATCGCGGATCATTCATCGGCTTGTCCGGTTCCCAACGAATTTATACGCCGCTAAGAGCACATCGCTGGAAGCTGAGCAGGTTTAGCGCCCGAAATCCCTTCGATAATTTCATCGCAACGCTCGGACGAAATCACTGCGCCCGCCAACCTGCGGAATTTTGCGATCATTTCGTCCCAGGTGAGTGGATTTTCGGGATCGCCCTTCGGATAACGGACGAAGTTCTCGAAACGCTGGCCGCTGGTGAGTTCGACGACGACGCGCGCCGGCCATTCCTTCGGGAACGTAGCTTCGATGCTCGCGTCTTTCACCATCACCACTTTGGCCATCAGTTCCCGCACCTTGGGTGAGCGCGCTTTTGTGATCGTGAATTGATCCAGGCCCGCTGCGCCGTCGAGCACTGCGATCGCCGCGCCAAACGGCATCGAAAATTGAGCATCCACGACGGACTCGGGA
>DATHMO010000349.1:0-3313 GCA_035486995.1 Bryobacteraceae bacterium
GGCGAAGGCAAGCGCCGAAGATTTCAAAAGGCTGGCCGATTTGCTTGCACATCCCAAGGTGCTCGCCGTAGGTGAAATCGGGCTCGACTATCACTACGATTTTTCGCCGCGTGAAGTGCAGAAATCAGCATTCATTGACCAAATGACGATCGCGGCTCAATCGAAAAAGCCGATTGTCATTCACACACGTGAAGCCTGGGACGACACATTGGCGCTGATCGAGGAGCATTGGGCGCCGCACGGCATAGGCGGCATCATGCATTGTTTTTCCGGCGGTCCCGAAGAAGCGCGCCGCGCAATCGATCTGGGATTCTATTTGAGCTTCGGCGGCATCGTGACGTTTCCCAAAGCACTGAACGTTCATGAATCGGCGAAATCGGCGCCGCGCGATCGCATCTTGATCGAAACGGACGCGCCCTATCTCGCTCCCGTCCCGAAGCGCGGCAAACGGAACGAACCGGCGTTGATGGTGCATACTGCGCGCAAGCTGGCGGAACTACGCGGCGAATCCTACGAAGACATTTGCGCTGCTACCACCGAAAACTTCAGAAGGCTTCTGCTCGCCAGTTAGATATTTCGCAGTTCGGCCACTGCCAGGCGCTTCCACTTGGCGAGTTGCCTGCGGCGGTTCGATGGCATGGTTTCCACTGCCTCGCGGCACTGCTCGAACTGCTGTTTCGCGTCGTCCACTTTGCCTAAAGCCAGCAAACTCTTGCCGTACCAGTAGAGCCCTTCGGGATCGTACGATCGGCGTTCCACGAATTTGGCGAGCGCGAATTGCGCGTCTTCGAGCCGCCCGGATCGGAAATAGGCAACGCCCAAGTCGCGCCATACTTCGCTAGAGCAGCACTTGTCGTCAAGCACCGCCGCGCGTGTTAGCAGCTCGATCGCGTCCGTCAAGCGATCTTCTTCGAGTGCGATCCGCCCAAGCTGAAATACCGGATCGGCTTCCCTCGGATCGATCTCCGCGGCGCGCGCGAATCTCTTCTTCGCCTCGTCATATTGATGGCGCTGCTGGTAGATGAGCCCGATCTGATAGTGCGCGTCGGCATCGCGCGGATTGGTTGCTGCGATATCCAACTGTTGGCGCAGATGCTGGCGCGCGCGCAGGCCCTCGCCCAAGGACCGCAGGTCGGAACCAAGCAGAATATAGGCGTAAAACAGAACGAACGGCGACGACAGGAAGTACATGAACGATCCCAACGCAAGGAACGCGAGCAGCCCGCCGAAGGTCGCCGCTAAGGCCACAATGGCAGCGCCGGCGGCTACCGCCAACCCACTCCCCCACAGCGTTCGCGCGCAGCACGTGACAAGGATCAGGAAATAGATATTTCCCGCGCCGAGAAACAGAAGCGCCAGCCAATCATTCCCGAACAACAAGAATCTGGTCAACACCGCCAGCGGCAGGAACGCCGCCGCCATCGACAATAGGACGCAATTCAGGAATGTGAGATAGTCTCTGCGCAGCAGGACCGGGAAGCTTTCGCGCGAGCGGTAGACGGCCATGATCAAGATCGCGACCGGCACAAACGCCAGAGCTATCGCGCCAAATGTTCTCAGGACCGCTTTTCCAGGCAGAAAGACTCCGCCCGGCACTAGCACGAGCGCCAGCAGCGCCGCACAAACAGCGAACCAAAGCCGGCCATGGTCGATGATCCGGCTGGCCGCCCGCACGGGCCTCGCGTACAGCATGATGAGGAGTTGAAGTTGCTCTAGAAACATGAGGGCGATCGTCGCAAGCAACCTGCTAAACTTAATAATCCCATGGGACTCGGCAGGCTCGGGCAAACTCTAACCGCGAAGGAAATCTTCGATCTGGTCAAGAAGGATCTCGAGCGAGTGGAGCGCGAGATCAGCCTGGAATCGGTGGCGAGCGTCGATGCCGTCACTACCATTTCCCGTTACCTGCAAGACGGCGGCGGTAAGCGGCTGCGGCCAATTCTCGTTTTGCTAGCTTCCCAACTGGTGGGCGACGTCACCGACGGCACGGTGCGCATGGCGGCCGTTGTGGAAATGATCCACGCAGCAACGCTGGTGCACGACGACGTCATCGACATTGCGAAAACGCGGCGCGGACGACCGTCTTCGAATGCCATCTGGGGCAATCACACATGCGTGTTGGCCGGCGACTGGCTGTACATGCAGGCCTTCCAAGTGGCGCTGCGCGAGCGCAATTTCCATGTGCTTGATTTGTTGATCGCTCTCACGCAGATGATGGTGGAAGGCGAGTTGCTGCAACTGGAGCGGATCGGCAAGATCGACGTTTCCGAAGCCGATTACATGGAGTTGGTGGATCGCAAAACCGCCAGCTTGTTTTCGGCTTGCGCGCGCCTCGGATCGATCATGGGAACAACGCCGGGGGAAGCGAGCGAAGCCCTGGAAACGCGCCTCGGCGAGTTCGCCTGGAACGTTGGCATCGCGTTCCAGCTCGTGGATGACATGCTGGACTTCACATCGCATGAGAAGGTGCTGGGCAAGCCGGTGGGCAGCGATCTTCGCGAGGGCAAAGTCACGCTGCCGCTGATTTACGCGCTGGAAGAAGCGACGCCCGAGGAGCGCCAACTGGTTGCCACGGTGCTGAAGGACGGCAATTACGATAACGCGCCGTTCCCACAGATTCTCCGCATGATCCAGCAGCGCCATGGATTCGATCGCGTGCGGGAGCGTGCGCAGTCCTTCACCGAGCGGGCGCGCACTATCATGAGCGAGTTTCCCGATTCGCCAAACCAGAGGGCGATGTACGCGCTGACCGAACTGGTCACCGATCGCGATCATTAGGTAGCGCATGCCCCGACTCGTCGCCAGCGCCACGCGCATTCCCGTCCCCGGCAACAAGCAGATTGAGGAGTACGTCGGTCGAGTCAATACAAAAGATACGGCCGTCAGCATTGCTCACATGCACAGCCCTTCGGGATGGAGCGAACCTGGCCAGCAGCCGGAATTCGACGAATACACCGTGGTGCTGAAGGGCACGTTGCGAGTGGAATCGAAGAGCGGAGTGCTGGAAGTAAAGGCCGGGCAAGCCGTCATCGCGGCGCGCGGCGAATGGGTGCGCTACAGCACGCCGGGGCCGGAAGGTGCTGAGTATATCGCGGTGTGTCTTACTGCGTTCGACCCTGATACCGTGCATCGCGACGCCTGATTTTGATGAGTTGAACAATGGATAACGCTACGATCGATTGTGATGCCCACGGTAGTGCGTTTGAAACCTATATCTGCGAGCACCTGGCAGCCAATCCTAGCCAAGCATGGTTCTCCTCCGCGCCAACCGAAGAAAATCCATGGCCGGATGCGTGGTGTTCGATCTGCCATG
>DATHMO010000350.1:0-6939 GCA_035486995.1 Bryobacteraceae bacterium
TGCCGGACAAGAAGGGATGCCCGCCTCCTCACCATGCCAGTCGTCGTAATTGATGTTCTCACCAGTCTGCGGAAAGGGTGGCACAGTCCCAGCAAAGAGATAAGAAAGATCTCCGGTTATGGTGTTATACGTGACGGTACAGTTTTGGAAGAATCCATTCACCGGAGCACCGGTGATAGTGAGCTGTTGAGCGCAACTAAACAGTGTGAGGATAGGGTTGGAACCGCTGGGATCGCTGGGCGAACCCGGGCCCGAGGTAACCTCACCGTTAGGGTTCGCTGTATTGTAAACAATCGTCGTGTTGGAGCTGGTTAGACCGGTATCGATGAAAGCCTCGAATTCCAAGCTGTTAATGACCGCGCCGGTATCATTCTCAAACTCAAATTCCTGGTCCGAGCTGCTGGAGTTGAGTACTACATCCAGCGCGCCAGCGGGGTCGGTGCCGGGGGTGAGAACGTCAATCGTGGGATCGCAGCTACTGCACGATATCAGCTTAGAGGCAGAGGCCGCGAATGGCACAGCAGCCAGAAAAGCGCAGGCGATGATGAGTCTTTTAGTCACTGAGAACACACGTCCTCTCGGAAATCTTAACGCAATCTCAACAACAACGAAAATTCAGTCTACCGCGAAACGGTGGAAAGTCAATGCGATCTGGTACCGGAACAACTTCGGTTTAGCTGGGGGAAAGTTCCAATAGTACTATTCAACCGGAACCGCTCCCGGGGCGAAAATTAAGAGAAGAAATCGCGAAAACCTCGTTAGTGACCCTGTGGAAGTTCGTTCCCGAGCCTACTAAACTCCGGCATTTCGCGAAGGCTCTTCAGTTCGGGATCGTTCCGCGCCTCTTGCAAGGAATATCCACTCCTCAAAGCTTGCGCCAGACTCGCCAGGGCTTCCGTGCGTCGCCCCGCCAAAGCCTGGACCGTCGCCTCTTCATACATCAAAGAGTTGTCGCTCGGGTCAATCGCGCGGGCCCGCGAAATGAACCCCAGAGCGCGCCGGGTATCGCTCTTCTTCGCATAACACAGCGCCAAGTTGCCCAAGGCGTCGGTATCCTTGGGATTAACCTGAATACTTTTGTAGGCCAAAGAGATGGCTTCATCGTAGGCAGCAGCCGCTTTGGCTGTCTGACCGGACCACCGGTAGGCGTCCGCCAGGTTCAGACGGATGTCGCCGTCGCTGGCCATCATCGACGCAGCCTTTTCAAAAGTGGCCGCGGCTTTGTCGAAGCGGCCCAAGAAGTAGTAAGTATTGCCAAGGTTGGAATAGTAAGTCGCGTTGGGCTGAAGATCGATAGCCTTTTGGAACGTAGCGAGGCTTTCGCTCCACCTTCCGAGCCGAAAGTAAACCGTCCCCACGCCTTCCCAACCTTCCGCGCGGCCGGGCTCCAATTCGGTGATGTGGTGAAATGCAGCCAGCGCTTCATTATTCTTTCCCACCGCGAAGTAAGCGCTGCCGAGCGATTTAAAATTGCTCCATAGATAGGGGTTGACCACGGTCGCTTTGGTATAGGCAGCGATGGCGTCGTCTTGACGTCCAGCCTTCAAGTAAGCGGTGCCCAAGCGGCGCAGCACTTCATCCGAGTTAGGCGCAAGTTGCAGGGCGCGCTCCAGCTCCGCTGCCGCTTCGGCGGTCCTTCCAGTGTCGGTATAAATGCTCCCGAGAGTGAAATGCACCTCCGGCAGGTTGTCGTTGAGGGCTTGGGCCTGGCGCCCGGCGCTCAAAGCTTTCTGGGTCCATGTACCGTCGTTGGTCTGATCCCACATCCTACGGTCGGCATCCGCCAATCCGGCGTATGCAAGTGCGAACTGTGGATCGAGTTTAATGGCCTGATTGAAAAAGCCAATGGCGTTCTGGAGGTCCTGTGCATTGTGTGAATCGCGCCACAGGTTGCGGCCCTTCATATAAAATTCGTACGCTTTGATATCAACGGTGGGGCGGACCTTGCTGTTGGCCAGTTCCTGAGTGCTCTGCTTGATATCCAAGGTGCTCAACACCTGGCTGAAAATCCGATCTTCCAGCGTCAGCAGATCGTCGCGCTTGCCGGTGAAGGCTTGATGCAAGAGAACCCGGCCGTCGTTGGTTGCATCGCCCATCGTAATTGCAATCGCGATGCTGTCGCCGGAACCGCTGGTAACCGTTCCCTGTAGAATCAACTTGACGCCCAGGGCGCGGGCGATCTTCTTCGGATCACCCTGGCGTTTCACCGCGGCGTTCACGGCATTCGGCGGTGCGACGTAAACATTCTTGAGCGCCGAAAGCTTGGCCGAAAGCGAGTCGACCACGCCATCGGCAACGTATTGGGTGTCCGCCGCGTTTCCCACGACGCGCAGGGGCAAAACGGCCATGTAATGCTGAATTCCTACTTGCCCGGCACTTCCGGCGCCGGCCGGAGAACGCAAAATCCAATGTCGCGCGGCTGGAATCAAAAACGCCAGGCCGAGGGCCAAAGCGACGCCACCGGCCAAAATCCAGGAGCGGGGCGGCCGCGCCGGACGCCGGACGTTGACGGTTTCTGTCCCGGCGGATGGACTCAATACGGGTGTTTTCTGAGCGTCGAGGTCCGTCAGAATCTCCCGAGCGCTCTGATATCGATTCGCGGGATCCCGTTCCAGGCACTTCAGAATGATGGTCGCCAGATAGTCGGGCAGATCGCGACGCAGCGTTCTGGGATCTTTGGGATCCGCGGTTACACGCTGGTACATGATTTGCAGCGCGGACTCGCCGCGAAAAGGAACCTCCGCTGTGTAGATCTCGAAGAGGATGAGACCCAGCGAATACAGATCGCTACGCTGGTCCACCTCCTTACCTTCCACCTGCTCGGGAGACATGTAGCGGGGCGTGCCCATGAGCTGGCCGACCCGGGTCATGCTGGACGCTTCGGGCGCCAACGATTTGGCCAGCCCGAAATCCGAAACATAGAGGTTGTCCGCCTGGTCGATCAGGATGTTCTCGGGTTTCAAATCGCGATGCACCACACCCTCGCGGTGCGCCGCTTCTAAGGCCGAACACAACTGGTTGGTGAACTTCAGGGCACGCTCCAGCGGAAGGGGCCCGTCCCTTTCGATAACACCGGCCAGATTCGAGCCGTCCACGAAGGCCATGCTGATGAACTTCGTCCCGTCTGAGTCGCCGAGGTCGTGGATGCGTAGAATGTTTTTGTGCGAGATCTTGCTGGCTAACAGCAGCTCTTGCTTAAATCGCTGCATGGTTTCCAGGCTGGCGGCTAATTCGGGCCGCACCAGTTTGAGAGCCACCGTGCGCCCCAGTTCTGTATCGAACGCCTTGTAGACCGCGCCCATGCCGCCTTGCCCCAACAAGGATTCCACCCGATACCGTAGGCCGAAAGAGCTGCCGGGCTGGACCGAAGACTGCGAAGCGGAACTAGAGTGCGGCGAAATGCCCTGGGTAGCGAATTGCGATCCCTCCGGGGGCGGCGTCATGACGCCGGTTTCGAACTGCTTGCGGCTCGCCGCGGCGGGTACTGTAGCACCCGCTGGATCGCTCATCGCAACCGTTTGCGTCTGGCCACGCCCAAGCAATCCTTTACCGCATTGCCCGCAGACTCGCAGGTTTTCGGCATTGCTAGCGCCACAGCTCACGCAGACCATCGCAGGCGGTTCCTCTCGCTGGGTATGCCGCTATTGTCTCACTTTCTTCCGAAATCTTGAAGACGAGATCTTGAAGAATGAAGATAAGGCGCAGCAGAGGTGCGCTAGTTGGTCTTTCCCTGAAACCCGGCGACTAGTTTGTCCAAATCGGGGTTGGGAGCCAAGTTCTTCAGCTGGGGATCGTTCTTGGCTAGCTCTGCCGGATAGCCCTTCTGGAGCGCGGCGCGCAAGCTGGCCACGGCCTCGGCTTGCTGTCCTGCGATGGCGTAGACCACCGCTTCCTGGTACATGAGATCCCGATCGCCGGCATCGATGCTCCGTGCGCGACGGATGGAATCGAGGGCTTTGCTGGAGTCTCCGTTCTTTGCGTAGTAGAGCGCCAGGTACCCCATCGTACTCGCGTCCTGCGGTTTCGCCCGGAGTTCTTTGAGCGCCAGCCCAGTAGCTTTTTCGTAGGCAGCCTTAGCCTTGTCCTTGTCCCCGGACCAGCGATAGCCATCCGCAAGATCGCCGAGGGCTTTATAGTCGTTCGGGCTTAGGTCCACAGCCTTCAGGAACGCCGCAACCGCGTCCGGGCCACGTCCAAGATAGAGATACGTCCTACCGAGGCCGAGATAGCGGCTCTCGGACGGTTCAATCTTCAGCGCCTTTTCAAACGCGATGACCGCATCATTGAACTTCCCGGCCCGATAATTTACCCCGCCCAGGTTTTCGTTCGCTAGCGCGGAATCCGGCGCCAACTCAATCACGCGCCGGAATGCATCGGAAGCTTTCTTATTTTGGCCGAGCTGGGTGTACGCCATCCCCAGGGTGTTGTAGTTGAGCCAATAGGAGGGATTTGCGTCGACGGCCTGCTGATAGGCCTGGAGAGCGTCGTCCGCTTTGCCCGCAGCGAGGTAAGCATCGCCCAGGAGCCGATAGCCGTCATCTGAATTCGGGGCCAGCGTCAAGGCGCGCTTCATCTCGACGATGGCTTCCGCGGTCTTCCCAGTGGCGCTGTAGACATTGCCCAGCGTAAAGTGTACGGCCGGAATCTCATCGTTGAGCGTTTGCGCGTGTTGGGCCGCGCTCAGCGCTTTCTGCGCCCAGTCCGGGTCCTGATTCAAGTTGTACATCATCAGACTGGCGTCCGCCAACCCGGTGTAAGCGAGCGCGAAACCGCCATCCTTTTTAATCGCTTGCTCGTACAGATCCACAGCCGACTGCACGCGTTTCACATCGGGCTTGCCGCGTAGGATATCGCGCCCCTTGAGGTACAGTTCGTAGGCCGCGACATTCTCGGTGGGGCGTAGCGCATTACGCGCCAGCTCTTCGTCGCTCGGTTTCAGATCGAGGGCGGTGACCAATTCGTCATAAATATGATCTTCAAACGTCAGCAGGTCCTGGCGCACCCCCGGAAAATCCTTGGTCCACAATTCCTTTCCAGTAGCATCGCTCAGGCGCAGCACCGCATCGATCTTGTCGCCCGCTCCTTGCAGCGTTCCCTGCACAATCAGCTTGGAACCCACCTGCTGCGCGATCTTGGTCACCGGGTCGGCGGCGTTGATTTTCTCCACCGCGCCGCTCGATGCAAGGTGGACGCTCTTCATCTGGACCAGCTTGCCGGAAAGGGCTTCGGTGACGCCCGCGGCTTCATATTGCAGCGCGGGGTCGGCTCCAATGACTCGCAGCGGCAGCAGGGCCACGAACTTGTCGTTGGCCGTGGAGGCGGCAGGCGCAGCGCCTTTGCCGCTGGTGACATGGATAGGGGACCGGCCGAGCACAACTTCGCGAATCGGGCGGATCGCCATCCCGATGCCAATCAGCAACACCAAGCCGGTGGCCGCGAACATCCACTTGGGATAGCCCATTTCCGCTTGCCGCAACCGGACGATGCGGGTGGCCGGAGTTCCCGATTCAAGATCCGCCAGCAGATCCTTGGCGCTTTGGTAGCGCAGCGCGGGATCTTTTTCCAGGCACTTCAGAATGATGACCGCGAGATACTCGGGCAGATCGGGATTGAGTTGCCGGGGATCCTTGGGCTGCTGCTGCACGTGCTGGAACATCACCTGTAGCGACGATTCGGCGGTGAAAGGCACTTCGCCGGTGAGCATTTCGTAGAAAATGACGCCCAGTGAATAAATGTCGCTGCGACTGTCGGCGGCCTTCGATTCGGCCTGTTCAGGCGACATGTAGCGCGGCGTGCCCAGCACTTCGCCCACGCGCGTCATGCCGGTTTTATCGGAGTCCAGCGATTTTGCCAGGCCGAAATCGGAGACGTAGATATGATCGTCCACGTCGATCAGCACATTGCGCGGCTTCAGATCGCGATGCACCACGCCCTCGGCATGAGCGGCTTCCAGTGCCCCAGCCAGCTGTTTGGCGATGTTCACCGCTCGCTCAATCGGAAGGCGCCCTTGCTTGGCAAGCGAATCGTGCAGATCCATGCCCTGCACGAACGCCATGGAAATAAACTTCACGCCTTCGACGTCGCCGAGATCGTGAATACGCAGAATGTTGCGATGCGAAATGCGGCTTGCAAGCAGCAGCTCTTGCTTAAAACGCTGCAATGAGCTTGCGTCCTTCGCCAGTTCGGGCCGCACCAGCTTCAGCGCCACAGTGCGGTCCAGATCGCTGTCGTAGGCTTTGTAAACCTTGCCCATGCCGCCTTCGCCAATGACGGAGTCGATGCGATAGCGCGGGCCGAACTGCGATCCGGGGCCAAGATCGGCTAATGAGAATGAGCCCGAGCCCGCGGCTCCAGCATTGGTTGCGGCACTCGCGGACGCACTCGCACTTGCGCTGGCGCTCGAGGACGAACTGATGCTCCTCCCCGCGCCCAGATCGTTCAGGATTTCGCGAGTGGTCTGGTAGCGCTTGGTAACATCCGGCTCCAGGCACTTGCTCACCACCGCGGCGATATCGGCAGGAATGCTGGGATCGATTTCGTTTACCGCCACAGCCCGCTGCTGCACGCGCTGCAAAAGCTTGGCCATCAGGGTGTCGGCCATGAACGGCAGCCGCCCGATGAGCATTTCAAAGAAGATGATACCTACGCTGAACAGGTCCGACCGCGCGTCCACCCTTTCGGCGCGAGCCTGCTCGGGCGACATGTAGTCCGGCGTGCCCATCAGAACGCCAGTGCGCGTTAAACCGGACAGCTCCATGGAGCGTGCCAGACCGAAGTCCATCAGCCAGACCCGGCCCGCGTCGTCCACCATGACGTTTTGGGGCTTCAGGTCGCGATGCACCACACCTTCGGTATGCGCTGCTTCCAGGCCTAGCCAAATCTGCTGCACGATTGGCACGGCCTCGACCGGAGGGATCTTACCGCGGTCGTTAATCATGC
>DATHMO010000351.1:0-4744 GCA_035486995.1 Bryobacteraceae bacterium
AAAACCGAGCTGGCCCGGGCGCTAGCCGAATTCCTGTTCGACGACGAGAAGGCCATGATTCGTATCGATATGTCCGAGTACCAGGAAAAACATACCGTGGCGCGCCTTCTGGGAGCACCCCCAGGTTACGTTGGTTACGAAGAAGGGGGGCAACTAACGGAATCGGTCCGTCGTCGTCCATACTGTGTAGTCCTTTTCGACGAAATCGAAAAAGCTCACTCCGACGTGTTCAACGTGCTGTTGCAGATCTTAGATGACGGCCGCCTCACCGACGGCCAAGGCCGCACGGTTGACTTCAAGAACACCATAGTAATAATGACGTCCAATATAGGCAGTCACCGCATCTTAGAATATAGGGGCGCGTTCGCCGGTGTTGGATTCGACGTCATGAAAGACACGGTGCTCGAAGAGTTGCGCGGCCATTTCCGGCCGGAGTTTTTGAATCGCGTCGACGAGATTATCGTGTTCCATGCTCTCTCGGAAGATCATCTGAAGCAGATCGTGGACATCCAGCTGAACGGCCTGCGCAAGCGTCTGGCCGACCGGCATATCGAATTGGAGTTGACGGATCGGGCCCGCGGACACTTAGTTCGCACCGGCTACGATCCAGCCTACGGCGCCCGGCCGTTGAAACGGGCCATCCAGCGCGAGATTGAAACGCCAGTCGCGCGCCGGATTCTCGGAGGCGAAGTCAGGGACGGCCATCGCATCGTTGTGGACCTGGACCCTGCCGGCCATTTGAGTTTTGAGTCGAAGGCGGTGAGCCGCGAGCGTGAAGCGGCTCCCGAAGCAGTTAACCATTAAAAGAGGAAGCCAAACACTATGAAGGGTCATATCAGCAAATCCACAGCGGCTTTAGTCGCTGTCATCGCTCTGCTGGCTGGTGCGCTCGTCGTCACCCTCAGCAAGCCCAATCGCATTCCCGTTTTCGCGGACACCTCGCGGGCCGCCGAAACGGGTACCATCACCACGTTCGCTCCCGTCGTGAAGCGCGCCATGCCGGCGGTGGTGAACATTTCAAGTTCGAAGGTCGTGAAGGAACAAGGAGAAGAAGGCGGCGATCTGTTCAACAATCCGATGTTCCGCCAATTCTTCGGCGGACGCATGCCGCAACAGCAGCAGCCGCGTTCGCAGCGCGCCACTAGCCTCGGCTCGGGCGTGGTCGTCAGTCCGGATGGCTACATCCTGACCAATAATCACGTCGTCGACGGCGCAACCGACGTCAAAGTCTCGTTCGCCAACAAAGAAGAATATCCGGCCAAAGTCGTCGGCACCGACAAGGCGAGCGATCTCGCTGTACTGAAGATCAGCAAGAGCGGCCTAACCACGCTGCCTTTCGCCGACTCGGCACGCGCCGAAGTGGGCGACGTAGTCCTCGCCATCGGCGAGCCCTTCGGCTTGGGCCAGACGGTCACCATGGGCATCATCAGCGCCAAGGGCTGCGCCGGCTTGGGCATCGAGCGCTTTGAGGACTTCATCCAGACCGACGCCGCCATCAACCGCGGCAACTCGGGCGGCGCGTTGATTGACACGCGCGGCGATCTCGTTGGCATCAACACCGCGATCCTGTCCGGCGAAACCGGCGGCAATCAAGGCATCGGATTCGCCATTCCAGCGAACTTCGCCAAGAACATCATGGACCAGATCCTTACCAAGGGTAAAGTCACTCGCGGCTTCCTCGGAATCACCCCGCAAGAGCTGACTCCTGACCTCGCCAAGTCGTTCGGAGTTCCGAACACGCACGGCGTGGCAGTTGCTACTGTGGTTCCCGATAGCCCCGCTTCCAAAGCCGGCCTTAAAGTCGGGGATGTCATCACGGCCGTCAACGGCACTTCCGCCGAGGACGTGAACTCGTTCCGTCTGCAAGTCGCGGGCTTCGCACCCGGCACCACCATCCACTTGAAAATCGATCGCAGCGGCCAAACTCTCGATCTGCCAGTGACTCTCACCGAGTTCAACCTGGAAGCTGAGGGCAAAGGCGACGGCGAGGGCAACCTCCCCGGTGGCGGCGAGAAGGGCGCACTGAAGGGCCTCTCGGTCCAGGCTTTGACGCCTGAACTCCGGCAGCAGCTCCAGACCCCGGAAGGCACCCAGGGCGTCGTGATCACCGACGTCGACCCGGATTCGGCTGCCTCGGCTGCCGGACTCCAACAGGGCGACATCGTCGTCCAAGTGAACCGCAAACCGGTCACGACAATCGCCGAATTCAACGCGGCTGTTAAAGCCGGCGCTTCCCGGGAATCTACCCTGCTGCTGGTAAAGACAGGGCCGGGTACGCATTTTGTTGTAGTTCCGAACAAGTAAGCACGGAACTTTAGTCTAAGGGAAGCAGGTTTCTTGAGTGAAACCTGCTTCTTTTTGTCTCTAGGCGCATCTCATCTAGTGAGCCGCCACCACATGACCAAAATTACCAAACGAACCCAAACTTGGCCCGCTCCCTGGCAGCCGTCAGCCGACATCTATCGCACCCGCGACGGCTGGCTGTTGAAGCTCGACCTGGCCGGAGTTCGCAGCGAGGATGTTACGGTCAGTATTCAGGGACGTCGCGTATCGGTAAGCGGAGTCCGGCTCGATTCGTTCCTGGAGGAGGGGTCCAGCTACTACTCCATGGAGATCTCCTACAACCGGTTCGAACGGTCTTTTGAAATGCCGGCTGATTTGGAGACTGCGCGCGTCACCATCGCCACGCGCGATGGCTTGTTGTTGATCAGAATGATCACCCGAGGAAACTAAAATGTCTGAACAACCTGTTGTCTACACACTCCCAGTGCTGCCGCTGAAAAGTGCGGTGCTGTTTCCCTACTTGCTGATGCCTCTGTCAGCTGGACGCCCCGCGTCCATCGCCGCGGTGGAAGCCGCGCTCGCCACCGAATCGAAGGAGATCCTCGTTTTCACCCAGAAGGATCCCGACCTCAATACGCCCACCCAGGCGGACCTCTACGCCATCGGAACCAAGGCCGTCATCCGCAAAATGAATCGCTCGGGTGAAGGTCATCTTGAGCTCATGGTTCTCGGCATGGAACGCGTTACGCTCATCAAGCTCGACGAGTCTGAACCGTTTCTGAAAGGCCGCGCCGTTCCATTAGCGCTGCCGCACGATAAAGGACCGGAGATTGAAGCGCTGCAAAGCGCGCTGATCGAACTCGCCGGTGAAGCGCTGACGCTCGCGCAACCGGGCGCTCCTCAGGAATTGCGCGGCTTGATCGCCTCCAACGACGATCCTCTGCGCTTGTCGTTCGTTCTTGCGTCGATGTTCAGTATGGACGCCGAGAAGTGCCAGTCGCTGCTTGAAGCGCCCTCGCGAGCCGAAGCGTTGCGTATGCTGCATCGCTACCTGATGCACGAAGTCCAGGTGCTTGAGCTGCGCAACAAGATCACTAACGAAGCTCGCAATGAAATGACCAAGGAGCAGCGTGACTACATGCTGCGCCAGCAAATGCGAGCCATCCAACAGGAGCTCGGTGAAAAAGGCGGCGAACAGGCCGAAGCTGCGCAGTTGCGCGAACGCCTGGAAAAGGCCGATCTGCCCGAAGACATCCTGAAGGAAGCCACGCGCGAGCTCGATCGTCTCGAGAAGCTGCCTCCCGGTGCGCCCGACTACAACGTCATCCGGACTTATCTCGACTACGTCCTCGAGCTGCCGTGGAAGAAGAGCACCGAGGATGCGCTCGACATCGCGCGCGCCCGCCAGGTCCTCGACGAAGATCACTTCGGGTTGAAGGACGTGAAGGGCCGTATCCTGGAACATCTCGGCGTGTTGAAACTCAACCCCAACGCCAAAGCGCCGATCCTCTGCTTCGTCGGAGCTCCGGGCGTCGGCAAAACGTCGCTCGGCCAATCCATCGCGCGAGCGCTCGGCCGGAAGTTCGAACGTATGAGCCTGGGCGGCTTGCATGACGAAGCCGAATTGCGCGGCCATCGCCGGACCTATATCGGTGCGTTGCCTGGTCGTGTGATCCAAGCCATGCGGCGGGCGGGCGCGAACAATCCGGTGTTGATGCTGGACGAAGTGGACAAGCTGGGCCGCGACTTCCGTGGCGATCCGGCGCATGCCTTGCTCGAGATCCTGGATCCGGAGCAAAACAAATCGTTCCGCGATAACTACCTCGATCTACCGTTCGACTTGTCGAAGGTGTTGTTCGTCACCACCGCCAACGCGCTCGATACCATTCCGCAACCGCTGCTCGATCGTATGGAAGTGCTGCGGATCGCCGGCTACAGCGAGGAAGAAAAGCTCGCAATCGCGAAGAAGTATCTGATCCCGAAACAGCTCAAGGAAACCGGGCTGACCGCGGAACAGTGCATCCTTCCGGACGAGACCGTACGGAAGATCATCTCGGGCTACACGCGCGAAGCCGGACTCCGCAGGCTCGAACGGGCTATCGGCCGCGTTACTCGCAAGGTCGCGCTGAAGTTCGCCGAAGGGGCATCTACTGAGTCGGGGCCGGGGCCGGTCACCGTCACGCTCGAAGAGCTTTCGGAGATGATCGGGCCTGAGCCGTTCAATCAGGAAGAAGCGCGTCGCGATCTTCCGCCCGGAGTCGCAACAGGGCTGGCCTGGACTGAAACCGGTGGCGACGTTCTGTACATCGAAGGCACGCTTCTGCCGGATGGTAAGGGTCTCACGCTCACCGGCCAGCTCGGTGAAGTGATGCAGGAATCGGCCAAAACGGCCCAGAGCTACATCTGGTCGCACTCCGCCGATTTCGATATCGACCCGGCGCTGTTCAAGAACTCCGGCGTG
>DATHMO010000352.1:0-5551 GCA_035486995.1 Bryobacteraceae bacterium
GCGGATGATGTGATCGCGCTCCTGGTTCGCGGCTTCAAGAGTCCACTCTTTTTCTTCGGGCATGTTGGGCTGCAAGACCAGCGCCGTTTCGGTGGGCGTTTGGCGCGCGGGAAGTTCGGGAAGCAGCAACAAACCGGGAATCATCGCGAGCCAATATAAGTTGCGGCGGCCGCTGCGAAGTATCAAGAGCGCGACGACCGCGGAGATCAGAGCGAAAACGAATGAAATGCCGTAGACTCCGACGAAGGGCGCAACGCGCAGCGGCAGCGGCATGTCGATTCCCGCGTTGCCGAGCGTGAGCCAGGCGAATCCGAAGTTGCCGTGAGTGCGCTCGATGCCGGTCCAAAGCGCGGCGATGGCGGGAATCGCGTAGCGCGTTGGGATCAGCACGGCGGCCAACAAACTGAATAACGCCAGGTGCAGCGCCTTCAAAACACAAAACAGCGCAAATGTCGCCCAGCCTCCCCAGCGTCCCATGCCGCCGTGGACCTCGAGCACGAACTGGATCCAGTAACAGATGGCGAACCAATAGACGATGCCGGCGAATTCGCCGAGCAGAAATCGCCACAGAGGCCGGGGTTCAAACGCGAGCGCGATCAGCAGCGGGACCAAGGCAACGGGCGCGAGCCAAGGCAAACCGAAACCCGGAAAAATCAAATTCGGATAGCAGAGAACGAGAAGCATTGCGGAGAGCAATGCCAGGCTGAAGTTGCGAACAGTAATGATCAATACTTCCGCATGATCGGATTCTTGAAGCCCGCCGATTCGAGGTTGGTACGCGTTTGGGCCTGCGCTGGTGCATCCGCGAGCGGTCCAACTAGGACGCGGAACACTCCGTCCTTGGGCGCGGGAGCGAGGACGGCATGAAATCCCTTTTTGGCGAGGGCTTCGGCGATGATTTCGGCGTCGGGCCGCGCGGTGGCCACCACCTGCCAATACTGACCGGCGACGACCTGGCTGGCGACGGCGGCGCGTTCAGGAGCGGCCGCTTCACGCGCAGGCGATGGCTTAGGCTTGGGTTCTTTTGCAGCAGGCGCGGGCCTCGGAGCAGGAGCAGCGGCGGCAGGTTTTTCCGGTTGAGTAATGGACGGCGGCGTCTCGGCGGGAGACTGATCGCCAGAGTTGTTCCCTGACGGCTGGGTTGGCTCGGCGGAACTGGAACCGTCGGACGCGGTGGAATCGGGTGGATGCGAGTCGGGAACCGTTTTATCGGCGCGCGCTTCGGTGGTTGTGGCGGCGGGCGAGGAATTGCGTCCAACCACATAGCCCATCGAGAAAAACACGCCCAGCATCACTACCACGATCAGAAACACGCTGATGAGCTGGCGGTTTCCGAGGATGAGTTCAAATTCGCCTTCTTCGTTCTTCGGCAAGTTCGATTAGCCTTCCAGTTTCTTCTTCCCTGCCAGATTATCCAAAGCCTGGCCCAAAGACGAGAATATATCGATGGGCAAGGGGAAGACAACCGTTGTGTTTTTGTCGGCGCCGATCTCGACCAGTGTTTGAAGGTAGCGCAGTGTGAGCGCGGCGGGCTGTTTTTGAATCATTTCGGCGGCCATGCTCAGTTTTTCGGCGGCCATGTACTCGCCTTCGGCGTGGATGATCTTGGCGCGGCGCTCGCGTTCAGCCTCAGCTTGGCGGCCGATGGCGCGGATCATCTGCTCCGGCAGATCCACCTGCTTCACTTCGACGACCGTGACTTTGACGCCCCAGGGTCCAGTGTGGGCGTCGAGCACGGATTGCAGGCGGAGATTCAGCTTTTCGCGCTGGCTGAGCAGTTCGTCGAGCTCCACTTCACCGAGGGCGCTGCGCAGGGTGGTTTGTGCGACTTGCGATGTGGCGTAGAGGAAATTGGACACTTCGAGCACGGCCTTGGATGGATCAAGCACGCGGAAGTAGACCACGGCGTTGACCTTAACGGTGACGTTGTCGCGCGTGACGACGTCCTGAGGCGGCACTTCCATGGCTTCGATGCGGAGCGAGATGCGCACGATGCGATCGATTGGGGCGAAGACGAGGATGATGCCGGGCCCTTTGGGTTGCGGGAGCACGCGGCCGAGGCGGAAGATGACGCCACGCTCGTACTCGGCCAGTATTTTGATGGAAGACAGCAGGTAAACGATGACGATTACGACGGGGATGAGGATGGTCAAATCGGGCATGGGCACCTCGGGAAGGCCATTCCAATATACACCTCGACCGGATGGGGCGCGTGCGGGCGGCTGTGGGGGCGGAGCGGCGGAATTTTTCCGGTTACGGGCGAAGGCGGCATAAGAGCGGGGCTAAGACGAATGGATTCAAGGGGTCGGCGCATCAGGCCTATTTTTGTGCGCGAGTGGTGTTATCTTTCGCATTTTGAAAAAACGAACCCAAACGTATGTCGCTGGCGACGCAAGGCATTCTGTTTGAGGGTAATAGCGGTGGGCCGCGATGCGAGGGGGAGGGGTCGGCAAGTGGATGGGGACAAGGAGGATGAAATTTGCGAGAGCGGTGAATGCCAGAGCGGCCAAGGTGCCGCCGCGGCCTGGATTGCCCCAATGCCAAGGGCTAAAATGTTTGGATAGCCGTCCGCCGGTTATCGAGGATCGAGGAGGAAGCATGAAGCTCGCAGGCAAAAAAGCTCTCATTACAGGAGGCAACAGCGGCATCGGCCTGGCCACAGCCCGCCTCTTTGTCTCGGAAGGCGCCGAAGTCGCAATTACGGGCCGCGATCAACAGACGCTGGATGACGCGGTGGCCGAACTGGGATCGAAATCGCGCGGCTATCGCGCTGACGTTACGGTTGGGGAGGACCGCAAGAAGCTTTTCGTTGAACTCGCCAAAGACTTAGGCAAACTGGACATCGTGTTCGCCAATGCAGGGATTTCCGGCAGGACGCCGACTGGCACGGCCGACGAAGCCCTCTTCGAAAAGGTCATCCACACCAACCTCAACTGTGCATTCTTTACCGTCAATTCAGCCGCTCCTCTGATGAACGACAACGGCAGCATCGTCTTCTGCGGATCGGTGCACAATTATCTCGGTCAACCAGGCGTGGCGGCCTACGCTGCCACGAAAGGCGGGCTCCTCTCGATGGCGCGAACCATCGCCGCAGACCTTGCACCGCGCAAGATTCGCGTGAACGTGGTGGCGCCGGGGGCGACGAAGACTCCTATCTGGAAGCGCGGGTCGCGCGCCAATGCCACGGCAGAGGAATCCGCAAAGGTTTCCGACTTCTTCTCTTCCACGGTTCCTCTTGCGCGTTGGGGCGAACCGGAAGATGTGGCCAAGGCTGTGCTTTTTCTTGCCTCGGACGATTCCGCGTACATCAACGCCGTCGAGCTGATGGTGGATGGCGGACTAACGGGCGCTCCATTCGGAGCCTCCATTCTTCACGGATAACCCGTAGAGGAGCGATGCTTCTCAAGGAGATTCTGTATGTCACATCATTTCGATACTAAACTGGCGAGGGAAGATCCGAGCCTCAACGTCTGCGATTTTTATCTATTTGACGGCCCCTCGGGCAAGACGGTAATGGCGATGACCGTGAATCCGGATGTGGGATTATCGGCTCCCGACACGCTTCATCCAGAGGGGATTTACGCGTTCCGGTTCGACCTGAACGGCGATGCGAGGGAAGAGGTTACATTCAAGTTCAGGTTTAGTGAACCACGACACGGAGATGGCAGTGAGCACACTCACTTTCAGCCGTTTGTGGTGCGGAAGGCGACGGGTGACGATGCTCTTCGTGGCGACGGCGGAGAGAGTCTGGTTGAGGGTGAAACCGGTTCGGTCGCGACTAACGCGGGTGTTCGTGCGTATGTTGGGATTGTTCCCGACGTATTTGCGGCGAATACTGGATTCCGCGCATTTATGACGGCTTTCTATGAGCGCCAGCGCTACGATGCGGACGCGTTTCTCGATCAGCAGAATCCCTTTGCGAGGAGGAATGTTACGGCGCTTGTGCTGGAGGTGCCGAGCGAACTGATTGGGAAGGGAAAAATCAACGCATGGGCGACGATCTCCCTCTTTGGCCATGCGCCGGAGGTGCAAGTTTCGCGTTGGGGCCTGCCTATGGTTACGCATATCTTCTTGAACGACCCGAGCGATCAAGAGGTGAAAGAACAATTCAATGCGTCGGTTCCGTCGGAAGATTCAGAGCGCTTCGCGAAGACGATCGCGGATTTTGCGGCGAAGATGACGACTTACGCCCATTCGGCGACGGACCCGGGTGAATACGGGAAACAGATCGCTCGACGGCTCTGTCCCGACACGTTGCCTTACGAGCTTGGAACATCCGCCGCATTTGAGGTGGCGAGATTCAATGGACGCGCGCTGGGCGACGATGTGCTGGATGTGATGTTGACGCTGACGGCCAACACGCCAATCGCCGATGGACTTGCTCCCGACCGCGGGCGAATTCGCAAGGATTTTCCGTATTATGGAGCGCCGTACACGGCGGAGGAGCAGGCCGGGATGACGCCGCTGGTGCGCCCTGCTAAGAAGTCCGCGGGAAGCGACGCTTGAGACGAAAGTATGAGTATTGCGGATCTCGATATGAAGCTTGAGGTGGTGGTCATCCCTGTTTCCGACGTGGACCGCGCAAAAGAGTTTTACTCAAAGCTCGGATGGCGGCTGGATGCCGACCGCGCCGCCGGTGACAACTTCCGCCTGGTCCAGTTCACGCCGCCCGGCTCCGGCAGCTCGATCCAATTTGGTATAAACCTGACGTCGGCCGCACCTGGTTCGGCACAGGCCATACACCTAGCCGTCTCCGACATCGAGGCGGCGCGCAGCGAACTTATCGCACACGGCGTGGATGCGAGCCAGGTATTTCACTGTGATAGCGGAACGGCTTGCAGGTTTTCGGGCATCGGCGCGCGAGTGGCCGGGCCGCACCCCGAGCGTCTCAGCTACTATTCGTATGTTTCTTTCAGCGATCCGGACGGCAATGGCTGGTTGCTGCAGGAAGTGACGAAGCGGCTTGCGGGGCGCGTTGCAGGCAACACAACGTATGCGTCGTCGCACGATCTTGCCCAGGCGATGATTCGCGCTCGGAAGGCTCATGAGCGGCACGAGAAACGGACGGGGCAATCCGACGCGAACTGGCCGGATTGGTACGCCGAGTATATGGTGCGCGAGCAATTAGGCGAAGAGTTGCCGCAATAATAATCGTCAGCTGTCTGATTTCGGCTCAAGGAGAACCACCGTGAATACGCCATCCGTGACTGCTAAAAGGCGGGACCGCGATTCGCCGTCCGTAATAGCGAAGGACGGTTGGAGATTCCACCATATCGGAATCCCTACCACTGTGGCCCGGCCGGGTCCCTCGCCAGGTGTGATGGTAGCGATGATCATTGACGATGGTGCGCCGATTGAGCTTCTGGAATTCCGATCTATCGCGGATGAGTGACGGATGCTGGGGGTGCAGACGTTTTCATTCGTTGGATCGATAGATGAGTTTTCCACCTTGCAAGGTATACGCTACGGCAGCCAACACTTTCACATCTCGAGATGGATCGCCCCTGAGCACCACGAGATCGGCCTCGAAACCTGCGGCGATTCGCCCCAG
>DATHMO010000353.1:0-11333 GCA_035486995.1 Bryobacteraceae bacterium
GACTTGGAACGGGCGCCAGTTCCAGTTCATTACCGATGTTCTGGGAGTGGCACCGCTAGGCGCTCGCGATGGCGATGGGAGTTATTTCCCGGTGGATCATGAAGAGTGGGTGCAGATTCCCGGCACGGCGCTTCAGCCAACCGGTGATCATTATGAGGTTCGCGTCACCGAAGAGTTGAGTGAGGTATCGTATCTCGATCAGATTCAGTTGTACGCCATCGATCATCGGGCCGGCATTGAAATCTTCACCAACGAAAAGTTCAAAGCTCCTCCTTACCCAGAATTCCACCTGTTCGCTGTCGAGCGAAGGATCTATCCCAAAACAGCGCGCGACGGTCACGGCGACGATGTCTTGCCGCAATTAATCGCGAAGGACCAGCGTTATCCGGACCATTTCCGCCGCTCCGAAACCGGGGTGGCGGATCTGCATTCACTCGATCTGGATTTTGGCTCCGTGGCTCCGTCCGGCAAAGCGATCCTGTTGCTGAACGGATGGGTGGATTGGCCCGATGGCAGCACCTTTCGCAGGGCCGCGCAGGAATCGAAGGCGGGCTTGGTGATGCCGTATCTTCAGGTGCAGGATGCCACCGGCGCATGGAAGACCGTGAATCAGGATATGGGCATGCCCGCCGGAAAGCCTAAGACCATCGTTGTCCCCGTCGAGTTTCTTTCCGCGAGCCGCAAGGTCCGAATCGTGACCAATCTGTGCGTATATTGGGACGAGATTTTCTTGAGTGAGGGCGCCTCCGACGCCGGCGCCAAGCCCACTCTCATACCTTTCGATTCCGCCGATCTGCATTTTCGCGGATTCTCGGAAACGCGCATCGATGCGCAGCGCAAACAGCCCGATACATTCTTCTACGATCATGTTTCCACGGCTTCCTTCTGGAACCCCACTGTGGGCCTCTATACAAGATACGGCTCTATCGACAACCTGCTGCGCGACGTTGACGATCAGCTCGTGATCATGGGATCAGGTGACGAAGTCCGGTTACAGTTCCCCGTGGCGGCCCTCCCCGCGCCGCGCGAAGGTCTCACACGCGACTTCCTCCTCAAGGTGGACGGCTGGGCCAAGGATCGCGATCCCAACACCGCCTTCTCTTCCACCGTTCAGCCGCTTCCGTTCCATGCGATGTCCCGGTACCCGTACCCCGAAAGCGAACACTTCCCGCGAGACACCGCGCACGACGCCTACCAGCGCATCTACAATACGCGGCCCGCGTCAGTGTTAATCGAGCCGCTGGGGTCGAAGTGACGGATATCTGCTCACTCTCGGGAACCGAACAAGCGCAGTTGATCCGTTGTGGCGAGGTCTCGGCCACGGAATTAGTGGAAGCGCATCTTCGCCGAATTGAAAAGGTGAATCCGTGCTTGAACGCGGTTGCAGAGGTGCTGGACGAAACGGCGCTGCGATCGGCCGCGTGTGTGGATCGCGACAGGGCCCAAGCCAATCCGCTACCTCCGCTGGCGGGCGTTCCGTTCTCCATCAAAGATTCGATCGAAGTGCAAGGAACGGTGTGCACTGCCGGCACGCTCGGGCGAAAATCAGCCACGCCTTCAACCCGCGATGCGACGGTAGTGGCTCGCTTGCGTGCCGCCGGTGCGATTCCGATCGCCCGAACAAACCTGCCGGATCTTTTGTTCGCGTTCGAAAGCGATAACCTCATCCGCGGCCGCACCAACAATCCCTACGATTTCTCGCGCACATCAGGTGGCTCCAGCGGAGGTGAGGCCGCGCTGATCTCGGCATGTGGATCGCCCTTCGGCCTCGGTAGCGACGCCGCTGGAAGCGTGCGTCTGCCGGCGCATTTCTGCGGCATTGCGAGCATCAAACCCACTTCAGGACGCCTGCCTCGCACGGGCCACGTTCCCCCGGCCGGTGGGTGGATCGAGACCCTGTGGCAAATCGGCCCAATGGCACGCCGCGTCGAGGATCTGATTACCATGATGCGGTTGCTGGCGCTTCCAGATAGCCGCGATCACACCGTCATCGGCATGCCGGTCGGCGATCCCGCGGAAATACGGATGAAGGATCTACGGATCGCGTTCTTTACCGACAACGGAATCGTCCCCGCGGACGCTGAAACAACCGCCGTAGTTCGACAGGCCGCCGCTTTGCTCGAAAAGGATGTTCATCGGATCGAAGAGCAGCGCCCGCCAGGCGTGGAGGAAAGCTACGATCTCGAAATGCGTATGATCGGTCCGGATGGTGGCGACGCGTTGCGCGTTTACTTGGCCTCCATTGGAAGCGAGCGCACTCATCCGCTTCTCGAAGGATGGCTAAAGAAACTCGAACCATACCGCACCACGCTGGGCGGGTTCGCGGAATGCTGGGCCGCTCTCGACGGCTTTCGAGCGCGTATGTTTGCGTTCCTCGAAGACTACGACGCGATCCTTTCACCAGTCTTCCCGCAGGCGGCGTTGCCGCACGGCAGCTCGATCGACGAGCCGACCTTCCAGGGATTCAGTTACACGATGACCCACAATCTTACCGGATGGCCGGCCGCGGTGGTGCGCTGCGGGCAAACATCGGCGGGCCTGCCGATCGGCGTGCAGATCGCCGCCCATCCATGGCGCGAAGACGTGGCGCTGTGCATTGCATCGCAACTCGAGTCCGCGTGCGGCGGCTGGCAACCTAGCCCGTGCCTGTGATTCAAGACCCAGTCGCCGCGTACGATCGGATCGGGCCTGTCTTCTCTCGCATCGCCGAAAAGCGCAGAGCTTATCTGGAAAGCATCGATCAGTTGGTGATTTCCCGGATCCCGCCGGGAAGCCGCTCCATGCTCGATGTCGGAGCGGGCGACGGCAGTCGAGCGCGCCGGATCGCACAAGCCAGACAGATTAGCGAGCTTGTTTTGGTGGAGCCCAGTGTATCGATGCAGGGCCGAAATGCCCAATTCCGCACCATGCGCGCCGAAGAACTTCACTTGGTCGAAGGCGAGTTTGACGTCGTCACCTGTCTCTGGAATGTCCTCGGACACATCTTCCCGTCCAATGCCCGCTTGGAGGTTCTTCGTCAATTTGCCCGCCTCACGTCTCCACAAGGCCGAATCTTCGTCGACATACAGCACCGCTACAACGCGCGTCACTACGGCGCGATTCCAACCGCACTTCGGTTTCTGCGTGATCAGTTGAGATGGAACGAGACCAATGGCGATGTCGTGGTCGCTTGGGATATCGAGGGTGTGCGATGCACAACCCAGGGCCACGTCTTTACTAACCCCGAATTTCGTTCTCTTGCCCAGGCAGCCGGCCTAACCATCGAGAAGCGCTTCGTCGTCGACTACACAACTGGAGAATGCCGGCAACGCAGTATCGAAGGACATCTCCTTTATGTTTTGGCGCGAACCGCCGCCCGCAGTGTGCAGCAGACTTCGTGAATCTGTTCGCTCGTCAGGCGGTTGAAAAACGGCAGGGCCAAAGTTTGGCTCGTGACTTGTTCAGTGATTTTCAGATCGTCGCACGGATTCGCATAAGGAGCAAAGAGCGGTTGCAAATGCAGCGGAGCAAAATATCGCGCGCAGCCGATTCCCTCCTCCGTTAGCTTTGCAAGAATCGCGTCGCGATTTTCCAGACGAACCACGTAGACGAACCAACTTACGCGTCCGTCGCTCATCTTCAATGGCGGTGTGGTCACTTCGGGGATGGCCTGAAGCTCCTCTGAATATTGAGTAGCAATCGCTGCACGGCGATCGAGTATGTCTTCGATCCGCTTCATCTGCTCCACACCCAGTGCGCAGTTCAGTTCCGAAAGCCGATAGTTGTATCCGAGGAGACGATGGTCCAGCCAGCCGTCGGACTCCCTCCGCCCTTGATTGCGAAGCGCCCGCATGGTGCCAGCCATTTGAGAATCTCGGGTCACCACCATGCCGCCTTCGCCGGTCGTAATCGGTTTATTGGGATAAAACCCAAATACCCCGAGATCTCCGATCCCGCCGACGGCCCGCCCCCGATAACAGGCCCCGATGGCTTCGCAAGCGTCCTCGATCACGGGTACGCCGTGTTTCCGCGCGATGTCCATGATCGGATCAAGATCCGCGGGATGTCCGAACGTGTGGACGACGATAATGGCGCGTGTCTTCGGCGTAATGCTACGCTCCAGTTTGCCGGGATCGAGATTGAGCGTGCGCGGTTCAATATCCACAAATACGGGTCTCGCGCGCTCATAAAGAATCACATTTCCGGCGGAAATAAAGGTGAAAGACGGCACAATAACTTCGTCGCCCTCACCCACTCCCAGCGCGCGCAGGCAAAGATGCAGACCCGCTGTTCCCGAACTGACGGCGATTCCGTGCGGGACGCCCATCAGATCCGCGATTGATCGCTCGAACGCCTCCATTTTGGGGCCAATACTGAGTCGCGGCGTTCGTAACACCCCCACTACAGCCTCGATATCGGCCTCTGTGATATCGGGAGCCGAGAGCGGGATTCTCATCCGATTGCCCGCGCGCGCTTGATCAATAGCTCTTCGCCCAAAGACAAGGACGTTAGCACGCGAACGATTCTCTGAGAAGCGCAACCATCCCCATACGGGTTCGTCATGCCTTTGAGGGATTGCCGGAATCTTTCGCTTCTCGCAGTTTGGATGCGATCGAGAATGGATTCGGCGTCTGGCTCGGCATCGAGTACGTTGGGCCCATGCTCACGCCCCTGCTGGCGAATTCCCACATTGACGGCGGGCAAAGCGAAGGACGCCGCCTCGATGATCCCGCTGCTGGAATTTCCTATTAGAAATTCGACATGCTGCAATAGACTCCAATAGACCAGCGGCTCCAGATTGACGAACACTCTGCCATCGCGATCGCGCAAGAACGTCTCAATTCGCCCGATCAGCGCTCGGCTGCCCGCATCGGCGTTTGGGTAGCAGAACAGGATCTGCTCGGGGACCGCTTTCAGCGCGCCGAACAGGGCATCCGCCTCCCTCGTAGTGTCCCGAGCGATCGTCGTTGGATGGTATGTGACTATCGCGGTTGGCCGGCTTAGGTCGATCGCCAGACGCTGCTCCACTTGCTCCCTGCTCAATAGGGTCCCGCGCCGCAAATGATCCAGCGTCGGAGCTCCCGTGCGATGGACGCGCCACTCTTCTTCGCCCATGGCGATTACGCGGGCACGTGCTAATTCCGTGGATGTGAAATGGACGTGACTCAGCTTTGTAAGTGCGTTGCGGACCGCGTCATCAATCGCGCCTTCGCTAATCTCTCCGCCTTCAATATGCGCCACTGGAATGCGAAGGGCCAGCGCAACTGAGGCGGGAGCGAGCATTTCGTAGCGGTCCGCGGTCACCAATAGCAGATGGGGGCGCATCTCGCCAAGGCAATCCGCCAGACTCAAGGTCGCCAAACCGATCGTCTTGGCCATACCGACGTCGGTATCCGAACTCAACAGGCACTCGATCCGCGCGTCGACGCGGAATCCGGCTTTCTCAATCTCCTGAATCGTCAATCCGAATTCCGGAGACAAATGGGGCCCGAGCGCAATGATCTTCAGATCCACGTCAGGATGCGATGCAAGGTCGTGCAACGGCCAATGCAACGCGGTGAAGTCGGATCGAGACGTGGTGACGGCGGCTATCTTTCGTTTCATCATCTAACAGGACGCTGCGGCAGAGGCAAAATCAGCCATGCTTCTATATGATTGCAACTCGACGTTGGGAGCAACAAAAAGCCTCGCCGGTTGCCCAGCGAGGCCTTGATTTTAATACGATGTTGGCGCTACGTCAGAACGTAAAGCGCGCCACCAACTGGCCGGATCTCGGATTCGGGCCGATGCCGTTGACAGCAGCGCCTCCGTTGACGACGTTCACCCATCCGTAGCCTGCGCTTAAGGCAGCGTTTTGACCGAAGCCGGGGTTGGGGCCGCCCGGGAAGGCATTGCCGTAACTTGCCGCCGAGAGGTGGTTGACGTTCGTTGGCCCGGCGATGGACGGCACGGGGTAGAACACACGATTGAAGGGGTTGAAGAACTGCGCCTGGATCAACAACTGGACTTTCTCCCCGATGCGGAAAGTGCGGCCCAAGCTGAGAGATTCGGCCGGCTGGCGCTGCCAGCGGCAGTTGCTGTAATAAGGTGCTGCGTCGCCAAAGGTCCCTTGCGCCGGTTCGGTCCAGGCGTTCGCATTTAGAGCAAGCACTTTGGTCGGGTCGAAATGGCTGTTCGGATTAACAGCGAGACATGGCTGGCCGGGGACGTAATTCGCCAGCGGCGCGCTGCCGCCGAAATTCGAAACGCCGTTCAGCGGATTACCGCCGACCCCCATCGTATTCCACAACGTGGAGTTGGAGGGCGAACTCTGGATCAGTTGCCCACTGGCATACTTGAGAACACCGCCGATGTTCCAATCGCGGACCAGCCAGCTGGCAGTCTTGCCGAGAGGTTTGTCGCCGAACAACCCCTCCGCCTTGGGAGTTAGGTAGTTGAACGAAATCACCAGCACCTGAGGCTGATCGAAGCCGGAGAGCTGTTTATCCGTGGGAAGATTGAACGGATCGTTCAACACCGGATCGTTCGGAGTCAGGTACGAGGTGTTGGAATTGGCCGCGTTGGTCAACGACTTCGAGAAGGTATAGGCAACCACAGCGGTCAAACCATGCGAGTAGCGCTTGGTGACCTTAACCTGCAGCGAATCGTACCAGGTGTCGCCCAGAGGCGGTCCCAGGAACGAAGGAACGCCATACCACTGCGGGTAGGGCCGCAGCGCTTGGGCCAGAGTCTGGTTGGACGGGAAACCCGGGTAGACGTTGCTGGGATTCGCCAACGCCGGGAATCGGCTGATTACGGCCTGGCTGTTGATGGGGTCATTGAGCAGGGCGTAGTCGTTCGGATTCGTAAACGACATATTTTGTGTCGTGCCGTAGACTCCTTTGCCACCGGGACCCTCGGTGGTAAGGTTCGAAAGAATGCCCTGGGTCAATCCGTTGAAAGATTGGGTATCCAGCAGAGGCGCGGTGAACCATGCGCCGCGATTGCCCACGTACGCTGCATCCACCATGAGGTTGGGCATGATCTCCTGTTGGAAACCAATACTCCACTGGAAGATGCGCGGCAACCTGGAGCTCTTCGGGATGGTGATAAATGGCTCCGTGGGTAGAACGCAGGGAAGAGTCCCATTCAAACCGCAGCCGCTGGAAGATTGAGGGAACGGGTACTGGTTATATTCCGGGAACGTGGGAGCTTGAGCACCCGTGAGGGGGTTTCCACTCGACAGTTGAGTCGCCGGCAGGAATTGGCCGGGTGATCCAATGGTGTAGAAGTTGGCCACGCTGGCCGACAGGAAGGCGTTGTCGGCCGACGATGAGTAGGCGATCGAACCGCCGGCGCGAAATACCGTCTTCGGCGTAATTTGGTAGGCAACACCGACGTGGGGTCCCAATGAGAACGGATAAGCGTTGCTCAGCGGACCTTTGTTTGTGGCGCCATACACAATGGCACCCGCTAATCCACCGGGGCTATAGGCAGATGCAAGCGCGGGATTGACACAAGTAAAGCAGGCATCGGACATGCGCCCGTGCTCCTCTGTCAACAATGTCGAGTAATCCCACCGCACCCCAAGCTCCAGGGTTAGCCTGCGATTCACCTTCCAACTATCCTGGATGAAGGCTCCCCAGGAATGATTGCCTAAACGGGAGTCGTTAACCGCTGACGTTTCGACGCTGGAGGTTTGGCCCAGCAGGAAGCTGGCGTACGGGAATCCCGACGGAGCAATGACTGGGACGCCGTATTCAGCCGGGTTCTCGGTCTGGTTAGCGCTGAAGTTGTACTCACCGAATGCGCGCAGGCTGCTCTGCTGCGGGACCCCGTCCAGGATCATATCGGCACCCACCTTGAAAGTGTGGTTGCCATGGACCCAAGTCAAGCTGGTGTTCGCGGTCGGTTTGATCTCCGTGTCTTGATAGCCCGCCGCGAGAGCGCTCGATCCGGGGCTGGGCGCGAAAAAGCCGGATCCCAGCGCGATTCCGCCACCGACCAACGCGTCGTTCAGCGCTCCAAATGAAGGCATGTAGCTACTGGCCGGAAATGGCGTCCAATTCTTGCCACCAGGAGCGCCGCCGAACCCATTCGCGGCCGCCGCGAGCGCCCCGGTGTTAAAGGAGGCGATTTGCGGCCCAAGATCGGGATGGTAGTAGTAGAGCAATCCGGCTCCAAAATGGAACAATAGCGTGGGAGTGATCGTGTCGTCGAAATTGAGGCGGTAGGTATAGGCACGGTCGGCGTCCGGTACCGCCGGAGCCAGATCAGAAGCGAATCCGTTGGAATTAGGCGAATTCGTTTCCGTCACTGAAATATAGCCGGACAATTTCATTTTCGAATTGAGCACCTGGTCGATCTTCATCGACGGGATAGTGGTATGCCGGAAATTGGAATAGGTGGGAATGGCATAGTTATTCAAGGTGCCGGGCAGGTTGGGCGCGGGGAAGAAACTCTGTAGATACAGCGCCACCGGGTCCATCCGACTGATTGGAATCTGCTGGTTTGGAAATGGCGCTTCCACGATGTGGCCGTTTTGCACGCTTCTGGTTGCCGGATCGAAAATCTCGTTCGGAGCGGAAATCGGATTCAGGAACCCAGGACCGGGACCAAATCCCTCGGCCTGAGCGAAGTTCCCCATCGTGTAAGCCGGGATAGGCACCGTCGCAACTCCGTTGTTGATTGCTTCGTTCTGGCGGAATTGCTCGAAACTGAAGAAGAAGAAGGTTTTGTCTTTTCCGTCGTATAGTTTCGGGATCTTGATCGGACCACCCAGCGTGAAGCCGAAGTCATTGCGCTGCACAAGGTTCTTAATGTGGCCAGAGTTGGGGTCGGTGGCGCAGGTATCTGTCTGGTTACAATTGGCCGAGAATGGCAGACCGGCGTTCAGAGCACTGTTGACAAAGTATTCGTAGGCGCTTCCGTGATATTGGTTGGTGCCCGACTTCATGGTGAAGTTCAGATACCCGCCGCCTGCTCCGCCGTACTCGGCCGCGAAGTTACTGGTCTGTACAGAGACTTCTTGGATGGCGTCGGCTCCCTGCTGCGTAGCCTGATTCTGCTGACGCCACATACCGTTGGTCGCGTCCATGCCTTCCACCATGATGGTCTGCGAACTCGACGGTAAACCGTTGACGCGCAAGATGGTGTCGGTCGTCTGTTGGGCCCCGGGCAGTATGTTCAAAACCGACAAAGGATCGCGGATATTTCCCAGACCCGCACCTGTACCGTTGGTAGTGAAGAGGGGCAAAAGATCGGCTTGGGTGTAGTCGACTTGATGGCTGATCTCGCCGCTTTCCGTTTTCAGCAGTGGGGCTTCGGTGTTGACCGTGATGGTTTCGGTGGAAGATCCTACCTCGAGGATCGCGTCCACACGCACCGTTTCGGCCACCTGGACAACGAGGCCGGGCCGATCATACTTCTTGAATCCCATCGCATCCACCGTGAGCACATAGTTGCCTACCGGAAGATTGGCCAGCGTGTAGTTACCTGTCGAGGTGGTGGCAACCTGATAAACGGCGGCCGTCTCGCTGTTCGTAACTACAATAGTCGCGTTGGGAATGACGGCGCCGGTGGGATCCGAAACCGTTCCTGTGATCGTGCCGCGGTCTCCTTGGGCAAACGCTGCCAAGGAAAAGACCAGAAAAAGACCCGCGAGTCTCAACTGCATGTAATCGCCTCCCCAAAGTTCCAAGGTTCAAACGCACCTTGTGTGTGTGAAGCTAACCCTCAAAAGACAAAGCAAAGATCTCGGATATCATATAACAGAAATCTATTACCAGATCGCCATTGTTAAAATTTGACGCTGCTTAGACGATACGCTTAAGTTCTTGTGAAAACTAGCGCTTGCATACAGCCTGAGCGGATAATCATGCGTCATGTTCGGCAGCATCAACTGCTGTGATATTCCAGCTACGTAGGTTACGAAGCTGCGCAAGAATGGCCAAATCGTAGGCTTTAACCGGACCCGAGGCTCCTCAAGTTACTTTCGATCTGGGGCAGCAAATTTGACGGTCCGTTGCGCAGCACATACTGATGTGCTTGCTCCAGATATTTTCGCGCGGTCGCCCGATCTCCGGTGTTCACGTAGGCCTGCACCAGAAACATCATCGCAATGGGGGTGTTCTGGTCTTCCACCTGAAGAGCCGGCAGGAGCACCGGGATGGCTTCCTTACTACGGCCCGAATAGAGCAGGTTCTTAGCCAGTTCCAGCCGGGCTACGCGAAAATCAGGCTGCTGCGCGATGGCGATGCGATATTGCTCGATGGCCTCGGCGGGACGGTGCTGCCTTTCGCGGACGTCGGCGAGCCAGGCGTGCGTTTCGGCATTGTTGGGCTTGAGTTGGATGGCCTTCTCGAGCTCAGCCACCGCCGGATCGAATTTGCCCTGCGCGGCGAGCGCAGTGCCATGATACATATACACTTCCGCGAGCTGCGGACTCGCGGCGCGCGCTCTGCGGTAGAGATCTTCCACTTCCTCGGGAGTGGCTTGGTTCGGAAATTGCGAAAGGTAAAGAAGGTTCACCAGACAGTCCAGATTATCCGGGTATTGTTGCAGAACCTCCTTGTAGATCTGTGAGGACCGGTCGAACTCCCGCTTGTTCAGCAGCTTCTTCGCTTCCATCAGGCGGTTCTCGATGCCAGTGGCGAGCTTCGTCATTTGCACATAAAGCTCGTCTGGGTTGGGAGGGTAGCGATCCTTATTCGTCTCGGCGAGTTGGTAATCTTTTTCGGTTTCCGAAGTGCGGCCAAGTCTTTTGCTGGTTTCACCCAGGCCGAACCAGGCGGAACCGAAGGCCGGCGAAGCCTCAGTGGCGCGGCGATAAAGGTCGTCGGCTGCGGCGAAATCCTGCTGCGCGAACTTCACCCGGCCGAGGAAGTACAGAGCCATCGGCGAGTCGGGGTTCTTTGCCAGGAAAGGTTCGAGCGAGGCGGCGCTTTCCGGGAATCGGCCCAGCTTCAGGAGCAGTTCGGCTCGTTTGAGGATCGCGGGCGCATAGTCCGGACGGATCTTCAGACCTTCGGTAATGGATGCCAGCGCTTCATCCAACTGGCCGGTTTTTTCCAGGCAAAGCGCCAGATAATATCGCCACGCGAAGTCTTTGGGATCGAGGAGCACAGCGCGTTGATAGGCAGGCACAGCGGGTGGATACAGAGTATGCGCTTCTAGGACCATGCCCAGACTGCCCGAGGCCTGGGCGCTTTTCGGCTCGGCCACGGCTTGGTCGAGGGCTTTCACTATGGCGTCTTTTACGTTCGCATCGAGACCGTCGACCGGGATTACCGGGACGGGCGGGATGGATTTCGCGCACGAAAACTCGAAAAACGCAGCCAGAATGAGGGCGGCGATTCCCCGCGTCATAAAGTGTT
>DATHMO010000354.1:0-5551 GCA_035486995.1 Bryobacteraceae bacterium
AGAGGATCCACGTTTGAAAGCCACCGACGTCAGCAACCCGGACTATTTCCACAAAGTTGTGGATTGCCAATGGGCCTGTCCAGCCCACACCAACGTTCCTGAATACATCCGCCTGATCGCGCAAGGCCGCTATACCGATGCATACATGCTCAACCGGGAGTCGAATGTGTTCCCCGCGATTCTCGGGCGCACCTGCGATCGTCCGTGTGAGCCGGCCTGCCGGCGTGGCCGCGTGGATGGTAAACCCGTCGCCATATGCCGTCTCAAACGCGTCGCGGCCGACTTGCGCGATGACATCACCGACCGCCTTCCCAAGATCCCGAGCCAGAAAAACGGAAAGCGCGTCGCCTGCATCGGCGCGGGACCGGCCTCGCTCACGGTCGCCAACGACCTGATGCCTCTAGGCTACGAAGTGGTGATGTTCGAAAAATACGACCGGCCAGGCGGCCTGATGCGGACCAACATCCCGGCATTCCGCCTGCCGGAAGCCGTTCTGATGGACGAGATCAATCAGATTCTCGATATGGGCGTCGAGATTCGCTACAACTCCGACATAACCAGCATGAAGGCGTTGCTGGCCGAGGGCTTCGACGCGATTTTCGTCGGTACCGGAGCGCCGCGCGGCAAAGAGCTCGACATCCCCGGGCGCCACGATACGGATCGTATCCACATTGGCATCGATTGGCTGGAGTCCATCGCCTTCGGCCATACCGATTCCGTCGGCGAGAAAGTGTTGATCATCGGCGTCGGCAACACCGCGATGGATTGTTGCCGGTCCAGTTGCCGCCTGGGTGGAAAAGATATCAAAGTGATGGCGCGCCGCCCGCGTGGATTCTTCAAAGCTTCGCCTTGGGAGCTGGAAGACGCCGAAGAAGAAGGCGTCGAAATCCTGATCAATCATGCGCCGGTGCGCTTCGTTATCGAAAACGGCAAGCTCATCGGTATGGACTTCGAGCGTCTGGAATGGGACACCCAAGCCAAGAAATCGAAAACCATCGACACTGTGTTTCTTCCCGCCGACGACGTGATCCTCGCCATCGGTCAGGAGAATTCGTTCCCGTGGATCGAACGCGACATCGGTATCGAATTCGACAAATGGGACATGCCGGTTGTTGACGAGAAGACCATGCAGTGTTCGCGCGATGGAATCTTCTTCGGTGGCGACGCCGCCTGGGGACCCAAGAACATCATCTGGGCCGCCGAGCACGGCCATCAGGCCGCCATCTCCATCCACAATTATTGCCAGAGCGTTCCGGTCACCGAGCGCCTGCCGCAAGGCGCGAACCTGATCAGCCAGAAGATGGGGATCAGCGAGTGGAGCTACCACAACGACTACAATCCGTCGAAGCGCCAGAAGATGCAGCATGTCGACCTCACGCGGCGCTTTGAGCAGATGAACATCGAAGTGGAGCTGGGCTTCTCCGCCGAACAAACCGCGCGCGAAGTCCTGCGGTGCATGAATTGCGATGTCGAAACTGTGTTCACGCCCCCGCGCTGCATCGAGTGCGACGCCTGCATCGACATTTGTCCGGTGCAGTGTCTCACCATCACGCGCAACGGCGAAGAAGACGACCTGCGCCAGCGCCTCTCGGCACCAGCCGGCAATCTCACACAAGATCTCTACGTCTCAGCCCCGCTGCCGCAAACCGCGCGCATCATGGCGAAGGACGAGGATCTGTGCGTGCATTGCGGCCTCTGCGCCGAGCGATGTCCCACGGCAGCTTGGGATATGCAGAAATTTGAGCTGCTCATTTCTTATGCCGGGAGGCCGGTGAGCTCCGAGTCATGCGTAACCGCGTAAACGATTTTGCTCTGAAGCTGGCAAATGTAAACGGAACCGGATCGGCCAGCGCCAACGGTCTGCTCATGCAGGCCATCTTTCGGATGGGGATTCCCGTGTCCGGCAAGAATCTCTTTCCTTCGAACATCCAAGGCTTGCCCACCTGGTACGAGATTCGCGTCAACAAGAGTGGTTATACGGCGCGATCGCTCGACTACGACCTGATGGTTGCGATGAACTCGCAGAGCTACGTGCGCGATATTCAGGAAGTCCGCGAGGGCGGCTATCTGCTTTACGATTCCAGTTGGCCGCTCGACCCGGCGCTGCTGCGCGACGACGTGCATTTTCTGGGCGTACCGTTCGCGCAGTTGTGCAACGACAATTTCCGCGACCCGCGCGAGCGCATCTTGATGAAGAACATCGCGTACGCCGGAACGCTGGTGGCCGCGCTTCAGGTGGACATGGAAATCGTAGCCGCGCTGCTCGAAGAGAAATACGCCGGGAAAAAGAAACTCAGCGAATCGAATACTCGCGCGCTGCGTCTGGGCTACGATTACGCCCGCGATCATTTCGACTGTCCGCTGCCGTTCCACCTGGAGAAGATGGACGCCAACGGCGACAAGATCCTGATCGATGGCAACACCGCCGTCGCGCTTGGCTGCGTCTACGCGGGCGCAACGGTCGCCGCCTGGTATCCCATCACGCCGTCAACTTCCGCTATGGACGCCTTCAAGGTGTTCTGCGAAAGGTATCGCAAAGATCCTGAAACCGGGCAGAATAACTACATCATTATCCAGGCCGAAGACGAACTCGCGGCGATCGGCATGGTCATCGGCGCGGCTTGGAACGGCGCGCGCGCGTTCACGTCCACCGCCGGACCGGGCATCTCTTTAATGAACGAGTTACTCGGTTTCGCTTATTACGCCGAGATTCCGGCCGTGATTATCGACGTGGAACGCGTCGGCCCGTCCACCGGCATGCCCACGCGCACGCAGCAGGGCGACCTGCTGGAATGCGCATACGCGTCGCACGGCGACACAAAACATATCTTGCTTTTTCCGTCGAACCCGGCCGAGTGCTTCGAATTCGCGCCGGTCGCGTTCGATCTCGCTGAGCGCTTCCAAACGCCGGTGTTCATCATGTCCGATCTCGATATTGGCATGAACGATTGGGTGGTTCCGCGCTTCCAATGGAACGATGGCTACCAGCCCGATCGGGGCCGCGTGCTCACTCTCGAAGAAATCGAAAAGCTGGACAAGTTTCAGCGCTACATGGCGGACGTGGAGAGCCAGATTGCACCGCGCACTCTCCCGGGCGTGCATCCCAAGGCTTCGTATTTCACCCGCGGCTCCGGCCACAACAAGTACGGTGCTTACACCGAAACGCCCGACGAATATCAAGACGTCATGGATCGCCTTTTGCGAAAACACAAAGCGGCCGCGAGGTTTGTGCCGGCTCCAGTGATCGAGCGTCGCAAGGGCGCAAGCTTTGGTGTGATTACTCTCGGCGGATGCGATCCGGCCGTTCGCGAAGCGCTTGATCTGCTCGCGGAGCGTGGAGTCATTGGCGACTTCATGCGCCTCCGTGGCTTCCCCTTTGACGACGCCGTCGAGACGTTTCTAGCGGAACACGATTTCTGCTTCGTAATCGAACAGAATCGCGACGCCCAGCTCCGCTCTCTCTTAACGCTCGAAACCAGCATCGCAAAAAGCAAGCTGCGCTCCGTGCTCGTCTACGGCGGATTCCCGCTCAGCGCGCGCCACGTCATCGATGGCGTGCTGTCCGAGCTTGGCCTAGAAACTGAAATGGCCGCAGCCGTCGTGAAGGTGAGGAAATAACATGCCGTCCATCGTCAAGCCCGTCGCCACGCATCCCAGCCTGCAGCGTAACGATCTAGGCCTCACCATTCGCGACTACGAAGGAACCATGTCGACGCTATGCGCCGGTTGCGGGCACGATTCCATCACTGCCGCCATCACCCGCGCCTTCTGGGAAGTGGCCACGCCGCCGCACATGGTCGCGAAACTCAGCGGCATCGGCTGTTCTTCGAAAACGCCCGCGTATTTCGTCAATGGCGCGCACGGCCTGAATTCAGCACACGGCCGCATGCCGCCCATCGCCACCGGCGCCAACGCCGCAAATCGCGAGCTCATCTACATAGGAATTTCGGGCGACGGCGATTCGCTTTCCATCGGCCTCGGCCACATGTGTCACGCCATTCGCCGCAATGTGCGAATGATCTACGTGATCGAAAATAATGGCGTCTATGGGCTCACGAAGGGCCAGTTTTCTGCCTCCGCCGACGTGGGTTCCAAGAGCAAACGCGGCGAACCCAACCGCATGGCGCCCATCGATTCAGTGATGCTCGGTCTGAGCATCGGCGCTACATTCATCGCACGCAGCTTCTCTGGCGACAAGGACCAGCTCGTGCCAATTCTCAAGGCCGCCATCTCGCATCGCGGATTTGCATTGGTCGACGTCATCTCGCCCTGCGTCACGTTCAACGATCACGAAGGTTCTACCAAAAGCTATCTCTACACGCGCCAGCACGAGCTCAAAGCAACGGAGACCGATTTTGTTCCACCCGCGACTGAGATCCTCGCCCAGATTGGCCAAAATGGGGCCGTCAACGTTACCATGCATGATGGAAGTATGGTGCGATTCAAAGGCGTTCCTCCCAACTACGATCCAACCGATCGCGGCAAGGTGATGGACTACCTGGAAGAGCACCACGGCAAGGGCGAAGTCGTCACAGGCCTGTTGTACCTGGACGAATCAGTCCCAGACATGCACGAAATGAATAAGACCACCGACATCGCGTTGACCAAAGTTCCTTATCAAAAACTGTGCCCCGGCGCCGCGGCGCTCGATCGGCTGCAGGAAGATTTCCGGTGATCCGTTTCACTTGATGATCACCGAAACTCAAACCCTCCAATTTGATTCGATGGAGCTCGATTGCGGCGCGACACTTGCGCCCGTCGATGTCGCCTATGAGACTTACGGCGAATTGAACGCGCGCAAAAGCAACGCGATCCTGGTTCTGCATGCTTTCACCGGCGATGCGCACGCCGCTGGTACCGATAAAATCACGGGCGCCTCCGGGTGGTGGGACAGCATGATCGGCCCCGGCAAAGGCTTCGATACCGACAAATACTTTGTGATTTGTTCCAACATCCTGGGCGGGTGCCGCGGCACGTCCGGCCCCGGCTCCATCAATCCGGAAACAGGTTGCCCTTACGCGATGTCGTTCCCGCCGGTCACCATTCCCGACATGGTCCGCCTGCAAAAGATGCTCGTCGATTATCTCGGGATCGAGCGGCTGTTGGCTGTCGCCGGCGGATCCATGGGAGCCATGCAGGCGCTGGAATGGGCCGTCTCGTATCCCGACACCGTCGCGGCTTCCATCCCCATTGCGGGCACCGCGCGCCACAGCCCGCAACAAATCGCGTTCAACGAAGTTGGACGCCAGGCGATCATGGCCGACCTCGATTGGAACGAAGGCGATTACTACGGCAAGCGTCCCCCTGCGCGTGGACTGGCCGTGGCCCGCATGGTGGGACACATCACCTACATGAGCGACGCTTCGATGCGCGAGAAATTCGGGCGCCGTCTGCGCGATCAGGATCAGTTCGAAGTGGAAAGCTATTTGCGATATCGAGGCAGCCAATTCGTCGATCGCTTCGACGCGAATTCCTACCTCTACATCACGAAGGCCATGGACTATTTCGACCTCACCGCTGGACGCCCGTCGCTCAGCGCCGCGTTCGATGG
>DATHMO010000355.1:0-8412 GCA_035486995.1 Bryobacteraceae bacterium
CACGGGCTTTGCCCACGTTAGACTGAGGATATGAATGATCCTCTGGCGTACTTGGGAGAGCAACTAGAAGCCTGGAAGCAGGCCGGAACATATCAGCGGCTGCGTGTCCTCGAATCGGAGAGCGCAGCCGAATCGCGCTTCGACGGCAAGGACGTGATCAACCTCGCGTCCAACAACTATTTGGGGCTGACTACGCATCCCAGGCTGCGGGACGCGGCGCTGGAGGCCACCCGGCGTTATGGCGTGGGATCGGGCGCGGTGCGCACGATTTCGGGTACCATGTCGCTGCACATGCAGCTCGAAGAGCGCATCGCGCGCTTCAAGCATGTGGAAGCCTGCGTGGTGTTCCAATCCGGGTTCGCGGCCAACGCGGGCACGGTGGCGGCAGTCCTGACTCCCGAGGACCACATCGTTTCCGACGAGTTGAATCACGCCAGCATCATCGACGGCTGCCGGCTTTCGCGGGCGAAGATCCATGTGTTTCCGCACAAAGACACCGCCGCGGCGGAACGCAAACTGGCGGACCTGGACGGTCAGCCGGGGCGGAAGCTGCTGATCACCGATGGCGTGTTTTCGATGGATGGCGATATCGGGCCGCTGCCGGCGCTGGTCGAAATTGCCGAGCGGCACGGGGCGATCATGATGATCGACGATGCGCACTCCTCGGGCGTTTTGGGCCGCAACGGGCGCGGCACGGTGGATCATTTTGGATTGCATGGGCGCGTGGATGTGCAGGTGGGGACGCTGTCGAAAGCGATCGGGGTGCTGGGCGGATATGTGTGCGGGAGCGCCGATCTGATCGAATTCCTGTATCACCGGGCGCGGCCGTTCCTCTTTTCCACGTCGCATCCGCCGGCCGTGGCCGCCGCCTGCCTGGCAGCGTTCGACATTCTGGAGCAGGAACCCGAGCGCATCGAGAAGCTATGGGCCAACACACGCTACTTCAAGGGTATGCTCGCGAGCGCCGGATTCGATACGGGCGCCAGCGAAACGCCGATCACGCCGATCCTTGTGGGCGAGGCCAAGACCGCGCATGCCTATTCGGCGGCGCTGTTTGAGAACGGCTTGCTGGCCACCGGCATCGGCTTTCCGACGGTACCGGAGGGGCGGGCTAGGATTCGCACGATTGTAACCGCCACTCACACGCGCGAGATGCTGGATCGGGCGGCGGAGATCCTGACTCGAGTGGCGAAGAAAATGGATATTCTACGATGAGTTTGTCCCCGACAATCGCCCGCCCCCGCACCCGATTCCGTAGCCAGCGAACGTCGCAATTCACCGAATCCGTGATCCGCGAAATGACGCGGCTCGCGATCGAACACAATGCCGTGAACCTGGCGCAAGGCTTTCCGGATTTTGGCGCGCCGGAGGAGATCAAGCGGGCGGCACAGGAGGCGATCGCGGCCGATTTCAATCAATATGCCATCACGTGGGGTGCCAAGCCATTCCGCGACGCCATCGCGGCGAAATATCGCAAGTGGTACGGGATGGATTACGATCCGGAGCGGGAGATCACGGTTTGTTGCGGAGCCACCGAAGGGATGATCGCCGCGCTGCTCGCGGTAACGAATCCGGGCGACGAGATCGTCATTTTCGAGCCATACTACGAAAATTACGGTCCAGATGCATTTCTTTGCGACGCGCACCGTAAATTCGTCCGGCTTCGACCTCCGGACTGGACGTTTGATCCCGACGAATTGCGCCGCGCATTCACGCCGAAGACCAAGGCGATCATTCTAAACTCGCCGAACAATCCGACGGGCAAGGTCTTCTCACGGGCTGAACTGGAAGTGATCGCAAATCTTTGTCAGGAATTCGACGCACTCGCAATTACTGACGAAATCTATGAACACATTCTCTACGATGGTGCATCTCATATTCCGATCGCGACATTACCGGGAATGCAGGAACGTACTGTGCTGGTAAACAGCATGAGCAAGACTTACTCCGTCACGGGATGGAGGGTAGGGTTTGTACTGGCTGCGCCGGATCTGACCGATTCTATTCGGAAGGTGCACGACTTCTTAACGGTCGGCGCGGCGGCTCCCTTGCAGCAGGCAGGCGTGGTGGCTTTGAATCTACCGGATTCATACTACGAAAAACTAAGCGTGGAATATCAGAAACGGCGGGATCTTCTATTGGAGCGTCTGGGTGAAGCTGGATTCCAATGTTTTCGCCCGCAAGGCGCGTACTACATCATGGCTGACATCGGGAAATTCGGGGATTCGGACGATGTTGCTTTCGTTCGGCGCCTGGTGAAAGACCCTGGCGTGGCCGCCGTTCCAGGCTCCAGTTTTTATTCAGATTCTAACGCTGGTGTAGCATTAATTCGCTTTTGTTTTTGCAAGAAGTATGAGACTCTAAAAAAGGCGGGCGACCGCCTCCGTAGAATTTAAAGTTACCCTGTAGGTACACCTGCCAGGTAGCACACAAGAAGCATTTCCCGGCACGTCCCCCGGCTGGAGGAAATTATGCTGCGTAACTTTTTGTTGCCTGAAAGCATCGCCCGAGCAGATGGCATGGGACCGGAGATCGATCTCGGTTCCAAGCGCGGTAAGCTGTTGGTGCTTACACTCGGGATCACCCGAATCCTTGAACAAGAGAGCCTGGAGGTAACCGTCTGGGGATCGCCCGACGGCCAGAATTGGGGCTCGAAGCCTTTGGCGAAGTATCCGCCTAAGTTTTATTGCGGCCTTTATTCTATCCTGCTGAACATGGGATCGCAGAATGATGTCCGATTCGTGCGTGTCCAATGGAAAATGAGCCGGTGGAGCAAACGCGAACACATGCCGATGTTCGGATTCTACGTATACGCGGAAGAATCCGGTGCACGCGTCAGCGTCGCTGTTGCGTGACAGAGCAGTCGCTGCGGCTACAGCCGGTTAATTAGGCTGGCGACGTAGCCGGCACCAAATCCGTTATCGATGTTTACGACGGTTACGTTACTAGCGCAACTGTTCAACATGCCGAGCAAGGCTGCCAAGCCGTTAAAACTTGCGCCATATCCGACGCTGGTCGGCACCGCGATGACCGGAACCGAAACCAGGCCGCCTACCACGCTCGGCAGCGCCCCTTCCATGCCGGCGGCCACCACCACGACGCGCGCTTCCATTAGCCGCTCACTGCTGGCGATCAATCGATGGATGCCCGCGACGCCGACATCGTAAATCGATACCACTTCGTTGCCCATCACTTCCGCGGTTACTTGCGCTTCTTCGGCGACCGGGATGTCACTGGTGCCGGCGCACACCACGGCCAGCTTTCCTTTGCCGCGAATCGTCCGGTCGCGCCAGATGCGGACCGCGCCTGAAAGGGGAAAATGTTCAGCGTCCGGATAATCGGCTTTGAGAAGCGCAGCGGCGTGGCGATCGGCGCGCGTGACCAGCAAATTAGCCGATTTGTCGAGCAGCCGAGCGGCGATGGCGCCGATCTGCTCGGGCGTCTTGCCTTTTCCGAAGACCACTTCGGTGAGGCCGTGGCGCAGCAGGCGATGGTGATCGAGCTTGGCATAGCCTAAGTCCTCAAACGGCAAGTGCCGGATGCGGTCGAGCGCGGCGTCGACGGCGATGTCGCCCGCGTGGACTTGCTCCAACAAGCTGCGCAATTGTTCGGAATCCATGTCAACTTGAGCGTAACAGAGCAGTGCATCACGCTAGCGCGATCACCTGGATCTCGAACTTCGCGCCGCCGTACAGTTCAGTTACGCCGCACGACATCTTCGCGGGAGGTTCGCGCGGGAAAAACTCGGCATATACTCGGTTCACAGCTGAAAGTGCGCCGTATTCGGTCAGATAGATGTTCGCCGACACGACCTTATCGATCGATGAGCCCGCAGCCCGCAGAACCGCGGCGGTATTCTCGAGGGCTTGTCTGGCTTGCTCCGCAATGTCGTCGCTGACCAAATGGCCCGTTACATGGTCTAGGCCGATTTGGCCGGAAACGAAGACGAAGCCCCCGGCTCGAATCGCCTGGCTGTAGGTTGCGTTGAGCGCGTTCAAACTTTTTCCCTCCGCAAGATAAGAACGACGCTGGCCAAGACAAGAGCGGTACCGATGAGCGTCCGGGTTGTGACGACTTCTCCCGCGACGAAGTAGCCGAGCGCGACAGCGACCACGGGATTGACGTAGGCGTGGCTCGATACCCGAGTGGCGGGCATGCGCGCGAGCAGCCAAACGAAGGCGGTGAATCCGAGGAGCGATCCGCAGATGATGAGGTAGAGCAGGGCCGAGGCGGCGCGTAGCGAGACGTGCGGGAGCGGATGCAATTCGCCAAAGCAGGCCGAAAGGACAAGCAGCATTCCGCCGCCCAGCACCATCGCCGCGCCTGAAGTGAGCGGTCTGGACTCGGGCAAGACGAGCGAACGGTTGAGGACCGCGCCCAGCGACCAGGCGGTAGCGCCGGCGAGAATCGCTAAACAAGGCAGTATGCCGAAGTGCTGTTGTCCATTGGGGAGCAGAAGGGCTCCCACTCCGCAGAAGCCAAGCAGAATCGCGGCCAGAAGCCGCCAGTGGAAACGATGACGCCGGAAGACCAGGGTTTCAAGAAGCATGGTGATCAGCGGCAGCGTGGCTTCGAGCACGGATGCAATGCCGGACGGAACATATTTCTCGGCCCAGAAAAGCGGGCCGTATTCGGCGACGAACATCAGGAGTCCAATGATCGCGAGGCTGCGCCACTGGAGCCGGGTTGGCGCGGGCTGTCCTTTCCAGCGCATGAAGCCGTAGAGCAGAACGCCGGCCACAAAGAAGCGGGTTCCGGCGGCGAAGAGGGGCGGAACTTCGAGGACGGCGATCCGGATGGCGAGGAAGGAGGTTCCCCACAGAATGTAGATGGCGAAAAACGCGAGAAGGACGCGGATGTCGAACGGCGCGGGCGCGGTGTCTCGCGCGAGCTTGGTAACCGGTGACGCCGCCATGGATGGTTACCATCTTTACAGGCGCATCGGTAACCTGTCAAGATGTCTTAGAGGGTTATGTGAAGAAAGCGTTTCAATTGATCGCGGGGCATCCGGCGCTCGATCTGGTCAATACACTGGATTGGCGCTTCCGCAAGGCTGGACCGGAAGAGTTGCTTGCGAGCTATGGCGATCTTCTGCGGTTTGCCGGGCAATCCGGGCTGCTCAAGCCGGGGCAGATTCGGCAGCTTCAGGGTACAGCGGGCGTGTGGGCACTCAAGGGTTGTATCGAACTTCGGGAGTCGATCGCAGAGATCTTTTATGGGCGCACTCCGCCGGCCGCGGCGCTCAAAACGCTGGAGCGGTTGATTCAGGCGGCGCGGAACGGGCAACAACTACGGTGGAGAGACAGGCGGCTCACGTGGGCTTGGAAAGGGATCGACGCCAACCTGCCGCTCTGGGCGCTCGCAATGAGTGCATCGGATCTGCTGTCCTCAGGCGACGTGCATCGGGTGCGGGCATGCGACAACCCCGAGTGCCGCTGGCTGTTCCTGGACACCAGCAAGAACCACACCCGGCGCTGGTGCGACATGAAGCTGTGCGGCAATCGCATGAAGGCGCGGCGATTCAAAGCCCTGCGCAAGGCGTCACCAATCGATGGTTTGGCCGAGGCGTAGGCCGTACTTGCGAACCATCCCGCCTTTGAGCTCCAGCACGTAGTTTGAAAAATCTTTACCTCCGTACAGCTCGCACTTGCTGGCTTGCGTTTTGCAGGGCTGTGCGTTCTCCACGATCTCGACGATCTTACGCTTGGAATCCAACCAGACGATGTCGAGCGGCATGAGCACTTGATACATCCAATGCTGATGCTGATTGGGCCCCGGATAAACGAACAGCATGCCGTGATCGGGCGCGAGCGAGGCGCGGAACATCAGCCCGCGCTGGATATCGATCCTATCGATCATGGTTTCGGCCCGGATCACTTGGCCCCCAGGAAGCGTCACCGGACGCGTCGGAAAATCTTCCACCGATGTTGAGTTCGTTCCGCAGCAGGCGAGAAACACAAGAGCTGCGAGCAGGATATAGCGCATGAATTAGAATGGTAACGAATTCAACTCATGGCGTTTTGGAAACGGTTGCGGCTGACGCTCGAAATGATCAAGTTCGAGCACTCCGTGTTTGCCCTGCCCTTCGCACTCACCGGTGCGCTGCTGGCATTCCGCGAGAGCCGTTTTGACGTTCGCGAATTTGGCTATAAGCTGCTGTGGATCGTGGTGGCGATGGTAGGGGCGCGGTCGGCTGCCATGGCGTTCAATCGGATACTCGACGCCGATATCGACGCGCGAAATCCACGGACTCGCATGCGCCACATCCCCGCCGGCATCTTGAGCTCCCGTTTTGCGTGGGGCTTCACCGCCGCCGCCGTGCTGGTGTTCCTGCTGGCCGCGCGCGCGTTGAATCCGTTGTGCTTAAAACTGGCGCCGATCGCACTGGCCGTGCTTTTTTTCTATTCATTCACCAAGCGCTTCACCACGTTCTCGCATCTAGTCCTCGGTTTTTCGCTCGGCATGGCGCCGGCGGCGGCCTGGATCGCGGTACGAGGATCGCTGGATCTTCGGATTCTCTGGCTCACCGCGGCGGTCACGTTCTGGACCGCGGGCTTCGACATTATTTACTCCTGCCAGGATTATGAATTCGACTCTGGGGCCGGGCTCTTCAGCCTGCCGCGCCGTTTCGGGATGGCGGGAGCGCTGTGGATCGCACGCCTGCTTCACGTGGCGATGATTGCTTCGCTGGGCCTGTTATCAATCTCCTTCAAGCTGGGAGCCTTGAGCTGGGCGGGCATCGGCGCGATCGTCCTGCTGCTGCTTTACGAACACCGCCTGGTGAGAGCCGACGACCTGTCGCGCGTGGATGCGGCCTTCTTCACGGTCAACGGTTACGTGAGCGTGCTATTCTTTCTTTTTTGGGCGGCCGACATGTACTTCTTCGGCTTCCGGGCCTGAAACGCATGGAAATTCATATCGAAGACCCGCGGCTGCGGCCAATTCTCGACAAGGTGGAGGCGGACGAGCGCCTGAGTTTTGAGGACGGCGTCGCGCTGTTCCGTAGCTCGGATTTATTGGCACTCGGCTACATGGCCAACCTGGTGCGCGAACGCAAACACGGCAACGTCACCTGGTTCAATGTCAATCGCCACATCAATCCGACTGATGTCTGCGTGGCGAGCTGCAAATTGTGCGCATTCGGAAAGCGCGCCAAGGATCCGAAGGCATACACCTGGTCGCTCGACGAAGTTTGGCACCGCGCGGGCGAGGGCTGGAGCGAAGCCGTCACCGAGTTTCATATCGTCGGCGGCCTGCATCCCGAGCTGACGCTGGATTGGTATTGCGATATGTTTCGCGGGCTGAAGCAGCGCTTCCCGGACGTGCATTTGAAGGCGCTCACCATGGTTGAGGTCGCCTATCTCGCGCAACGCAGCAAGCTCTCGATTCGCGAGACGCTGGCCAAGCTGATCGACTCCGGCGTGGATTCGCTGCCCGGCGGCGGCGCGGAAATCTTCAACGAGCGCGTGCGGCGCATCATCTGCGATCACAAGATTGACGGCAGCCAGTGGTTGGAAGTGGCGCGCACGGCGCATCAGCTTGGGTTGAAATCCAATTGCACGATGCTGTACGGCCACATCGAAACCGAAGAGGATCGCGTGGATCACCTGGTGAAGCTGCGCGGGCTGCAGGACGACACCGGCGGATTCCAGACCTTCATTCCACTGGCGTTTCATCCGGCGAACACGGCGCTCGAGCACATTCCTACGACGACGGGTTTTCTAGATCTGAAGATGATCGCGGTCTCGCGGCTGATGCTGGACAATATCAGCCACATCAAAGCGTACTGGATCATGATGACGCCCAGGATCGCCCAAATCGCGCAGCGCTTCGGCGCCGACGATCTGGACGGCACTGTGGTGGAAGAAAAGATTTATCACGAAGCGGGCGCCACCACGAGCCAAGGCCTGCGTCGCGGCGAATTGCTGCGGCTGATTCGCGAAGCCGGCCGCGAGCCCATGGAGCGCGATACCCTGTACCGGCCGGTGACGCGCACCGAGACGGCCTTCACCGTACTCGTGTAGTACCGGACGGTACGATCGCACACCTTGTCCCACGCCACCGTGGTTCGTATGTTTGAAGCATGAAGTGGGCCTTGGCCGTCACGTTATTTTCAGCTGTTTCCTTCGACGCGAGGTCCGATCAGTTTCGCGCCGACGCCAATGTCGTATTGATCAACACCACGGTGCTCGATGGTCACGATCGACCGGTTCGCGGGCTCACACGGCAACATTTCCGGGTGACCGAGAGCCAGTCGGAGCAAAGCATCGCCTATTTCTCCGAAGAGGAGACGCCGCTATCGTTGGCCGTGATTTTCGATGTCAGCGGCAGCATGAACGGCAAAATTGCTGGCATGCGCGCGGCCCTGGACGCGGTCCTCAACGGCGCGAATGCACCGGACGAGTTTTCGCT
>DATHMO010000356.1:0-6214 GCA_035486995.1 Bryobacteraceae bacterium
CGTGGCTGCAACCAGCGTCGGAATCTCGGCCGGCGTGCCCCTGCTGGATCTCTGCTACGAAGAAGATTCCACCGCCGAAGTGGACATGAACATGGTGATGACGGGTTCGGGCCGCTTCGTCGAACTGCAAGCCACCGCCGAAAAGACTCCGTTCGACGACGAACAGCTGGCCCAAATGATCGCGCTGGCGCGCCAAGGAATCGCCGGGCTGTTTGAAATTCAGAAAACGGCGCTAGGATCGTAAGTTTGAAACTGTATTGCGCCACCACGAACCCGGGAAAGTTGCGCGAGTTTCAATCCGCACTAGCGAACTCCTTTGAAGTCGAATCCCTCCCCGGCCTGAAATCCATCCCGCCACCCGAGGAAACCGGCGCGACTTTCGAAGAGAACGCCATCCAAAAGGCTCTCTACTACTCGAAACACGTGGACGGCTACTTGTTTGTCGACGATTCCGGACTCGCTGTCGACGCGCTCGGCGGCGCGCCCGGCGTCTACTCGGCACGGTTTGCCGGCCCAAATGCCACCGATGGCGATAACAACCGCTTGTTGCTTCTCCGCATGCGCGACGTCACCGATCGCCGTGCCCGCTTTGTGTGCGTCGTGGCTTTGGCGGAATCCGGGCGCCTCATCCGCACCTTTCGGGCCGAGGTGGAAGGCCAACTCACCGGGGAGCCTCGGGGCCCCAACGGATTCGGATACGATCCGCTGTTCTTCTATCCGCCGTTTGGATGCACGTTCGGCGAGGCGCCGCTCGATCGTAAGATGCAAGTGAGCCACCGCGCGCGCGCACTCCAAGCCATGCGCGAATACTTCGACCGCAGCCCGGGTAAACTATTCGAAGAGGAGACAACCATGAGCGAAACCGATCCACTTCTTGGACCGATGGAATCAGACGAGCATCGCGAGATCTGCGGTGTCCAGGTGGATGTTGGTCGCACCGGCGCGGCCCGCGTAAAGCGCTTGATTTATCCTCCCGGATATCATTGGGCAAACGAGATGAGCGCGCTCATGGGCAGCAAACTGTGCATGCACGCGCACGTCGGCTTCATGGCGCACGGCCAGATCAACGTCCGATTCGCCGATGGCTGCGTGGAAGAGTTCAAGGCGCCGAAGTTCGTTCACGTCGAGCCGGGCCACGAAGGTTGGGTGGTGGGCGACGAGCCTGCCGTCCTGATCGAATTCGATTTCGAGGGCGACACGGTCAACCGCCTCGCCGTCCCGCAAGTCCACAAGCATGGCGGTTAGGCCCCACGATGCCAAGCTCGACGAACCATGGCTTCGCGGCCCGGTGGAAGGCGTCCATCCCGTCGTTGGCGCCACCCTCCACGCATACAAACAGGCCCTAGAGGATCTCGCGCAATGGACTGACGGCTTGACCGACGCCCAGCTTTGGGCCCGCCCGCACGGCCTCGCGCCGGTCGGGTTTCAACTGCGCCACATCGCGGGTAGCGTGGACCGGCTCACCACCTATCTTCGCGGCGAGCAACTCTCCCAGCCGCAACTCGATGCCGCACGCAGCGAAATGGAACCCGGAGCTTCGCGCGAAGAACTGTTGAAAAAGGTCAGAGCCGCGCTCCATGACTCCGAACGCGTGCTGCGCGCCATCAATCCCGATACTTTCGCCGACGCCCGCACCGTCGGCCGCAAACGATTGCCCACCACCGTGGCGGGACTGGTGGTCCATCTCGCCGAGCACACGCAACGACATGTAGGTCAATTGATCGTCACAGCCAAAGTCGCCCGCGTGGCATAACCGCAAGGTACTAGCAAGGCCCCCGCTTGAAAATACCTATACGAACCGTTTAGACTTCAGTCTTGTACATTCCCGAGGCGGACTTTGAATACTTGATCCGCACGCTCTCGGATGCGCGCTCCCGCGCCACGGAACTGGCCGTCTCAATCGGCTCGCGTCTCGGGACTGAGCACCGGTTGACGGAGCTCGCCAGCACAGCCGCCTCCAACATCGAAAATATGTTGCGCGACATCCGCACTGCGGCCGCCGAAAAACCCGAAAGCGCCATCGGACTCGCGGATTTGCAGCACGCCGTGCAAGAGATTCACTTCCCCGTGCCGCCCACCGCCTCATTTGCAGCCGCTGCGGGACTAGACACCGAGCATTGGCTATCTACCTTCGTCGACCAACTCTTGGCTCAGGCACGAACCTCTGGGGCCATCACGTTTGAAGGCGTGGAGCGATTATTGCAACAGCGTAAGGATGAATTTCTCCGCGACTTTCTGACAGCTCGCAGGATGTACCGCACCTATCCCCGGCTGTTTCCCGAGATCGCCGAGCCTACCAGGACAATCTAGACATGAACATTTACCCGGGCGAGTTCAATGACATCACACGCAGAGCAAATGAGCTGCTCTCAGACACTTCCGATGTTCCTCGCGTGTTGCGAGGCTGTTTCGGCGAGCAGCATGATCTTACTCTGGCCGGCCACCAGATGGTGGAAAGTATCGAGACGCTCGTGCGCGAATTGCGTTCGTTCGATGCTTCCGCCGAGCCCACGGTCACTGACACATACCAAAATCCCTACTGAGGCTGACGCAATGGACGTGATTCTGGACAAACGTAGTATCCTGACCCTAATAATTACCGCCACCACCGGAGGACTGTTGTGAGCACTCAAATCCTAGATGAAGAAAAAACTCTCGCGCGTTTGCAAACGCTCATGCGATCGGAGCATTGGCTCGCCACCTATGTGAGCGATCTGTTGAGTGCGCACGATCTGTCCGCGGGTATCGATTTCCGCACCGCCGAACAGCTGCTCTCAGCCGAGAAAGAACAGTTCGAGAAGGATCTCGCCATCGCGCGGCGCATGTTGCGGGTTTATGGCAAGCAAGTCATGGCCGACAACCTTACGCAAAACGCCTACGCTCCGAACAACGGCTAACGCGCCATTTTAGCTCGTTAACGCAACACCGTAATCGGCACCCACGCGTCCGTGTTCTCCCACATCACGGACAGTGTGCCATTGTTCCCGCTGGTCGGCTCCAGCTCGATCTTGAACGTCTCCACTGGCGCACTCAGCGTCTTCAAGTTCATTTTCACCCGCGCGAAATCCTGAGTTTCGTCATAGTTCAAATGGAACTGCCCGGTCTGCTTGTTGATGATCAGCATCCACTGCTTCTCGTTCGGCAAAGTCCAGATGCTGTAACTTCCCTTCGGAAGTTTCAAACCGTTGATGTCGAGATCGGATTCGGTTGTGATCTTGGTGGCCCAATTGGCGCCCGTGCACCACACTTCGCCGTACGGCACCAGGTTCCCCATGATCTTGCGCCCGTGCATCGACGGAGCGTAGTAATCGATCGTGATGTGATCGCCGCCAATCACGGCGGCAACGTTGGCCGGCGGGCTGGTGTAACGCTGCGCTGATGCCACGCTCGCAAACGCAAAGGCGGCGAATCCGGCGAGAAGGTACGAGGCAAGTCGATTCATGCGCAATCTCCAAGCTTATGGTAGCTTTTTTAGCGGCGTGCTACGGCCGCCTGCCGCCCTGTTTTTCATACACCGCTTCGAAAAACGCGAGCTGCGCGGCATTCGGCGCCGGTCCCACTTGCGCCTGATCGCCTAACACCATCGGCGCCGCGTTCTTCTTGTCGTCATACGCCGTCCACGTCGCAAGACCCTTCCCATTTGGATCGCCATTCGTCGCGAAGTTCACCCAATACGACGAGAGCATATCCGACACCTGATGATCCAGCCCCGTCCACGCGCGCGGCGGCAGCAAGTTTCCGAACACGTATTGTGCTTCCGCGCCGTGTGTCGCTCCCGATCCAAACCCGCCGCGTGACGTCGCAGCCGCTGGCGGCGGAGGCTGATGCGTGAAGTAATACAGGTACGCCTTGGAACGGCCGCTCTTGGTTTGCGCTCGTGTCCAAATCCGCATCACAAACGCGAGCTCATCCCGAAACGCGGCCATTTGCGATGTGTTGGCTTCTTCGTCGGAGGTTGCCGGATACAGCTTCAAGAACGCGTCCGCTTGATCGCCGAACCGCATCCGCGCCCGCTCCATGAATTTCTCCGCCGTGGTCGGCTGCAGAAAGAACGTGCCCTCATCTTGATTCGATCCGCCCAGCAGCGGCACATCGTTCTGCTTGCCTTCGGCGAACACCGCGCCTACATCCTCGGGAAGAAACCAGCCGTCGATCACCGGACCACCCGCGCGGCCCGCCTTCAACAACTCGTCCGCAGGCAAGGCGCGCAGTTCATCCAACGTCTGCGCGTGCACCGCGGCAGCCATCTTCAATCCGTCCTGTTCGGCTTCGGCCAGCGTGCGCGTCTTCCCGATCGACAGGCCCATCCACGCCCCGCTCTCACCAATCGCGCGCTGAAACAAGCCCTTCGTTTGCGATGACCCCATCAGATTCGCGATACTCGCCGATCCCGCCGAATCGCCAAACACCGTCACTCGTTGCGGATCGCCTCCGAATCCCGCGATATTAGTCTGCACCCATTGCAGCGCCGCCGCCTGATCCATCAGTGCGTAGTTTCCCGACCCGCGCCCGTCGGATTCCTTGGTCAATTCCGGATGCGAGAAAAATCCGAACGCGCCCAAGCGATAGTTAATGGTCACCAACACCACGCCCTTCTTCGCCAGCGCCTCTCCATCAAATCCCGGCGTCGATCCCGACCCCGTGGTGTAGCCGCCTGGATGAATCCAAACCATCACCGGCCGCTTGTCGCCCGCCGATGCCGCCGTCCAGACGTTTAAGAACAGGCAGTCTTCGCTCATCTTGGGCGGAATCGCTCCCGCGGAGGACGCACCGTTGATCACACGAAACGCCGGTTGCGTGCAAATGGCCCCAAACTGATCGGCCATGCGAACACCGTCCCAGTGCGCGACAGATTGCGGAGCTCGCCAGCGCAGCTTGCCCGTGGGAGCAGCCGCGTAGGGAATGCCTCGGAACACCCGCACTTCCGGATTCGTCCCAGCGATTCCCGAAATCAAGCCCGAATCCAAATGCACCGGCTCCGGAATCGCCGCCGAAAATGCAACCGGTATTCCTACAATAATGCTCGCCGCTGTGACGGAGATCACTCGTAGCATACAAGCTCCCTCGCGCCCATCATATCCGATCCGGCTGCTGTGCTAGGCTTGCGGTTTATGTCTGAAACCGGCCCGCGCGCCATCTCGAACCCGCTCAAGTGGACCATCTGCATCGTCGCGGCCGTGGGATTTCTCTTCGACATCTACGTCGTGCTCGTCGGCCCCCTCATTCTCCAACCGGCGCTCACCGAACTCGGCCACTTGAAACCTGGCACTCCCGAATATCGCGATTGGGCCGGATACCTCTTCTGGTTCCCGCCCTTAGTGGGCGGATTTTGCGGCCTCTGGGGCGGCTATCTGGCCGACATGTTCGGCCGCCGCCGCATCCTTACCTGGAGCATTCTTGTGTACGCCTTCGCGGCCACCGCGTCGGGACTCGCCACGCACCTCGAGACCCTGCTGCTGTTTCGCACGCTTTCCTTCGCCGGCACATGCGTCGAATTTGTCGCGGCCGTGGCTTGGCTCGCCGAATTATTTCCGGATGCCAAAACGCGCGAGGCCGTTCTCGGCTACACGCAGGCGTTCTCCTCCCTTGGCGGCATTCTCACCGCTGGCTTTTTCTACATCGCCAATCGCTGGGGCGCGATGCTCCCTACCATTCACGGTGACCACGCCGCGTGGCGTTATCTATTGATCGCCGGAGTCGCTCCCGCCATTCCGCTCGCCATCATCCGTCCATTTTTGCCGGAGTCGCCGCAATGGGAACACCAGCGATTGTTCGGCACGCTCGAACGCCCCAGCATCCGCGAGCTGTTCAACCCGGAATTTCGCCGCGTCAGCATCGTCAGCGCCCTCTTGTGCGCTTGTGCCTATGGAGCCGCGTTTGGAACCATGCAGCAAGCTCCACAGATCGCGCCGGGATTGCCGGGCGTCGCGCAAATGACGCCTTCCGCGCGCGGGCAAGCGATTTCAGGCGTGCAGGGGGCGCAGGAAACCGGGGGCTTGTTTGGCCGGCTCGCATTAGCCGCGCTCGCGCTTGTCATCGTCGGACGCCGCCGCCTGCTGCGCATGTTTCTCATACCCGGCCTCGCCATCATCCCCATCGTCTTTCTCTACACAGCCACGCATAGCCTGGAAATGCTCCGCATCGGAATCTTCTGTACGGCGTTTTTCACGGTGGCGCAGCTCACCTTCTGGGGCAACTATCTGCCGCGCGTGTA
>DATHMO010000357.1:0-3483 GCA_035486995.1 Bryobacteraceae bacterium
CGATTCTCCCGAACGCGACGTCTCCATCACCACAACTCTATTCTTCGGCCTTAACCTCGGCGGGGGCACGCAGTTTTTCTTCGATCCGGAAATCGCGGGCGGCAGAGGGTTCAGCGGCGTCAATGGATTCGCCAATCCTCCCAACGGTGAACTGCCGCGCGTTGCGTCCGCCACTCCCAAGCCGTACATCGCGCGCCTCTATATTACGCATGACTTTGGTTTTGGCGACGCGATGGAACACGTGGAAAGCGACGAGAACCAATTGGCGGGCGAGCGTCCCGTGACCCGCTTCACCATCACTGCCGGACGTTTTTCAAACACCGACTTCTTCGACGACAACAACTATACGCACGATCCGCGCACGCAGTTCATGGCCTGGGGCCTCATGTACAACGGCGCCTGGGATTATCCGGCCGACACGCGCGGCTACACCTGGGGGATCGTGAATGAGTTTCACACCAGGAACTGGTCGTTCAGGTACGGCGTCACCGCGGAACCTACGGTCGCTAACGGCGGAAGGTTCGACCGGCGGCTGTTTGTCGATCAAGGTCAAACGTTCGAGCAGGAGCGGCGCTATTCGATTGGCACCCACGCGGGAGCAATCCGGTGGCTGCAGTATCTCAATCGCACCCGATCCGGCAGCTACGTGGAAGCAGTGAAGCTGGCCGAGGAGACCGGCACTACGCCCAGCGTCCAAGCCATCCGCCGCCCAGGCACCTTGAAGTATGGGACCGGCATCAGCTTCGACCAGGAGCTAACGCGCGACCTCGGCGTATTCTCTCGATTGGGCTGGAACGACGGTAAGACCGAGGACTTCGCATTCACCGCCATCGATCGCCTGGCCGAGGCCGGAGTGTCGGTGAAGGGCACGCGCTGGAAGAGGAAGGACGACGTGGTCGCGACGGCTTTCGCGGCTGCTGGATTGTCGGGCGTACATGCGGTCTATCTCGCGATGGGCGGGCTCGATTTCTTGATCGGCGACGGAAAACTCAACTACGCGCCGGAGTATCTTTGGGAGACTTACTACAGCGCTCATGTCGTGCGCGGTCTCACCGCGACATTTGACGTGCAGCACTACGACAATCTCGCCTACAATCACGATCGCGGCCCGGTGTGGATCGAATCCATCCGGCTGCACATCGAGTTCGGCATCAAGCCGCTCGCAGCCAAATGAGGTAGTAGCCTAGGTAGATGGATTCCGCGCGTCAACTTCTTCGTCATTCTCTGGCAACACTGGCCTATCGCGCCGCCAAACCTTTGCACGGCGCACCGGATAGTTTCTGCAAGTTCAAAGCATCCGCGGACGTGCGCACGCCAGTGGAAATTCTGGCGCATATCGGCGATCTTCTGGATTGGGCGTTATCGGCCGCGCGCGGGCAGCAGAAATGGCGTGAATCAGCGCCGCAGCCATGGTCCCAAGAGACATCCCGCTTCTTTGCGGCTCTGGAAGCGCTGGATGCCTATCTGGCTTCGGATGCCCCGCTCGGAGCGCCGCCCGAGAAGCTGCTGCAAGCGCCAATTGCCGACGCCCTCACGCACATCGGTCAGATCGCGATGCTGCGCCGTCTAGCTTCCGCGCCGGTGCGCGCAGAGAACTATTACGTCGCGAAGATTACCACGGGGACTGTAGGCGCCGATCAGCCCGCGCCGGTCCTGGAGTTCTAGCATGTCCTGGCTCGACGACGCTCGCCTCAGTTTTCGAACGCTACGCAAGAATCCCGGCTTCACCGCTGTAGCCGTGGCGACGCTCGCCGTCGGCATCAGCGTCAATGCCACCGTCTTCACCGTCGCGAACGCCGTGCTCTTCAAGGGATTCCCGCTGGTCGCCAAGAACGATCGCATGGCCTACATCGCCGACGGCAATGGCAATTGCTGCGTCTCCTATCCGGATTTCGAAGATTATCGTGCTCAGGCAAAATCGTTCCAAGGGATGGCCATTGTTCACGGTGTGTCGATCATCCTGAACGACGCGAACGGCTATCCGGAAAATATCGACGCGAATGAAAACAGCGCCGATACTTTCAAGCTGGTTGGCCAAAGACCGATCATGGGGCGGGATTTCACGCCCGCCGACGAGGCGCCCGGCGCGGCTCCGGTCGCGATTCTGAACTACGGCTTCTGGGAGCGCCGCTACGCCAAGGATCCCGCGATTATTGGGCGAACCGTGCGCATGAATGGCGCGCCAACCACCGTCATCGGCGTGATGCCGGAGGGTTTTTCCTTCCCGCAAAAAGTAGAGGTATGGGTTCCTTTGGTCAAAACCGCCGAGGTCCTGGAGCGGGGAAGGCGCAACACATGGTTCGCTTTCGGTCCTCTGGCCGAGGGCGCCACGTTCGAAACCGCTAGCTCTGAAATCGAAGTCATCGGAAAGCGCCTCGCGGCCGCCTACCCGCTTACAGATAAGGACTACCGGCCCGCCGTATGGCATTTCCACGAATTTTTCATCGGCCCCAACGCGATCATGATCTACGGGTCCATGTGGGGCGCCGTTGGATTTGTGCTCTTGATTGCTTGCGCCAATCTTGCGAATCTCATGCTGGCTCGCGCGATAGGAAGAACCCGCGAAATTTCCGTCCGCATCGCACTCGGCGCCGGGCGCTGGCGGATCATCCGGCAGCTCCTCATCGAGAGCCTGATTCTCTCGGGCCTCGGCGGACTCCTGGGCTGGTGGCTTGCCAAGTGGGGCGTTCACGCCTACCAGCTCGCGATGTTCTCGAAATCGTCCTGGCTGATCCTCGACTACACGATGGACAACCGCGTCCTGGGTTACCTCATCGCGATTTCGATTGGAACGGGCTTATTGTTCGGACTCGCGCCCGCTCTGCGGCTTTCGCGTCTCGACGTCAATTCCGCTCTGAAAGATGGTTCGCGCGGCGCCACCGCCGGTGGAAAGGGAAAGCATCTCTCCGCCCTTCTAGTGACCGCAGAAATGGCGCTGGCCATCGTGCTGCTCGCGGGAGCCGGGGTGATGATCCGCAGTTTTCTGAAGATTCATGGGGCGGATATGGGAGTGAATTCCGACAACGTCCTCATCGCCCTATTGAACCTGCCATCCGCTCAATACCCCCGTCCGGAAGCTCGGATTTCGTTCTATGACCGGCTCCAGACGCGTCTCAAATCGATCCCCGGCGTTGAGTCTGTCGCTCTGGCGGACGATCTTCCCACCTGGGGACGAAAGGTCCCGTTTGAACTCGCCGGTGCTCCCGATGATAGCTCGCGCCGCCCCACGCTACCCGTATTGACCATCAGCCCGGTTTACTTTCGGACACTGGGCGCAGCGCTGCTCTCAGGCCGCGAATTCAATGACGGCGACGGAACTTCGGGATTTCCGGTGGCGTTGGTAAACTCGCTGTTCGCGAGCCAATATTGGCCGGGAGAAGACCCCGTCGGCAAACGCCTTCGGCTATTCAAGGGCAACGCGCCGGATTCGTGGCTGACTGTAGTCGGCGTGGTCTCGAACATCATGCAGGGCGACGAAACAAG
>DATHMO010000358.1:0-31368 GCA_035486995.1 Bryobacteraceae bacterium
CTATCGCGCCTATCCTTTTTCAGACTCATATAATCAGCGCACCGGTAAGCCGATGCCCAAGCTCTTCTATCGGAAGGCCGGCGAATCGGGATTGTCTGTCGGCCTAACTCCCGAGGGAACACTACTGAGATATCCGCGTGCAGCCGGAATGTGCCGACTGATCGTTCGTGACATCGTCGACTCTCCTGATCCGCTCCGCGTCGTGCAAGACGCTATTGACCACGCCGAGATTAGAGGGGTGCCAACCCGGGACGAAGATCAAGAGACAGCGCTCCGAATCGCGAAATATTTAGCAAGAGTCGCTGACCACCATCCGGACGCTTCTTAGGCCCACGTAGCTTGGCCGGTCCCAGCGCCGCCTGGATCGGCCGTTGCGCTATGATGAAGTCGGACCACCATTTTGCGGTGGGAGGGACCACCATTCACGATAACGAGCCCAAAACCGGCCAAAGGACGCCTATGGAAAAGCTGGCGCAAAATATCCAGGAAGCTTTTCTAAACAATGCGCGCAAGGACAAGACCTTCCTGACCATCTATTTGATGAGCGGCGTGAAGCTTTCCGGCCGCATCAAGAGTTTCGACAAGTATTCTGTCGTGCTCGAGACCAACAATCAGGAGCAGCTTATTTTTAAGCATGCTATCTCCACCGTCGTGGTCTCGAAACCGTTCCATGCATCGGCAGGTGGACATTCCTCCGGAGCCGCTGCGCCCGCCGGAACCTCCGCTGGTGGCCACGCGCCGCATCCGGAACCGGTAGAGGATTAGACACCCCGCTTGGCGGTTGCAAACGAAGAACGCGCGATTCTGGTCGGGCTGGACCTGAAGTCCCGCTCGCACCGGGGTCCTAACCAAAGAGGCCCGGCAAGCCCCGGCGCCAATGACGTCGAAGACTCGCTCGACGAACTGAAGTCGCTGGCCGACACCGCTGGCGCACACGTCGAAGAAACCATCGTTCAATCCCGCCAGGCGCCCGATTCGGCCACGCTCATCGGCTCGGGAAAACTGGAAGAGCTTCGCCGCCTGGTGAATTTCCACGACGCCGACATGGTCCTGTTCGACGCCGAACTCACCCCCACCCAGCTGCGCAATCTGGAACGCGCGCTCGACTGCAAGATTCTGGACCGCACGCAATTAATCCTCGACATTTTCGCGCGCCGCGCCCGTACGCGAGAAGGCCAATTGCAAGTGGAACTCGCGCAATTGAATTATCTGTTGCCGCGCCTCGCCGGACGGGGCATCGAGATGACTCGCCAGGGCGGCGGCATCGGCACTCGAGGACCTGGCGAAACGCAGCTCGAGACCGATCGCCGGGGGATTTACCGCCGCATCAAGAAACTCAACGATCAGCTCGAAAGCGTGCGGGGCGGACGCGGGACGCAGCGCCGCCAGCGGCAATCGGTTCCGCTGGCGACCATCGCTTTGGTTGGCTACACGAACGCTGGAAAATCGACGCTGTTCAATCGGCTCACCGGCGCCGAAGTGATGGCCGATGCGCGCATGTTCGCGACGCTCGATCCCACGGTCCGGCACCTCACGCTGCCGTCGCGCCGCAAGGTGCTGGCGAGCGATACGGTAGGGTTTATCCGGAATCTTCCCACCACGCTGGTGAAGGCTTTTCGCGCCACGCTCGAAGAGGTTACCGAGGCTGCTCTGCTGCTGCACGTGGTGGATGCCTCCTCGCCCAGCGCTCCACAACACACCGCGCATGTGTTCGAAGTGCTGGCCGACATCGGCGCCGATCAGACGCAGCAGATTCTGGTGCTCAACAAGACGGATCTCATCAATACGGCCCAAATGGATCCCGCCAGTGGCGACATCGAAAGCCTGACACAACGAATCATGGGCGAAGTGAAAGCCGGCGCGCGCACCCAGGCGATTCCGGTATCAGCCTATACAGGCGCGGGTTTCGACGCGCTGCTCGAAGCCATCGACAAGGCGTTGCCGCTTGATCCGGTGTCCCGCCAGCGGTTTCTCATCCCGGCGGGCGAAGGTTCGCTGATTCATTTGCTTCACGAACGCGCCAAGGTGCTCTACAGCCAGTATCGCGACGAGGTATGCGAGATCGATGCCGAGGTCCCGGAGTCCGTCAAGCGGCGGCTCTCCAGCTACCTTGCCGAGTGATATTCTTGTCAACAGGATTCCAGATCCCGGAAGACGCGCCCCTATGAATCTGCCGAATACGCTCACGATTCTCCGCATCTTCTTCGTGCCATTTCTGGTGGCCGTGCTGGTGGAGCAGAAGCTGCGGATCGACTGGCGCGGCGAAGTCCTGGTCCCAAACGCATTCCTGGCGCTCGGAATTTTCCTGATCGCCGCCGCTACGGATTTGCTGGACGGCTATCTGGCCCGGCGCTGGAAGCAAATCACCACCGTCGGCACGCTGCTCGATCCCATCGCCGATAAACTCCTGGTTTCCGCCGCGCTCATTTCCCTGGTCCAGATCCGGCGCGTTCCGGCGTGGATGGTGGTGTTGATCATCGGACGCGAGTTCGCGGTGTCGGGACTGCGCAGCATCGCCGCCGCCGAAGGCTATACCATCCAAGCCAGCGATCTTGGCAAGACCAAGATGATCACCCAAGTAGTCGCCATTTGCATGATCTTGCTCAGCATTCGCTGGGAAGCGCTCAGCGGATTCGCAATGCTGTGGATGTGGGGCGTCGTGATCTTCGGCATCGCGTCCGCCGTCGAATACTTCCGAAAATTCTGGCGCATGGTGGACGATTCCATCAAGCATCGCCGCCGCCAGCAGCTCTTACGCATCGAGAGACAGCGCAAGCGCATGCTGCGTACCCAACAAGCCGAAAGCGAGAAGATGGGCCAAGCGCAATAGTGCGCTAGTCGTCGCTTTCTCTGGGCTGTGCCACAATTTCAAAATTGTCGGGCGTAAAGAGCACCACCAGCACTTGGCCCCGAGCGCCCAGCGGTCCCAGCAGCTTTCCATTCAGCCGCACTTCCAGGCCGGCCGCGTTTCCAACGCGCATCTTTGCGAACTGCTTGCCGCCCACGCTCTTGGTCTGGTTGGCTTCGAGGATGCCGGAAAACACCGGCTTGCCATCGGACGACACCGACAGCCAAGTGGCTTCACGCGCCATTAGATCGACCATTACTTTATAGTTGGCCGGCGCCGCGACAGTCTCCGATGCAATCGTTTCGACGCGCGCTTCCGGGCGAGCCACAGAAGGAGCCGGGGGTTGTGGAGCCGGCGCGTGCGGCGGCGCGATTTTCGCCGAGCTGCCCTGAGCGATTTTTGCCTTGGCAAGCGATCGCACATTATCGATCGCCGCATGAACGCTGAAGTCTGATCTCCAGTTGCGCCACACCGTGTAGACTCCCGAGCATCCCACCACTACTAAAACCAGAGTGGCCAGCGATCCGTACGTGCGGCGTGAATGAAAGCGATGGGCGGATGTCAACGGCGGGACATTACGAGCCACCACGCTTTCGTATCCAGGTAATGGCAGAGGTGCATCTGCGCTTAACACGCGATCGACTTCAGCATCGATCTCCCGCGTGTCTAACGACAAAGCTCTGGCGTACTGATCGACGAAGCTTCGGTAAAAGAAGCTACTCGGCAGACTGCTGCGATCATCGGATTCGATCGCTTCCAGATATTTGAGGTTGATTTTTGTCCGCGCTGCCAATGTGCAGAGATCGACGCCCTGTGCCACGCGCGCGCGTTTGAGTGTTTCACCCACAGAAAACATATAAGTTGCCTGCTAGCTTACGGTTATAATACTACAGTCGGTGCGAACATACCGCCAAGGGGCTATTTCGGTAGTAGTGGTGAACTGGAATCGTCTCCATCTTTTAAGAGCCTGCTTGCAATCACTTAAGTGTCAGCAGGTGAACCAGCCGTTTGAGGTGGTGGTTGTAGACAACGGTTCCGATGATGGTTCGCCCGAGATGGTAGTAAGTGAATGGCAGCAGAACCCCCTACTACCAGTGAAACTCATCCGCAATGAGGACAACCGCGGCTTCTGTGCGGCAAATAACCAAGGCTTTGCGGTGTCCGACAGCGAATTTGTGGCTTTGCTGAATAATGACGCCGAGGCTGAGCCCGGGTGGCTGGAAGCATTGGCGAGAGCCTTCACCAATCGTCCCGATGTTGGAATGGCGGCGTCGAAAATTTTGGTGCACGAGGATCCACGGCGCATCGACAAGGTCGGGCACTTGATCTATCCGGACGGCCAGAACCGCGGGCGAGGCACGGGCGAGTTGGATCGAGGCCAATATGATCGCATCGAAGAAGTGTTGTGGCCCGATGGATGCGCGGCCATGTACCGGCGCGCGATGCTCGACGAGATCGGCGGCTTCGATGAGGATTTATTCGCGTACGGCGACGACGCGGAGCTCGGGCTGCGCGCGCGGATCGCTGGATGGAAGTGCCTGTATATTCCGCGGGCGGTGGTGCGGCATCATCGCGGGACAACGCTCGGGTTACGATCGTCGCGCCGGCTGGAACTGATCGAACGAAATCGCGTATTGTTGGCCGCGAAGCTATTTCCGTGGAGCCTGCTGTGGTTGAACGGCGTGTACTACGCGATGCGATTGAGCGCGGGCGCGTGGGCCGCCATGATGGGACAAGGTGAAGTGGGCAAATTTCCAGGATGGCGCGGGAAAATGCAAGCCGCGCTCGCGATGCTGAAGGGCGATTGGGAAACGCTGTTGCTGCTGCCGCGCATGCTCGCCAAGCGCCGCGATGTGGAACGCATTCGAAAGCTGTCGCCGCGCGAAGTGCGAAAACTGATCCTGGAAAATCGGATTCCACTGAAGCAGCTTTCGCGGCAGGCCATCTGATCCATGCAGCGGATATGAGAGGTCGAACTGGGAGGCTACAATAAGGGCAGCGGCACATGCATAGCTTTCCTGAGTTGCCAATGCCAGAGATCCTCCTCGATCCAGAGGAGTCGGCTAGAGCTGCGGCTGTCTACCCCGACTGGTCCGATCTGGTGTCCCGAATTCGCTCCGGACAGACCGACGGCATGGAGGAGCTGTATCGGCTTTTTTCAAGAGGAATTCGCTTCTACTTGGTTCGTCAATTGGGAACTGCTGAGGTAGACGACGCAATCCACGACATCTTTCTGTCCGTCGTGCAGGCGATCCGCCGCGATGAGTTGAGAGACCCCGAACGGCTCATGGGTTTTGTTCGGACCATCGTTCGAAGGCAGGCCGCAACTGGCACCAGCGATCGCCAACCGCGGACGCAGCCCCTCGATCTTCGGCAGGAGAACCCAGAAGAGGCGGCGGATTTCCATCGGAAGGCTGAGTTCGTTGATCAGGTGATGGCGGCTTTATCGCAAAGAGATCGCGATATCTTGACGCGATTCTACTTGCATGAAGAAAGCCAGGATCAGATCTGTAAGGAAATGGCACTAAGCGAGACACAGTTTCGCTTGCTCAAGTCGCGAGCCAAGGCCCGATTTGGCGAACTGGGAAAGAGGAAACTGGAGAAGACGGAACGAAAGAGCTTCTTCTCACCTCGTGAGCAAAGCCTTCGAATGCCAGATACAGGCGAGATCACCAGAAGTGCCGATCCTCCCCCGAGCATGGAACGAATCCTGCCGGTTGTCGCGCACGCAGTCGCCGTCTTTGGGGACGAGAACAAAGCATCTCATTGGCTGGCAACTCCCCTTCAACTCTTTGACAATCGCTCGCCATCGCAGTTATTAGAAGAGAGAGATGGCATCGATTTGGTCGAGCAGGTCTTAACGCGGATCGAACATAATATTCCCTCATAGATGAGCCAGCGCGTCTACCGGGTCTGCCGTGCCATTCACGCGCGTTTGGACGGTGAAGGTGCTAGGCGGGTTGGTGGCCGATGGAATTCCCCCGGACACGCGGTGGTCTATATGGCGGAGAGCATTTCGCTCGCGGTTCTGGAGAATCTGGTCCATATGTCGAAACAGGATTTCCCGGTGGGCTATGTCTCGGTAAGCGCATTCATTCCTGATGGACTCAGCATCCTGACTGAAGACGATGTCGGCATGCATCTTCTGCATGCCGGACCAAAGGAACTGGGTGACCATTGGATAGACTCGCTCGCGTCCGCTGTCCTTCGCGTGCGTTCCGCCGTAGTTCCGGACGAGTTCAACTTCTTGTTGAATCCGACGCACCCGGAGTTCGAACAAATTATCGCCGAACCCGCGATACCATTTGCTTTTGACGAACGCCTCTTTGGCTCCAGCTAGCGGCCCCAACGCTGGCCGATCTTAATAATGCAACGGATTTACGTCATCGCAACCGGCGGCACCATCGAGAAGGTCTACTCCGAGCAGACCGGCAATGTGCAGAATCTCGACAGCAAGATTGATCGCTATTTCCGCATGCTGCGGCTGCCCGACGCCACGATCGAAGTCACGCATCTGATGAACAAAGACAGCCTGGAGATGACGGATGCCGATCGCGAGCGAGTGCTCGGCGTGGTCCGCGAGAAGCTGGCCGAAGCACCGGCGCCGGTGGTGATCACACACGGCACCGACACCCTGGTCGACACGGGACTCTTGTTACAGCGGAGCCTGGCTGGCGCCCTGCAATATCCGATCGTGCTCACCGGAGCCATGACACCGCTGGGATTCGAGGGCAGCGACGGATTGCAAAACCTGACCGAGAGCCTGTTCGCGGCGCGCGTCCTCACGCCGGGCGTTTATGTGGTGATGCACAACCAGGTGTTTCCGGTGGACCAAGTGCGCAAGGATCGCGATCTGGCGCGGTTTGTATGGAAGTAGTCTTCCGCCAGACTTGCGATCGGATGAGACCGAATCTGCGTTCGCTGTAATCGACCTCGGCGAATCCGTAGCGCACCAGGCAATCGCGATAGCGTGGAAGCTTCGATGCGCGCAATCCAGTGGTTGCCGCGAAGAAAACGTACATCGCACGCAGCCAGAGACGGGCGTGCAGTTGTCGAAATGCGTCGGCTGGCTCGTGGAATTCGCTAATCAGCCACGCCGAGCCCGGCGCGAGAACGGCGCTGACTTTGGCAATCACCGCCTCGGCCTCCGCGCTCGCGAACACGTCCAGGAAGAAATGGCTCACCACAAGGTCGAACGAGTGCGCCGGCAGAACGCTCCAATCGCCATGCAGGAATTGTACGCGTGACAACTCGCTACCAGGCACTCGATCGCGCGCCAACTCGATCATTCGCGCGCTGCTGTCGATCACGGTAACGTTGGTGTGTCGATTGTATTCGAGCAGCCGGGCCAGGAATCGCCCGTCTCCTTCACCTAAGATCAATACCCGGCGGGCATCCACCGCGTAGGCGAGAAAATCCAATCGGGCGTCCTCGAGCGCATGGCCGAAAGCCGCATATTCGAGCCAGCGGTACGCAGGCGCGATCGGGTCCGCGTTCATCGAAGCATCAAAAACAGCATCGGGCTGAGCAACACACCATCCACCAGAGCGCGCCGCGCCTCGATCGACAGCCGCCGGCCGATACAGTAGAGCAACGCGCACGCCCCAGCGCTCAAGGCGATCGAGTCGTACCAGGCATTGCGTCCGAGCAGCACGCAAATGATCACCGCCGCTGGAACCCACACGAGATACGTGCTCGCGAGCCATCGCGTGAGTGGATGAAGAGGCGGCTCTAGCGCCTCCCAGGCCTCAATCGCGATCATGTTCGCTAGACATAAAACGAAAAATCCCGCAGCGGCCCAGGCCAGTTGCGGGCACGGAAGCGCCGCCCAAGCCGCGACGAAAGTCCCACCCGTGAACAGCAGCGCAGCCGCGATTTCCTTGGGCACTGCGATGGACTTGCCCGCAAAGTGGATCACCGCGAGATAAAGCAGAACGCCCGCGAGCGGTATCAGGCCGTCGCGCAGGACCGCCGGGCGCAGCCACAGCATCGCGATCGCAGCATCGGAAACCGCGACCACGGCTAACAACGCCGCCATGAGACGCGAATGCTGCCGATAGTAACGATGACGCGCAGGCTCGGCCAGCGTCGGCGGCCTTCGCGCGTCCAGCAGCCGGTCCGCGAGATAAATCGCCCACACCGTCAAGCCGAGCACGAGTCTTCCAGCCGGCCGCAGCGGGATCGAAAAGCGATAAGCCAGGAATCCCTGCCACAGCACCGCGACGATCGGCGCATCCAGGCTCAACAGGTTCGGCCACAGCCAGAGCGGCGGGATTTCCTCCGATTGCGCGGTCATCTGATTCCACGGTACGAGGTTCAACTCAAGCGCGGCAAGTTGCAGAGGCGTCTACAGCGGTCGCTGTCCGATTTGCATCAAGAATTCATTCACTGCCGCCCACGGCAATCGTATTCCCCGAAGTTGCAGCGATGCAAGGGAATCGCGAAGAGTAGTCGAGGAAAATAAAGCCAACTCGTGGAACCTTTGAAGAATCCACCAAGTTCCATGAACCTCCAGATCGTTGCCTTCGGCCAATTCCCGGCCCCAAGGATCGTCAACGATCACCGTCGCCCCAAACTGGGAAGCTTGCACCACCGCCTCAACCTCGCCGCGATCTTGTGCTCCTTCCCGAGTTCGTTCCGCGAGAAGGAAATCAACTGTTCCCTTTTCGTAGCCGTCGCAGCGTTGGAAAAACGCGTTGTCCTCAAAGAGAGACTGCAAGCGATCTTTGGTGATCCTGCGCTTAAAAAGCTCCTCGCGCACTGCCTTTGGCACAAGCACAATCGAAAACAGAAAACTTAGCCGCGGGAGAAGATCCAGATGATCGAGAGCAATGAGACAGGAGCTGTCGATCGTACACCGGCTCGGCCTCATTTGGAACTAATCGCGATCGACGGAAGCAAAGAGGAGCAGCCCGAGGGCAAGCGTGCCCAATGCCAACAGTGCTTTCTTTGCATTCTGCTGTGCATTGATGGCCTTCAGACGCCCCACAATGCCGACCTCCGCTTCATCGGGATTGGCTGGGTCGATCACAACCAGGTTCGTAAAGTATTGTTGAAGTTGGTATGCGAAGGCTGGGTAAGACATTATGATCATGTTCTTCCGAAGAGCCATCGCGGCGTTGAGCTCCTGCCGACACGCCTCCGCCAGCCCCGCCCCAACGACGCCCAAGACGACTTCTGCCTCGCTCAGCTTTTGAGCACTTTCTGGATCAAGTAGAACCTCAACGCCTTGGCGAGTGTGAGCCGGCGGTACGTACACCGTGAGCCCGTTGACGACTCCCAACGCTTGGAGACGGAGCGCAGTAACCTGATCGGCAGCGGCGCCGTATGAGATGAACACCTTCATGTCGTCCCCTCAATTCTAGCGGTTGTCGAACAGACCTGTGCCTTTGCGCGGCAGACCTGCCTTGGGGATGCATTTAAGGAATAATAATTGGGTACGGGGGACGGTGAATGATCGCGGGGCCGTATACGAAAACAGGTCGCTTGGCCGACGTGCTTGCACTGATTCAGGTGCTTGCGCTTGATCCATATGCACGGCGCAAAGAAACCGGAATCGCGAGAGAACTTCAAGGGTCTCCCGACTCGGCCACAGACTGGTTTGGGCTTGCTAAGGAACATCGTGAGTTGTTCAGAGTCAGTACCGGAGAGGAGGCTGGTCTTTCGCTTGTCGCGAGGTACGTGCTGCCTCATGCAGAAGGACAGGAGCGGCCTCCATTACCATCTGACTTTGTATCCGCACTCTTGCAAACGGCCATTACTCTTCATGATCGCCAAGTGGACGCAGCGGACCGATGGAAATCGTTCATGCCCCTCTGGGCCGCTTTGATTGGCGGGATTCTCGGCACTCTTTCTACGCTTGCAACGCTTTGGCTAAAGGGCGGCGGCAAATAGGCCCACGCAGATTTGGACACTAGCCGTTGGGCTGATTCCAGACCCGTCAGACGCTATCATCACATCAGGAGCATATGGACCTCAAAAACTACACCACCTTGGGACGTACCGGTCTGCGCGTCAGCCCGCTGTGCCTGGGCGCCATGACTTTTGGAACGCAATGGGGCTGGGGCGCCGATGAAGCCGCTTCCAAAACCATTTTCGACCGCTACGTCGACGCGGGGGGCAACTTCGTCGACACCGCCGATGGCTATCAACTCGGCCAAAGCGAACAGATGTGCGGCAAGTTCATCCATGACCGCAAGCTGCGCGATCAGATTGTGCTGGCCACTAAATTCACCTTCAACGGCTCGCCCGGCAATCCGAATTCGGGCGGCAACGGACGCAAGAACATTTACCGCGCGATCGACGCATCGCTGCGCAGGCTCGCCACCGACTACATCGATCTCTACTGGCTGCACGCCTGGGATACCGTCACGCCGGTCGAAGAAGTCGTCAACACGCTGACCGATCTGGTGCGCGCCGGCAAGATTCACCATTACGGTTTCTCCGACACGCCCGCCTGGTACGTGGCGCGCGCACACACCCTCGCCGAGCAACAAGGCAAGGAAGGCGTCGCGGCGCTGCAACTGGAATACTCGCTCATCGAGCGCAATATCGAACGCGAACATATCCCAGCCGCTCAGGAACTCGGGATCGCGATTTGCCCCTGGAGCCCGCTGGGCGGCGGCTTCCTGACCGGCAAGTACAAACGCGAGGGCAATAGCGGAACCGGCGACGGCCGCCTGACGAAAGGAAGCCCGTTCAACAAATTCACCGAGAACAACTGGCGGATCCTGGAAGTGCTGCTGGATGTCAGCAAGCAGATTGGAAGATCGCCCGCGCAAGTTTCGCTGCAGTGGGTGGTCACGCAGCCCGGCATCACTTCCACGATTCTCGGCGCCAGCAGCCTGGCCCAACTCAACGACAATCTCGCGTCGCTCGAATTCACCATCCCGGCCGAACTTCGGAAGCGCCTGGATGACGCGAGCGCGCTCGAGCCGGCACACCCCTACGTATTCTTCAGCGGCATGATCCAGGGAATGATCCACGGCGGCGTGGACGTGAAAGCCTGGAAAGCGGCCTCAGGCCATTAGCTCTCGAGACGCAGCGAGTAATCGAGCTCCGCTAAAGGATTGCGCTCGGCGCGGCGCGATTGCTTGGCTCGATCGAGGGACTGCTCGGCGAAAGCCATGAGGCTTCGAGCGTCGGAGCCATTCTCGGGGAAGCAGGCCACGCCGATCACAAGGCCCGCGCCTTCTTCCCCGCACACTTCGCGGCAAGCACTCGCGGCCAGATGATCGAGTGAGTCCATTCTGCCGGCCAACTCTTCCGGGCGCGCGTCCGCGAGCAGCAGTACGAACTCGTCTGCCCCGACCCGCGCCAGGTAATCGGCATTGCGCCGGTGCTTTCCGAGGATGTCCGCGATCCGCTTCAGCAGCTCGTCGCCCGCCGCGCGTCCAAACCGCTCATTCACTCGCTGGAACCGGTCGATGTCGCACAGCAAAACCGCAACCGGTCTACCGTGCACGATGAATCCATCTTGTAGGTAATCGAGGAGCGCCCCTAGGATGGGCAGACCGGTCAGCTCGTCGACGCCGCCAACTTGCCCCGACTTCTCGAGACGGAGAATCTCCTCCACGGCCCGTGCGATGTCCGGCCTGATGGCCTGTAAGACGTGCAGGTGCTCGGCACTGTAGGCGTCCTTCTCAGTGCGGTACAAAGTGAGCGCACCGCTCAATTGGTCCGCTCCTCCGCCGAACGGAATGGAGAGCGCCGAGTAGAAAATCGCCATTTGCCCGGCGTTCGCGATGTAGCCCGGCTCGACGGCCGGGTTGCCATTGATGATCGCTTTCCCATTCTCCACCACCCATCCGGAGAGCCCTTGACCCACCGGGATCTCGATCGATCCAAATGTTTGACTATTCAGTCCGATGCTATAGCAGGCCTGCAGAACAGATCCATCCCGAACGTAGACGGCCAAACAATCGTAGGGGACAAAATGCTTTAATCGCTCGGCCAAACCGGCCAGATCTGCGATGTCCCGCATCTCGTGACGTGCCGCTGCGACCGAGTCGGGCAGTGCCGCGCCGCGATCTCCCGCTCTCTTCTCGAATCCCGCATCGGGAGCATCGCCGCGGCTGACAATCACATCTTTGTCCAGCCGATGGTTGCGAAGCGGCGTACTCTGGACCGAACGCTCGAACTCGCGGTAATGGGACTTCAGGATATCCACCACTCGCGGATCGAAGCTGTGCCCGGACAGCCCCGCGACATAGTTCATGGCTTCCTCGAGTGGAAGCGCCGGGCGGTACTGCCGGTCGCTCGCGAGCGCGTCCAGACAATCCACCGCCGATAGAATGCGTGCGCCGATCGGAATGTCTTCGGCCTTCAGACCGTCGGGATAGCCGCTACCGTCCCACTTTTCGTGATGAGAGCGGACAATCGGCGCAACCGGATAAGGAAATTCGACCTGCTCCAGGATCTGGGCTCCGACGATGGTATGGGCCTTCATCTTTTCGAATTCCGCGGGAGTCAGTTTGCCGGGTTTGGAAATGATGTAATCCGGCACCGCCAGTTTTCCAATGTCGTGCAGAATCGATGCGGCCTGCAGCCCATTCACCTCGTCCGCTGACAGTCCCAGGTGTTTCGCGAGTTCCAACGAATACACTTGCACGCGGCGCAGATGGTCGTGCGTGCATTCGTCTTTTGCCTCAATGGCTGTCGCGAGCGCTTCGATGGTGCGCAAATGCAGCGAGGCCATGGTTTCGGCGTGAGCTTTTTCCTGCTCCATTTTGCCGAAGTACAACCGCACCGAGCGATAAATCAGATAGAGCAGTGGCAGCAGAACAAGAATGAACGTCCACCCCAGCCATACGGACGCCCGATGCGCCATTTCGGCAAGGGAAACGCCAACCAGGTAATAGCAGAAGGTCCAATTCCAGAAGCTCCGTACGAGCGTCTGGAGACTTTGCCGCTCGCTGAGCGCAACCACCATAGAGAGGGTTCCGACGTTGACTAGAAAATAGGCGACTCCCGCCAGCGTAAGCCGTAACAGTTCGCCTTCCGCCGTATTTGCCAGCCAAGGCTTGTGATAAAACCAACTGGCTGCTAGCGTCGCCAGCGCGATGGCCGTCGAGTTAAAGAAAAGATGGACTGCTTTTACCCTCCTCTTCACTTTGCAGTTTTGCGCGACCGCGGCCGAGACCGCTACGAACAGCGTCTGCTGCAGCGTCAGCTCCGTCAGAGCAAGCATGACCAGAACAAAGCTGAGCGACATGGTGCCGTTCACACCGGGAAACACAACCTTCATCCGTGAAGAAACCACCGCCACGATGAGGCACACCACGAATCGAGGCTGAGGTTGGGGAATCCATCCATGCAAAGTAACGGCGCTTCCGGCTAACCCGGCCAGCCCAATCAAGGCTACGAAAAGTCTTGCGGAGGTGGGCAGTCGTGGGGATTGTGCTGTTTCCACTCGGGAGTCTTCCGTCTCATTGCCTCATCGGCAAGGCGGGAGCTTCTTAGAGGCGACTGATTTCGCGTGCGCTTACTCAGCGCGGAGTGCGATGGCGGGATCCACTTTGGCGGCTCGCAACGCGGGAAACAGACTCGCGCTAACGGCAACCAGCAAAATGAGCACCGCGGTGCTTCCCAGCGTGACCGGATCGGCCGGATTGACGCCGAATAGAAATCGCGCAATCAGCCGGCTTCCCGCCAAACTAATAGCCACGCCGATCGCAAGGCCGATCGCCGCCAGGCCCACCGCGTGAAAAACCACCAGGCTCAAAATGCTGCTAGGCTGCGCGCCTAACGCCACTCGAACACCGAGCTCGATGGTTCGTTGCGAAACCGAATAAGCCACCACGCCATAAAGCCCGAGCGCGGCCAGCACCAGCGCGAGCCCCGCGAACATGCTGATGAGAAACGTACGAAACCGGGGCTGCGCCACCGACCCGTACACCAGATCCTGCATGGTGTGGACGTTGAACACCGGCAGGCTGGGATCGATCGCCAGAACTTGCTGGCGTACCGACGACGTGATCGAGGCCGGATCGAAACTGGTGCGAATCGCGAGAGCCGAGGTCCCCTCGGCGAGACTCATCGCCTCCGGTGGAATTTGCAGATAGTGGTAATACGTTTCCGGATCGTTGCCCACATCCAGCCCCACATGTTTTACGTCGCCCACCACACCGATAATGGTGGACCATTGATTCTCATCCAAGCCAGAGAGAATGCGCTTGCCGATGGGGTCCTCGCCCGGCCAGTAGCGGCGCGCCGCGGTTTCATTGATGATCGCGACTTTGGGCGTCTGCTGGTTATCGCGATCGTCGAAGAACCGGCCCCGCAGCAGTGGAATGCCGAGCGCTTTGAAATATCCGCTGCTGGCGGTTCGATAGTAGGCGCGCGGCTGATCCACGTCGCGCACGTGCGGACGTCCTTCGATCTGGAAGTTGAGTCCCATGTCGTGCCCGCTCAAAGGCAGAAAGCGGCAAACTCCGAAGGCTTGCAATCCGGGCAGCGCCGCCACACGCCGCAGAAGCTGGTCGTAGAATAATCCAACCTTCAGGCCGGAATAACGGGCCGGCGGAAGGGAAACCTGCATCGTGAGTACATGATCGGTTTGAAAACCGGGGCTCACTTCCTGCAAGCGGACCAGGCTGCGAATCAATAACCCAGCGCCGATCAGTAACGCCGCGCTGGATGCCACCTCGCACACCATCAGAATGTCCCGCAGCCGCGTTCGAGTGCGTCCGCCGGTTCCACCTCGACCTCCGCTGCGCAGCACCAGATTCAAATTCGACCGCGCGCTGGACAACGCGGGCATCAGGCCGAACGCCAGGCCGGTAATGATCGATACACCTAAAGTGAAGGCCAGAACCCGCCAATCGAGCGTTGCTTCTCCACTCTGCGCAAGACCCGCCGGTGCCTGCTTGGCCAGTATCCACGTGCCCCAATACGCGATCAGGAGCCCGAAGACTCCAGCGATCACGGCCAGAAGAACGCTCTCCGTCAGAAGCTGGCGCACCAATCGCCCGGGATTCGCACCTAGCGCGGTCCGCACAGCGATCTCTTTCTCGCGAGCGCTCGCACGAGCCAGCAGCAGATGGGCGACGTTGACGCAGGCGATCAACAGCACCGCCACCACGGCCGCACTCAGAATCCACAGCGTCGGGCGAACATCCCCGATCAGTTGCTCGCGCAAAGGCACCAGTTCCGCGCTGAACCCCGCATTCGAATCCGGATAATCGCGCGCCAGCCGGTCCGCGATGATCCGCAGCTCGCTTTGCGCCCGGTCGCGCGAAATCCCCGGCTTCAACCGCGCGACAACCTGCAGCAGATGGAGCCCGCGATTGGTGGGCAGAAAATCCTTTGGTTCGGCGGTGTAGGGAATCCAAAGCTCGGACTGGCTGCCCGGAAGCACAAACTCGGGCGGAGCAACACCGACGATGGTGAACGAGCCTTCGTCGAGCAACAGCTTCCGTCCTAGGATTTTGGGATCCCGGCCAAAGCGGCGTTCCCACAGACCCGCGCTCAGAATCGCGATGTGGTTTTTGTCCGGCTGGTCCTCATCGGGAGCGAACGAGCGTCCCAACGCGGGATTCATTCCCAGGATCTCAAAGAGCTGAGGGGAGACTGAGGCCGTTTCAATGCGCTCGGGCAGCTCGCCGATGGTCAGCGCCGAGGATTGAAAGCTCATGGCGGCCATCTGAGCCAGCACTTGATTTTGAGTTCGGAACTCGCGATAGTCGGCCGCGGAAAGGCGCCACAGCCCCACCGCCTTGGATACGTTGTTCTCCCACAGAAAAACCAGGGAGTCGGAATCTTTGTAAGGCAGCCGATGGAAGAGAACCGCGTTTGTGACGCTGAAGATCGCCGCGTTGGCGCCGATCCCTAAGCTCAGAACCGCGATCGCAACGGCCGTCGAGCCCGGACTATTGAGGAAAGTACGCAGGGCGTACCGCAGATCTTGGGTTAGCGCGCTCATCACCCGGCAGTCTGCATTGTACCTTCACCAGGAGCGCCCTGGCCGGACATGACCGCCGCGTGGCGCCGGTTGACGTCACGCGGCGGCGCTGATAACTAGGTTCCCCAGATTGCCATGCCTGCTTTGATTTTGGTCTTGGTCCTCATTGGCTTATACCTCCTTAGCTTTTTGTACTTATTCTTACTTACGAACGCTTAGAAGAATGCAACTGGGATGCCACCAGTACCATAACTCGAAATTTGAATGTACTAAGCAGGTGGAAGCAATTGAATACAAATCACTAAGCCCCGAACGGGCCCCGTCCGCTCGAGGTCAATCCTAAGGTCTTCAGGCCTCGACCCCTATCTACTCAGATAGTCACCCTATCCAGACAGATAGGGCGTTCGCCTTAGAGGGAGCCTCCCGGCTATCGCGCCCCCCAAATGAAAACGGACCGCGACATCCGGATTTCCCCGGTTCCGTCACGGCCCGTTTTCTTGCTCTCGAATCCCTCGCGCGGCCTGCAACAACGCCACGCGGGCAAATATCGTTAGTTCTTGGTGCCCCAGATTGCCATGCCTGCCTTGATTTTGGTCTTGGTCCTCATTGGCTCATTCCTCCTTAGTTCTTGGTTCCCCAGATCGCCATGCCCGCTTTGATGTTCGTCTTGGTTTTCATTGGTCCGTTCTCCCTTGTTTTTTTGATTGCTGCTTGCTTGAACGCTCTTAAAGAATGCAACTCGGATGCCAACAGTACCACAACTCAAAATCTGCGCGTACTAAGTGGGTGCAAGTAACTGAACCCGTGAGAGTAACTGGAATAAACAGCATCTCGCTCGGAGGCGCGATTCTAAGGTGCCAGACTAACAAAGCTATCTACTCGGATAGACACCCTATCTAGACAGATAGGGCTTTCACCTGAGACGGACCTCTTCAACTCTTACCCTCTACCTCCGTACTCCACCACTTACTCAAAAACACTTCCTTTCTGTCTCGTATCCGATATACTTACGCGTGAGATGCCGGACATTGCCGCCGAGCTGGACGCCGTCACCGGCCCTCTGAAGGGAACCAGCATCCCCCTTGCGGAAGCCGAGGTCACCATCGGGCGCGAACCGTCGAATGGGATTTCGCTACTGGACGTCGGCGTCTCCCGCCGCCACTGCATCATTCTCCGCAATGGAAGCCAATTCAAGATTCAAGACTTGAGCAGCCGTAACGGTACCTTCGTGAACGGCGTTCCCGTCACCGAGCGCGCGCTGGTGTCCGGCGATGAGATCAAGATCGGAGGCTCGCTGTTCGTATTCGTGGTGCCGGAGGCGGAGCACGCGAAAAGCGTTTCCACGTCGGTTGAGTTCAACAAGTCCGATGGAGGGGGCGGCGGCGCGTCCACGATCGTCCTTCGAAAAAAAGACGCCCGCTATTTGCAGCATGACGCGCTCCAGCCCAGCAGCCGCACCCTTTCCGATTTGAACGCGCTGCTCCGCATCAGCAAGGCAGTGAACTCCGTGCGCGGTCTCGAGGCGCTGGAAAAAGAGGTGCTCTCTCGGATTTTCGAAGTCGCGCCGGCCGATCGCGCGGCCATTCTGCTGTGCGAACACGGCATGGACGAGTGGACTTCGATTTTCGGTTGGGATCGCGTGACTGGGCCCAATCCCGCCGTACAGGTCAGCCGCACCATCGTTTCCCAAGTGCTGTCCGACGGGGTCGCGGTTCTATCCAACGACCTGTCATCCACCGAATCGTTCTCCGACACCGCCAGCATCCTGGAACGCCGCATCCACAGCGTGCTCGCCGTGCCGCTTGAAGTGTTCGACCGCATCCTGGGCGTGATTTACCTCGACGCCTCGAATCCCAAAGCGCACTTTGACGAGAATCACCTGCAGCTTCTCACCGGCATCGGCAGCATCGCGGCAGCGGCGTTGGATAACGCGCGCCGCATGGAATCGCTCGAGCAGGAGAATCGCCGCCTGCAGGCCGAGATCAGCCTGGAACACAATATGGTGGGCGACAGCCCGCGCATGCGCGACGTGTATCAGTTCATCGCGCGCGTGGCGCCGCGCGACGTCACCGTTCTGATTTTCGGCGAGAGCGGAACCGGCAAGGAGCTTGTAGCGCGCGCCATCCATCGCAATAGCGGCCGCGCCGACAAACCTTGCATGGCCATCAACTGCGCCGCCCTGGCCGAGACGCTGCTGGAAAGCGAACTGTTCGGGCACGAGAAAGGCGCGTTCACCGGCGCCATCGCGCAGAAGAAAGGCAAGCTCGAAGTGGCCGAGGGCGGCACGGTTTTTCTCGACGAAATTGGTGAGCTTGCGCCGCTGTTGCAGGCCAAACTACTGCGCGTGCTGCAGGAACGGGAATTCGAGCGCGTGGGCGGCACGCGCACCATCAAGCTGAACGTGCGGCTGATTGCGGCCACCAATCGCGACCTCGAGGAAGAAGTGAAGCGCGGCCGTTTTCGCGAGGATTTGTACTACCGCCTCAACGTGGTTGCCGTACGCATGCCGTCCCTGCGCGAGCGCCGCGAAGACATCCCGCTGCTGGCCAGCTATTTCACCGCCAAATTTTCGCAGCGATCCAACCGTCCCGTCCTGGGTGTTTCGCCGCAGGCGCGCGCCGGTTTAATGAACTACGATTGGCCGGGCAACGTCCGCGAACTCGAAAATGCGATCGAGCGCGCCGTGGTGCTGGGCTCCTCCGATCTGATCCTGCCCGAGGATCTGCCCGAGGCGATTCTCGAAAAAGCGGAATCGGCCGGCGCCTCCATGACGGCCTTCCACGACGCGCTGCGCGAGGCCAAAAAGCAGCTCATCTTGAACGCCTTTGAACAGGCGCAGGGCACTTACACCGAAGCCGCGCGGCTGCTCGGGTTGCATCCCAACTATCTGCACCGCCTGATTCGCAATTTGAATATGAAGCAATTGCTGAAGCAGGCCGCGGCGGAATAATGCGGACTCGTTCACAGCTCTCCACCGGCCCTAACTCCGCAGTCCGCATGGGAAATGCAAGCCGTTTCACTTGACGTGCGCGATACACTCAGAGGAAGTGCCGGTCCACTCGCGAACCAATCAAACACCGAAATTTCCAAACGAACCCAATCCCGGCAATGAACAGTTTGGATCGGAAAAATGAACCAGGGAATCGCTTTCGCCCGCACGCTCCGCGCTCTGGACGCGGATGATTTCCGCGCGTCGAAGCTGGGCCTCGCTCTCGCTGTAATTCTTTTGGGCGCTTGGGTCTGGTGGATGCTGGCCGCGCGCATCCCACAATACGAAACATCGACCAACGTGCGCATCGAACAAGGCCGCGCGATCGCATATTTTCCATCGACGGACCAAATTCGTCCGGGGCAATCAGCGCTTGTGACGATCGGGAGCGATACGTTTTCCGCGCGGGTCCAAACCGTTGCCGCTGACCGCGCCGAGCTCGTCTTCACCAACAACCGACAACCAACAACCATCTCGCCCCCAGCCACCGCTCGCGTTGAAACCTCCCGCCTGTCCCCCGCCGCGATCGCACTTCGCACGTTGAGCCCCGCGCACAGATGACGAAGCGGACCCGCCTCATCGTCCCCGAAGTTGTCCAGACCTCCAACATGGACTGCGGTCCCGCCGCGCTCAAATCGCTCCTCGACGGATTCGGCATCCCGGTCAACTACGGCCGCTTGCGCGAGGCCTGCCAGACCGACGTCGACGGCACCTCCATCGACACGCTCGAAGAAGTGGCGAATCAGCTTGGACTCGAGGCCGAGCAGATCATGCTTCCGTCCGATCACGTCCTGCTCGATGAAGCCCGCGCGCTGCCCGCCATCGCTGTAGTGGTGCTGCCTTCGGGCGTCACTCATTTCGTCATCGTTTGGCGCCGTTTCGGCAAATATATCGAGCTGATGGATCCCGCAGTCGGCCGCCGGTGGGTAAGCGCCGAGCGCTTCCTGCGTGACCTTTATCCGCACAGCCAACCCGTCGCGGCCGAGGATTGGCGCGAGTACGCGGGCTCGGATGATTTTCTCGCCCCATTACGCCGACGCTTACACGCCCTCGGCATCAACGACGCTGCTGTGATCGACCGGGCGAAGAACGATCCCGATTGGCGATCGCTCGCGGCGCTCGACGCCGGTGTTCGCATGCTCGCGTCGCTCGTGGATTCAGGCGCGATCGCTCGCGGCGCCGAGAGTGCCCGTCTGCTCGAACAACTGCTCCTTCATGACGACACCATCCCGGAACATTATTGGTCCGTGAGGCCCGGCGGAGATGGGCTCATGATGCGAGGCGCAGTGCTGGTTCGCGCGATCGGACCCAGTCAGGCACATGCGCCCTCCTCCCCGGAATTACTGGCCAGCTTGCAACAACCCACCGCTCGTCCCGGCCGCGAACTCCTACGCTTGCTGCGCGCGGATGGTATTCTCACTCCCGCCGTCATCACTATCTCGCTCGCACTGGCCGCCGCCGCTGTGATCGTCGAAGCGATCTTATTCCGCGGTCTGCTGAGCGCTGGCCGCGAACTGCTGGCCCCCGCAATCGGTTTCTCAGCCGTTCTCCTATTCCTCGAAATCCCGCTCGCAACCAGCCTGCTGCGCCTCGGACGGCGTCTGGAAATCCGGCTGCGCGTCGCGTTCCTCGAAAAAATCCCACGCCTGGGTGATCGCTATTTCCAAAGCCGCCTTAAGTCCGATATGGCCGACCGCAGCCACAGCATCCACCTGATCCGCCGCCTGCCAGAACTCGGCGGCCAGCTTCTGCGCTTCCTCTTCGAGATTGCCTTCACCACCGCCGGCATCGTCTGGCTCGATCCAGCCAGCGCACCGATTGCGATCCTCGCCGCGCTTGCCGCCATCGCGATTCCGCTCGCATCCCAACCGTTGCTGATGGAACGCGATCTTCGCCTTCGCACCCACGCCGGAGCACTCTCGCATTTCTATCTGGACGCGCTGCTCGGGTTGATAGCCATCCACACGCACGGCGGACAATCGGCCATGCGCCGCGAGCATGAGTCCCTGCTCACCGACTGGGCACGCGCCGGATTGAACCTGCAGCGCTCGGTCATTTCCCTCGAGACCGTGCAGTTCTTCGCCGGCTTCGCTCTCGCGATTTGGCTGCTGGCGTCGCATCTGGCGCGCGGCGGAGAGACCGGCGCAGTGCTGTTGCTCGTGTATTGGGCGCTGAATCTTCCCGCTCTCGGCCAGGAAGTCGCTCTCATCGCGTGGCAATATCCGGCCTATCGAAATGTCACGCTTCGGCTGCTGGAACCACTCGGTGCGCTAGATCAACGTGCGCCCGCGGCATCGAATGGTGCCCCGCTCTCCGCGCCAGTCTCGATCGAATTCAAGAACGTCAGCGTCGTCGCGGCAGGCCATCAGATACTGCGCGATATTAGTCTGACCATCCCCGCGGGCTCGCACGTCGCCATCGTCGGCGCATCGGGCGCCGGAAAATCGAGCCTCGCCGGATTGCTGCTGGGCTGGCATCGCGCCGCATCCGGCAGCGTGTTTGTCGACGGCGTCGAGCTCGATGAATCACACCTCGACCAAATCCGCGCGCATGCCGCTTGGGTGGACCCCTCGGTGCAGCTCTGGAACCGGCCGCTGGCCGATAATCTACGCTACGGCTCAGCCGAAACAGCGCGCATCGACGACGTGATTGACGCCGCTCAATTGCAGCGCGTGATCGAGCGGCTCCCCAATGGTCTCGACACTCCCCTCGGCGAAGGCGGCGGTCTGGTCTCGGGCGGCGAAGGACAGCGCGTTCGACTAGCCCGCGCGCTGCTGCGCCCCAACGTCCGGCTCGCGATTTTAGATGAACCCTTCCGTGGACTCGATTTCGAACAAAGGCACGCCTTGCTCAAACGGGCTCGCGAAGTGTGGCGCGACGCCACGTTGATCTTTATCTCGCATGACATACGCGAAGCGCTGGAGTTCGACCGCGTGCTCGTCATGGAGGACGGTCGAATTGTCGAAGACGGCCACGGCCCGCGCTTCCAGGCCATGCTTCAAGCCGAACGCGCGATTCGTGACGAATTCTGGGAAAGCGCGGACTGGCGCCACTTGCGCCTGCACAATGGCCAACTCACTTCCTGAATCGTGCCTCTGGCCACCGTCGCGCCTTGGTGAGGCCCTCGGCGTTTTGACGGGGAGGCCGACGCCTGCCGATCCCCAATCCCCAACTCCCAACGACGTTTTTCACTGGCTCGAAACCGCCGCGCTGACTATCGGACTCGAAGCACAACCCGCCGAAACGCCGTACTCCGATTTCGAGCGCCAACTTCCGCACATGGGCCCAGCGCTGATCCACCTAGGTCCCGCGTTCCTAGCCGTCCTCCCCAACGGCTCTCTACTCACCACCGATCTGAAGAAAGTCCGGGTCCCGCCTTCAGCCATCCGCTCCGCGCTCTGCTCTAGCATCGAAGCTCCGGTCCTGCGCGAGATTCAAGAGACGCTCGATCGCGCACAGATTCCACCATCGAAACAGACCCGCGCGCGCGACGCCATGCTGCGGGAACGTCTCAGCGCGAAACGCATTCGCGGCATCTGGCTTTTGCGACTCCCGCCCAGCGCCAACTTTTGGGAACAACTGCGGCGCGCGAAAATCCCGCGGCGTTTGATCATGCTCGCAAGCGCCCACGCATTGCAGTACGCGCTGTGGATTCTGGCGTGGTTCATCGTGGGCTCGAATGTCCTGCGCGGCGGAACGGATCGCGGTTGGCTTCTGCCGTGGTCCTTGCTCTTACTCACGTTAGTCCCCCTACGCGTGTTAATCACGCGCTTGCAAGGCTGGGTGGCCATCGGCGCGGGAGCGTTGCTGAAACAACGTCTCTTCTTCGGCTCGCTGCGATTGGACCCCGACAGCCTTCGTCATCAAGGCGCTGGCCAGTTGCTTGGACGCGTGCTCGAATCGGAAGCCGTGGAAGCGCTCGCGCTCAGCGGCGGATTTCTCGCGCTGGTCGCCCTCATCGAAATCATCGCCTCGATCTTTGTTTTGGCCGCTGGAGCCGGCGGCCTGCTGCATTCGGCGCTGCTCGTTCTCTGGCTGGCAATCGCCGCAGCGCTCGCGCGATCCTACTATCGCCGCAATCGCGATTGGACTGGCGTCCGCCTGGCCATGACCCACGATCTGGTAGAGAGCATGTCCGGCCATCGCACCCGTCTCGCGCAGCTCCCTGCCGATCGCTGGCACGTTGGCGAAGACCAAGCGCTCGAAGAATATCTGCGCAGCTCGCAAGCGATGGATCAATCCACTGCGAGATTGATCGCCATTGTCCCGCGCGGTTGGCTCGTCCTTGGCCTGCTCGGCCTCGCGCCGGCATTCCTGCGCGGCATGGATTCCCCCGCGCGCGTCGCGATCGCAGTAGGCGGCATATTGCTCGCGTATCGAGCGTGGAAGCGGCTGGCCGCTGGCGCGTGGCAATTAGCGGGAGCCGCGGTGGCTTGGCAGCGAACTTCGGTTCTGTTCAACGCGGCAGCGCGGCAGGAACTGCCAGGATCACTGAACGCTCCTGAGCCGGCCGAGGAGTCGCCCGTGATCGAGGCCACCGATCTCACGTTTCGCTACAGCGGCCGCACGCAGCCCGTGCTGCGAGATGCAAATCTGCGGATCACAACCGGCGATCAAGTGGTCCTGGAAGGGGCATCGGGTGGCGGGAAATCCACGCTGGTTTCCGTTCTGGCCGGCGTGCGCGAGCCCAGCTCCGGCCGCGTTCTCATGCACGGTTTGGATCGCGCCACCCTCGGCGCCGCCGAATGGCGCGGGCGTCTAGCCGCAGCCCCGCAGTTTCACGAAAACCATGTGCTGGCCGAAACATTCGCGTTCAATTTGTTTTTAGGACGTCCCACCGTGCTCGGCCCTGCCGACTTCGAAGAAGCCCAGGCCATCTGCGACGAGCTTGGACTCGGCCCCGTACTGGAACGGATGCCCGCCGGCATGCTGCAGATGGTTGGCGAAACTGGCTGGCAGCTTTCGCACGGCGAGCGCAGCCGGCTCTACATCGCGCGCGCGCTGCTGCAGGATGCCGAGCTCGTAATCCTGGATGAAAGCTTCGCGGCGCTCGATCCTGAAAATCTACAGCGCGCCGTCGAATGCGTCGTCAAACGCGCCCGATCGCTGTTGGTGATCGCGCATCGCTGATGTTACTTCAATCCGCTCGCCAGATACAGCGTGCAGATGTCGCGCTGGAACGAATACGCGTACGCATTCCCATCCGGCGTGATCACCGCATCATAGATCTGCACGCCCACCGTATCCGCCGGCTTCAGTTCTTTCCACAACTGCTCGCGCCCCTGCGCCAGATCCAGCCGGTTGACGTTTAGCGCTGTCAGCCCCACCATCTGCCGCAAGAACAAAGATCGCCCATCGGCGCTCCAACGCATCACCGATTCTCCAGGCTGTATGTCCATCGCCTTCGGCTCACCGCCGGCGATCGGAAGCAAGGTCAGTTTTCCGCCCGCTGCCACTGTGACATACTTGCCGTCGGGCGAGACGCGGGTCGCAGTCACTCCTTCGGAAGTCACGGGTTTCGGCTGACCGCCACGAACATCCTGCTTATACGTTCGGGGACGCCGGCCCGGCTCGTTGGCCGTGAACAGGAGCGTTTGTCCATCCGGAAACCATTCCACGCGCCCATAGTGCATGCCGGGCGTGCTGACGTTGCGCGATTCTCCCGCTCCGGTTGGCAGCAGCGTCAACTGCGTCTCGGGCCCGTTGTTCACGATGCATGCCACCCATTTGCCATCCGGCGACAGCGCGGGACGGTTGCCATCGCCCAGCCGCACTGCAGGAGATCCGTCCGTTTTGCGCAGGTAAATCGCGGGGTTGCGCGGAGCGCCGTACGAGAGCTCTTCGAACAAAATCGTACTGCCGTCGCCGGAAATATCAAGGATGCGGCTTACGTCGAACCATGAGAGATCGCGCTCTTGCTTGGCGCCGGGAGCCATTCCGGAAATCGACATGCGCGTGTCAACCGCCGTCACCAGCACCTTTTGATCGCGCGTGACGTCATCGAGAATCATGGTGGCCGGCGGGTCCGCCAGCACGCGCTCTTTCCCGGACATCGTAACGGCGCGCAGCGCGGGTTCACCTCCGGCCTTCGCACCGCCGAACCAAATCTCATCGCCTTTGGCCGACCATGCCAGTCCCAGCAGCTCCTGCCAGCCGCGCGACAAAGCCTGCTTGCGGCCGTTCATATCCAGCACCGTTACCGTGTAGTTACCCAGTTGGTTGTCAGGCTCGAAAAATGCGATGCGGTCCCCTTTGGGCGAAACCCGCAGGGTCTCGGGCGCCAGACCATCGCTTTCGTAGCGCACGGTTCCGATCGGAAACTCGATCCGATTTCTCCCGCCGACATTGCGCGACACAGCGAGATTTGCGCCGTCGGGCGACCAGTCCGCATCGTTCACGTTTTCCAGAATCTCGCGCGGCGCTCCACCCGACAGCGGCACCCGGGCCAGTGTCCCTGCGGTGCCATTTGTTGTGGGTCCCAGTAGAATGGCCATTTCACCGGTCGAGCTGATCGAAAGAATGCGGCCCTCTGGCAGATCCATCGTGCGGTATTCGCGATTGCCCGGGCGCATCGAAAAGATATTGGTTGGTTCGCTGGCCCATTGCGCGCTGAACACGACGGTTTGGCCGTCGAGTGAGAATTTGGCCGTTGGAATATCGCCGCGCCGATACGTCAAACGCTCGAAGGCCGGCTGCGCGGGCGTCAAAACCTTCCATCCGGCGTATACTCCGGCGCACAGCGCGATCACGATCAGCGCCGGCCACAACAGCACTCCCAGACCGCGGCGTGGCTTTACCGGTGCAGCGCTTTCCGCCCCGCCCAGCTTGTTCGATTCCAATTCCTCCAGCGTGTCTTCCAGCGCGACCTTGACATCGGCCATGCTCTGCCAGCGGCGCTGCGGATCTTTGCGAAGACAACGGCTGATGATGCGCTCGACGTCGCGCGGCACACCCGAGCCAGCTTGAGTCAACGGCGTTGGCTCGGAATGCAAAACAGAAGCAAGCGTGGAAAGCTTGGAATCGCCGCCGAACGCACGCCGCCCGGTCACCATTTCGTACAGCACGGCGCCAAACGAAAATATGTCGGACCGCGCGTCCACCGCGTGCGCATCCGCCTGCTCGGGCGACATGTAGGCCACCGTGCCGATGATGGTGCCGACTTCGGTTTTGAGCATCGCGTCCACATGCACGCTCTGGGTGGCGGCGAACACGTCGGGCTCTTCGGCTTCGGTTAATTTTGCCAAACCGAAGTCGAGAATCTTGATCTCGCCCTGTTCGTTGACGATGACATTGGCGGGTTTCAGATCCCGGTGCACGATGCCCGCGGCATGCGCGGCCGCCAGTCCGTCGGCGATTTGGATGGCGTACCGCAGCGCGTCGTTCAGCCGCATTCCCTTGCGGCCAATCAGGCGGTCCAGGGTCCGGCCGGGCACGTACTCCATGGCGATGAAGTCCACCGGTTGGCCGTCGATCTGGCCGGTGTCGATGTCGAAAATGGTGACGATGTGCCGGTTGCTGAGAGCCGACGCGGATTTTGCTTCCTGGGAAAAACGAGCGCGCCGGTCAGCGTTGGCGACGGCGGTAGATGGCAGAACTTTGACGGCGACGGACCGATCGAGGTGCGTGTCCAGAGCGCGGTAAACAACGCCCATACCCCCGGCACCAAGCTTGGCTTCAATACGATAATGCCGGAGAGTCTCGCCGATCATTGCCGACTTTTACGGACTGCGCGACCATCTTACCATCTACCGAGTGAGCGGCTGCAGTACAGGTTCCAGGCCGCTCTTCTTGATGGCTGGGACGACCGCGGGCGACGCGAGGTATTTGATGAGCGCACGAGCCGCATCCGGCTGCCGGGCGCCCACGGCGATGCCGGCGGAAAAGATAGTGACCTTCTGCGCTTCGGGTGGCAGCGGCCCCACGTAATCGATTCCCGGCACTGGTAACAGCTCGCTGATTTGCTGGAAGCCGATTTCGGCATCCCCGCGTGCGACGGCTACGCCCACCGGTCCGCTCGGGATTCTCTGGCACTTCTGTTGAATCTCGGCCTCGATTCCCAGGCGAGGGAACAGATCATACGAAAGATAGACGCCGCTCGCCGACGCGGAGTATGCGATCGACTTGGCTTGGAGCAGCGTACGCTTGAGCGCATCGAGGGTGCTGATGTCGGGCTTCGGCGCTCCGGCGCGCACGGCCATGCCGATGCTGGATCGCACTAAATCGACGCGGCTGCCGGCGATCACCTTACCACGCTTGATCAGTTCGTCCAACGCGGAATCGGCCAGGATCACGACGTCCACGGGTTCGCCGCGATCGAGCCGGCTGGGAATGGAATCCGGCGCATTGCCCATCGACGCTCCGTATGCGGTGACAATTTTGTTCCCTGTGCTTCGTTCAAACTCGGGGATCACTTCCAGATACGCGGCGGTGAATGCGCCGGAGGTCAGCACCTTGATTTCCTCAGCCGCGGCCGGCCCGGCGATCAGAACGCTTGCGGCGAACAGGACAATATTTCGGGTAGCCAGAGACATCGTTCTCATGATGATCCTACTTCACTCCGCGCGCACGCCTCAGCGGCGGAAACGGCTGAGAGATAGCGTTGCATCATTGTCTCAACTCCGCGCTGGACTCCAAATGAACCTTTGCGCCAGGCCGGGTTCAGCCGATTTCCGGTAACCCGCAAAATCAGAATCCGTAGGGGCGGCCAGTAGCTCGCCACCCACAACGAGTAAATCACTCGGCTGACCCAACTGCGGCGCTCCGCTCCACGCACGCGTGGTCCCCCTTTCTTGCTTTGGCCGAACAGCCCCCGGGGGACGCCGGCTTCTTCGGCGATGCGCCGTGCGATCGGCCGGTCGTAACCGCCGCCAACGGACCATGGCTTCATGGATTGCGAATCCGTGATGGCTTTGATCGCCGGCGCGTGGAGGCCGCCGCTGCAGGCCAGCGGGAAGTTGATAAAGCCGGTCTTTATCCGAAACTCGCCGAGCGCGCATCCGCCGAGCTTAAAACCGGTCGGCATTTCAAATCGCGGATTCCCGGTATCGACTGGCAGACCCCAGTTCGATTCGCGATTCCACAATCTCTCGCCGAATCGGCCCGATAGCACAAGCGCGCCCACCAGCTGATCCTCCATCACGAGCATCGATCTATCGATACCGTCCGGCTCGATGTAGAACTCGTCGCGCCGATTATGCGCGAGCTTTTCATAATCCGTCCGTTCGTACTCAGTGACCTTCAGCCCCAAGTGCGACGCGATCGCACGCCCGCTGTCGTCTTCATACCCGGAGGCACCGTTGCTTCTGCGGAACGTGACCGCTTCACGACAGCCCGCTTTGGCCGCCAGTGCCGAGACGGCGGTGGTATCGTAGCCCTGCGAGAGCATCGTCACCGGCCGGTATGCGAATTTCCGGCCGGCGTCCCCGGCGTTGGCAAATACCCGCTCGGCGGTCCCCACGAGAAACGACACGTAGTCGTCGTAATTCCGGGGCGGCGGTCCTAAAGGCTTCTCTATCCTGGACGCCGTCAGGTCCGCGTGAATCGCCAGATTACAACAATCGTGCAGTTCCACAAACCTCGGCCCAACCAGACGCAGCCGCTTTTCCTTCAGGCGGATGCCGGCCCGGTTGTAATCCAGGAAGTCGATATAGTAATGCGGATATTTCGGATCGAGCCGCTCCCCGCTGAGCGCCAGCGTAAATGCGAGCGAATTCGAGACAAACCGTTCATCATTCGTCCGAACCGAGTAGAGCCTGTCGTAAATATGGGTTGGTCCCGCAAACACGATTCCATCGCCCGCGATACGGCCGCCGGATCCTGCGAACGTCAAAGCTTCGTCGAATCGGCAGCCGTCGAACGGGCCGTCCCACGCCCCTTCGAAGAAGCAATGGTCGCGTGTCTCCACCCAAGGGCCATGAAGAATTCGGGCTACGCTGTCCCGGCTGCGCAAGCGCGCGGCCCACGCCATGCGAGGAAGATTGGGACAGAGTTGGAATTCCAATCGCATGGCCGCTTTAATACTGAATGCCAATCAGTGGCCAATAGAACGGCACGACGATCAGCAGGAGCAAGGAATTCACGACCGTCAAACACAGGCCGAGGCGCAACAGATCCCGGGCCGTGAAACACCCGTAAGAATACCCGACTATCAAGACGGCATTCTGATAAACGAAAATCGTCGCACCCGACGAGAAGGTCCAGACCATTCCCAATGCCAGCGCGTTGAGATGATGCGCGGCGGCGTACGTCATCAGACCCGGCATGGAGGTGCCGAGCATCGAGATTCCGCTCGCAAGCACCAGGTGATAGGCAAAGCCGATCCAATACAGCGCGAACGGTGCGAGAACGGTGTGCGGGATGAGCGGCGTGATCCAGGCAAACAAAACTTGGGTGAAAACATCCAGGCTCTTGGTAACGCCAAGGACCTTTCCCATGCTGACCACCGACGCGACGAAGAACAACAGCAGATAGTCGACGCGCCGCAAATCTTCCATACCCAGCACGCCGATGCGCGGCAGCAGGGCAAGCAGCGCAATGCCCAGGGCGATCTTCGACGCGGACACGTGGTGCAAGGAATCCGTGAGCCACAACACGACGGCTACCAGCAAGAAAGCCAGCGCCTTCTTTTCGACCAGCGTCCAGCGGCCCAGTTTTGCGAGTTCGTTCTTCAAGTACGCCTTGCCTCCTGGCAGCGCTTGCTTTTCGGGAGGGAAGAAACGCAGGGTCAGTCGCCACGCCACCACGATCAACACCACGTCCACTGGCAAATACGCCAGCAGCCATTGGCTGTAGAGCACTTGCATATGACCAAAACGTTCCATGGCGCCGCGCGCGGTGATGGTTGCTGCGCCCGCGATAACCGTTTTGTCAAAGACGCTGGCCGCGTACGTGAGGATCAGCAGCATGCCGCGGGACACGTTGCTGCCCTTCTCCAGGCCGAATGCCTGATTCACGCCCAGTGCGATCGCGGCCATGATGACGACGCGGGGCACGCCGGACGGCACACAAAGTGTGATCAGAGCATCGGCGATAATCAGTCCGAGCAGAAGCCGCGAGTAGGAGGTGCCGGCGCGCAGCATCACTCCGAAGGCGATCCGGCGCGCCAGGCCCGATTTGATGGCGACGGCGCCGAACAAAATGGCGGCCAGCAGGAACCACGGCGTATCGTCGGCGAAGCCGCTAAAGGCCACGTCGATAGGAACCACTCCCAGCGCCCAGTACAAATAGCATCCGATGAGGCCCGCGAGGCCCGGCGACAGCGTACGAAAGGCCCAGGCCAGGATCATGAACAGCGAAATCGCGATGGCGTGTTTGGCAGCCACAGCGAGATCGAGCGGCGCGAACCAGATGGCACACGGCGCTACGATCATCAAAATCCAACCGAGCCACTTTCCCCAACTCGCCGAAAAATCGTCCGGCGAGACCGGCTTGATGGCTGGTCCGGTGTTGGTTGTAAGCTCCGCCGCGCTCCCCATTGTTATGCAAGAGTATACCCCGGCGCCAGCTATAATCTTCTTGAATGAACGGGAGCTTGGCCCGATGGTTCGGGGCGGCAGCAAACTTCGCTCAGACGGCTCGGGGATTTCGGGATTTTCTCGACACCCCAACGCCCGCGGATGGTCTGGGCGTGGTGCGGAGTCAGTTGGACAATCGAGAGTCGTCGTTTCTCGATACTGTGCGGCAGGTGGTTTTTGAGAATCCGGCCCATCCGTACCACCAGATGTTCCAACTGGCGCAGTGCTCGCACAAGGATCTCGCCTGTGTAGTACGGCGTGCGGGCCTGGAGACCGCTCTCGAACAGCTTCGGGCCGCCGGCGTTTACCTCACTCAGGACGAGTTCAAAGGCAGCGTACCCATTGTGCGCCAGGGACGCGAGATTCCCGCGCCGGCTCCCAGTTTTCGGAATCCTCTTGCCCACGGGACCATGCGGCATGTCACCAGCGGCAGCCGGGGCAAGGCGGTCCAAAGCTTCCGTAGCGCCGAGTTCATGCTGCATCAGGAAGCGATGCACGAAATTGTAGTGCGCGAGTTTGGGCTCCACGAGCGCGCTCAAGTGGTGTTGCGCCCCACGCTGCCGTCGGCTCTGGGACTGCAAGACTGCGCTTTTGTTGGCCGCAAAGGCCATCGTCTGGAGGGTTGGTATTCATCCGGTCCAAGCGGCTGGTATGCGCCGGCGACGGCCGGCCTGGTGCTGATCGCGCGCGCTCACGGTTGCCGGATTCCGTTTCCCACGGTGCTGGAGAACGATTTCTCCTCCGCTGCCGGGCACGTCGCAAGGCTTTGTGCCGACGGCATTCCGTGTCTGGTGTCGGGCCCAGCGAGTCCCGCGGTTCGGCTGGCCGCCGCGGCGATCGAGCGCGAACTGGACATTCGAGGCACTCTGTTCCTGGTAAGCGGCGAGAGCCTGACCGACGCCAAACGAGCGGTGATCGAACAGGCGGGCGGCGAGCCCTTTGCGCGCTACGGCATCAGCGAAATGGGTTTCATCGGCCATGGCTGCCGCCAAATGACCACCGGCGATTGCGTGCATCTGTACAGCAACGCGATTGCGGCTATCACTCAGAGCGTCACTGCGCCGCTGACCGACATTGAAGTGCGTTCGTTGCTCTACACCACGCTGTTGCCGACGGC
>DATHMO010000359.1:0-5123 GCA_035486995.1 Bryobacteraceae bacterium
GTGATTCTGCAGGCGGGAAAGATCGCAGCGGCGGGCAATCCGGCGGAGCTGCTGGCGGACCAGGCATTGCTCCAACGGGCCAATTTAGTGCACGCTCACCGGCATCGTCACGGCGGCGAGATCACGCACTCGCATCCGCACTCGCATCCGCACCGGCACGATTAGAATTCGACTGGTGCGAGAATGCTTAACTGAGGGTTGGTTTTCGGATGGCGGACTCGGATTTGGTAGCGCGGTGGGAACTCGCGGTGAGCGGCAAAGCCGAACGCGCACCCGCGCCAAGCGCCGATGAACAAGAAGTCATCGTGCTCTTTGACGAGCTGCGGAGCCGGTTGTTGCGTCATTTGCAGGCATTTGGACTTCCCTTGCCAGACGGCGAAGAAGTGATTCAGGAGGTGTTTCTAGCTCTGTTCCAGCACCTGCGGCGCGGGAGGTCGCGCGAAAATTTGCGTGGCTGGATTTTCCGCGTGGCGCATAATTTGGGTTTGAAGCGAAGGATGGCGAAGTCGCGCGAAGCAAGCAGCGCCCCCGGTAACTTGGAATTTCTGGCCGCAAATCGCGCGGATCCGGCCGAGAATCCCGAAGAGCAGCTCTTGACCAGCCAGCGGCGGGAGCGTTTGCAGGCGGTGCTACGTGTTCTGCCGGAGCAGGATCAGTGGTGCCTTTCGTTGCGTGCCGAGGGTTTGCGCTACCGGGAGATCGCGAGCGTCTTGGATATGTCGCTGGGTTCGGTGGCGGCTTCGCTGGGACGGTCGCTCGCGCGCCTTAGCCGCGCCGATGGGTTTTGAGCTCTCGGTTCCGTCAAGACGCCGTCAAACGTTATAGAATGGACGGCGGCGAATCGGGAGAAACCATGAAGACTAAAATGAATCGGCGATTGTTTGTGAGCGGAGCGGTGTTGGGAGCCGGAAGCGTGTTCGGCGGTCTGCACCAGGCCTTGGCTGCGGCTGCAAAAGAAGGCTCAACACCGGGGCCGGTGGCGAACACTACTGCCGGTAAGATCCGAGGGGTGGTTCAAGAGAATAAGGTGATCGCGTTCCGCGGAGTCCCTTACGGAGCCCCTACAGGAGGGCCGAACCGATTCATGCCGCCCGTGAAGCCGAAGTCCTGGACCGGCATTAAAGAGACCGTCGAGTGGGGGCCGGAAGCGCCCCAGGGTCCTCACACCGAAATTCCCGAAGTCGCCGCGACCATCCCCAAGCAGACGATGAGCGAGGACTGTCTGCATCTGAACGTGTGGACCAACGGTTTGGATGCGCGCAAGCGGCCCGTGATGGTATGGCTGCACGGCGGCGGATTCACCAGCGGCAATGGCAGCTACACCATGTATGACGGCGGCAACATGGCGCGCAAGCACGATACGGTAAACGTCACCATCAATCACCGGTTGAACTCTTTCGGGTTTCTGTACCTGGCCGACATTGGCGGCGACAAATTCGCGAACGCGAGTAACTGCGGAATTCTGGATGCGGTGGCGGCGCTCGAGTGGGTACGCGATAACATCGCCAATTTCGGCGGCGATCCAAACAACGTGACGATCTTTGGGCAATCCGGCGGGGCGGGGAAGGTGAGCACGCTCCTCGCGATGCCTTCGGCCAAGGGGCTGTATCATCGGGCGATTATTCAGAGCGGCTCGAATGTGAGGGGTGTCGCACGCGCCGATGCCACCAAGACAGCCCATACGTTAATGGAGAAGTTGGGCGTCAGCACTGCCGACGATTTGCAGAAGGTCCCGATGGATCAATTGGTAGCTGCCACGCTCGCGACGCGCGGGCTGAGGCTAGGCCCGGTGGTGGATGGCAAGACGCTGCCCGGCGATCCGTTCGATCCGACGGCGCCTGCTCTGGCGGCCGAAGTTCCGCTGCTGATCGGGTCGGTCGAGTTTGAAGTGAACTTCTTCCCGAACACCAAGCTCGATCCGATCGACGACGCCGAGTTGCACGCGGCCGTCAAACAATCGACGCGCGCCAGTGACGCCGATGTCGACAAGCTGATCGCGTTGTATCGCAAGGGACGCCCGCAGGCGACCGACATCGATCTTTCGCAGATCATCGCATCCGATGGATTCCGCACGCCAGTGATCACGGAAGGCGAGCGCAAAAGCGCCCAGCCGGCGCCCGTGTACCTGTATTACTTCACCTGGAAATCGCCGGTGCGCGATGGAAAGCTGAAGGCGTTCCATACGCTTGAAATTCCGTTTGCGACCGAAAACGTCGACGAAGCCAAATCGATGACGGGGAACGGTCAGGATCGGTACGCACTACAGGAGAAGATGAGCGGCGCTTGGGCGGCGTTCGCAAAGACCGGCAATCCGAATCACAAAGGCCTGCCGAAATGGCCGGAATTCAAGACCGATCAACGCGCCACCATGATCTTCGACAACCAATGCAAAGTGGTGAACGATCCTTATGGCGCGGAACGCGTGGCGCTGGCGGCGTTGCGCGCGGCGGCGCAAGGATAAAGCCGATGCGTTACCGCTCGATCCTTCTCATCGCAGCTCTGGGATGCGCCCTTCTAATGCAAGCCGCGGACAATCCGCTCAGTGCGGAACTGAAGCAGAATTACGAGCAGCAAAAGAATGCGCTGTTGGCTGAAGCCAATCGCATGGCCGACGCCGATTACTCTTTCAGGGCAACGCCTGAGGTGGGAACATTCGGCTCGCGCGTAGCCCATGTTGCGGACGCGCAAATGATGATCTGCTCGGCGGTGAAAGGCGAAAACAGGAAACCCGAGACGGCGGGAAAGACATCGAAAGCGGATCTGGTGGCCGCGCTGAAAGCGTCGTTTGATTATTGCGACGGCGCCTATGGCTCGCTCACCGATGCCACTGCCACCGAGTCGGTAAAGATCTTCGGTCAGCCGCAAACCAAGCTGAGCGCTCTGTGGGGGAACCTGGCCCACGATGGCGAGATGTACGGCTACATGGCGGTGTATTTGCGCTTGAGGGGACTGGTTCCGCCAAGTAGCGAACGCCGACCCAAGTAGACGACTTTCATCGACTGCAAGCTCAGTGGTCCTGCCGGCGCGTAGTGCTTGTCGCCATCGATTTGGCAGGTGTTGGAAGCTGAGGCTGCGAGCAATAGCGGAATCGCTATACCGGCGCACCGCTCCGACATTTCTCTCAGATATTTCTCCACCGGCCGATATGAATTCCAGCGATCCGGAACCGGATTTGACTTTTAAGGAGCCCCCGATGAAACGTTTACATTGCTTATTACTCGCCGCCGTCACCATCGGTGCTGCGACCGCCTGGGCGGCGGATATCAAGGTAATCGCCAACTCGAGTGTTGGAGCGTCGTCGGTGTCTTCCGACGAATTGAAGGGTGTTTTTCTGGCAACCAAGTCGTCCTTGAGCGACGGTAGCCACGTCGAGCCGGTGTTGCTCAAATCGGGCGCCGTGCATGAGGCGTTCCTGAAGGACTATGTCGGCAAGACCGACTCGGCCTTGGAGACGTACTATCGGAGTCTGGTTTTCACGGGCAAGGGATCGATGCCGAAGGCTTTCGCCTCCGATGCCGAAGTGGTGGCGTTTGTCGAGAAAACCAAGGGAGCGATCGGCTATGTAGCATCTGGAACGAGCCCGGGGGGCGCCAAAGTGCTGGAAGTAAAGTAGCACGCATCGAACGGAATGCTCGGGGGCTAGCGCCCATAGCGCGGCCCCTTTTCTTTTGCCAGCTCTGCCTTTTTCCACTCGAAAATCTTGTGGTTCATATGGAACCGACAGCAGTTACGATAAACCAACTTTGTCCTCAAAGTGAGCGCACACCGGCCGATTAGTCTTGCGAGGAGAACATATGACCCGAAAGTCTCGACTGCTTGCTTCAATGCTGCTGGGTGCGGCAGCCCTGTCCGCTCAGGATATATCTCAATACACCAGTTTCAATGTGTTTGACAAAACATTTCAGTTCCACGGATTCGTCTCGGAGGGATACGCTGAGTCGAATGACAACAACTATCTGACCATGCAAACCAGCAAGGGCACGTTTGCGATGACCGACGCCGGCGTCAACCTCTCGACCAAGCTTACCGATCGCCTTCGGGTAGGCGCTCAAGTATACGCCCGTAATATCGGGGTGTTGGGAAAGTGGCACCCCACTCTCGATTGGGCTTTTGTGGATTATAGGTTCAAAGATTGGTTCGGCGTCCGCGCCGGCAAAGTGAAAACGGTTCTCGGACTTTATAACGATACACAGGATCTGGAGTCGTTGCAGACCTGGGCCATTCTCCCGCAGTCCACCTATCCGCTAGATACGCGCGCTACAAACATCGCCCACACCGGCGGCGACCTTTACGGCAACATCTCTCTGCACAGAGCGGGCTCGCTGGCCTATACGGCGTACGCGGGTCTACGATCGTTTGACCCCTGGGGTGGATACTATTACTTCTCGGCTAACGGGGGGTTCAATATCTTGAAGATCTCCGGTCACACAGAGGGTGGGGATCTTCGCTGGAACACACCCATCGCCGGTTTGATGATTGGCTCTTCGTGGGTAAACTCCACGATCAACCGCAGCGGCGTGTGGATTAGTGGGCCTTTCCTCGGCAATGCATACGGCATCACGGACAACCCGGAACGCATCATTGCGGGCTATCTCGATTTTGTTCACGACAACTGGCACTTTGCAGCGGAATTTCGCAACTTGAATAACATCGACGAAATCACCTCGTCCATCTTCGGCAGCGCGGCGTTTCCCTTCAACGCCGGCGACCAGGAGTCATTTGAATCCGCGGCATACCGGGTCTCGAAACATCTGGAACTCGGCACCTATTATTCGCATTACCATGTAGACACTCCTAATGCCGGCGATCCCAATTCAAGCCATATTAACGACAACACGATCACGGCCCGATTCGATCTGACCAGTCATTGGGATCTGAAGGTCGAAGAACATTTCATCCGCGGCTATGGGGGTACGTATACCGCTCATGGTTTCTACACAACCCAGAATCCGGAAGGCTACAAACCGAATACTGACCTGTTCCTAGTCCGCACCGGCTGGAACTTCTGAGTAGCTTGCAAGGTCCTGGTTCCTACGGGCTCGTGTCCGCAAATCGAAGCGGGCGGCGGACACGAGTTCAGCGTTCGCCCGCAGTTTCATAGGCTGTCGGCGTACGCGCGATGG
>DATHMO010000360.1:0-20278 GCA_035486995.1 Bryobacteraceae bacterium
GCAGATTGGTCTTGTATTCGGCATTGCCAGTGGCGCCGACGGTATAAACAGGTTCAGGAAATTCGACGTAGTGGAAGTTGTCGCCCTCGCCATGGCGGATGCAAATCCTCTCGAGTCCGCGCTCGCGTTCATAGACGACGATATGATCTTGGAAGCAGTCCACGCCTTCAATAGTGACGCCGGCGCGCGCCGGGATAACTTCCTCTAACGTACCGATCGATGGATCGCCCACCGGAACGCGCATCAGGCGGAAATTCTTAGCTTGGTTGTTGGTGCGGATATAGAAATACTCGCCATGGTGCGATGCGTCGTATTCGACGTCCTGGCGCCGCGGCAGCAGCACTCGCGGTTCGCCATGCGGGTCGTCGGCAGCGAGATAGCGCAACTCGGAAGTGACCGCGCTCGCCAGCTCGATGAAGATGAATCGCCGGCTGCGTGTCTTCGCCAGGCCAAGGTTGAAGCGGCCATCGTCCTCTTGATAAACCAGCGTATCCGATGCGGCCCCGAGTTCATGACGAAAAGCCCGATAGGGGCGTTTGGTCGCGTCGAGAACGGTATAGAAGAAGGTACGATTGTCGTTGGCCCACTCGAGCGAATAGTAAGTGTTCTCGATCCGGTCGGGCAAAAGTTCGCTGGTTTCAAGATTCTTTACCTGGATAGTGTAGGTCTCGTCGCCCTCCAAGTCGGTAGAATACGCCAGCAGCTTATGATCGGGACTGACTGCGAAGTTTCCGAGCCGGAAATATTTCTGGCCTTCCGCGAGCGCGTTGGAATCGAGCAAAAGCTCTTCTGACGCATCGAGGCTGCCGCGCTTGCGGCACTGGATCGAATATGCTCTGCCCTCCTCAGTGCGTGTGTAGTAGAAATAGTCGTCGCGTTTCACCGGTACCGAGACATCGGTCTCTTGAATGCGCCCGAGAATCTCGTGATACAGACTGTCCCGGAGCGATTTCGTCGGCGCCATCACTTCTTCGGTGTATCGATTTTCGGCTTCGAGGTAAGGAATGACGTCGGGGTCGGACCGATCGCGCAGCCAGAAGTAATTGTCGACACGAATATCTTCGTGCAGCGTGATTTCCTTGGGGACGATCTTGGCGCTTGGCGGTGTGCTCACTTTACTGACTCTCTTCTTTGCCCATGTACAATTCGCTCACCACCTCGCGATGGTTCTCCAGCACGCGATTGCGCCGCACTTTCATGGTGGGCGTGAGTTCGCCGCGCTCGATGGAGAATTCGCGCTCAAGAATCCTGAATTTGCGAATCTGCTCGAAAGGCGCGAGACGGCGATTGATGCGCGCCACAGCCTTCTTCACTTCCGCTTCTGTGGAATACTCCACCTCCGTCGCATTCACAGTGACGAGAGCCGTGACGTAGGGCAGGCGGTCGCCGATCAGAACAACTTGATTGATGATTGGTTCAGTCTTGAAAAGTTGCTCGATTCGCGCGGGATAAATCTTCTTGCCGTTGGAGGATACGATCAGCTCCTTTTTTCGCCCAGTGATATAGACGTAGCCGTCGGCGTCGAACTCGGCGATGTCGCCGGTGTAGAGCCAGCCATTGCGCAAGACGGCTTCCGTGGCGGCTGGATCGCCGAAATACTCAGAAAACAGCGTCGGGCTCTTGATCAGAAGCTCGCCGTCTTCGGCCAGTTGTAGTTCCACACCGGGAAGTCTTACGCCGATGCTTCCCGACTTCGGGCGATCGATAGGATTGAGACAGACCACGCCGCCTTCGGTAAGTCCGTAGCCTTCTATCAGTGGCATGCCGATGGCTGCATAGAATCGGGCTAGATCTTTGCCCAGCGGCGCGGCGCCCGAAGCTGCCAGCCGAATCCGTCCACCCAGCCGCGCGCGGATCTTCGAAAACACAATGCGATCGGCGATCTTGAGCATCGCGAGCATGAGCTTTGGAACCGGCCGGCCTTCTTCACGAAGCCGCGCGACCTCTGCGCCCAGTCCGACCGCACCGTAGAACATTCGTCGCGCCACGGCGCCGCGCTTCTTCACTTCGGCAGTGATGCTCGCGAAAATGCGCTCCCAAACGCGCGGCGGTGCGAGCAGGAACGTCGGGCGAATAGCCTTCATCTCATGAGGCAGCTTGGCGAGACTTTCGGAAAACCAAACGGGAATGCCCATGCGGATGGGAAGCAACTCGATCACCACGCGCTGCGCGATGTGCGCCGACGGAAGAAACGCGATGGTGGAATCGGCGGCCGTGAGTTCCAGCACCTGCGGCCCCATGTCGATGTTGGTGGTGAGAGCGGCGTGCGTGACCAGACCCATTTTGGGTTCCCCGGTTGCGCCTGAAGTGAGGTAGAGAACGGCGGGATCTTCGGGGCTGACCGACGCGCGGATTTTCTCGAAAGCTTGCGGGTCTTCATGCAAGGCCTTGCGGCCTTCGGCGCGCAATTGATCGAGCGTGATCCCGCCCTCGGCCTCGCCGGTGAGAAGTATCCAGTCCAGCTGGGTCAGCGACGGGCTGCCGGCCGTAATGAGCGCCTGCATACTCTTCGGATCCTCAACAAACACGGCCTTGGCATGGCTCGTGCGCAAATTGTGTACCTGATCGGCCGCGGGATAGCTGGTATAAAGCGCCGCCGCAATACAACCGCTCGCGAGCACTCCCATGTCGGCCAGATAGAATTCGGCGCGGGTTTCCGAATGCAACGCGACGGTGTCGCCCTTCCGGATTCCGATCTGTCGAAGCCCGCAAGCGATCTCTTCGGCAGCGCGCCGATATTCGAGCCAACTATAAGTCTGGTAGCTACCCTTGCCGGTGGGCTGATGCAACGCCGGAGCTTCGCCCTGGATTCGTGCCGTTTCTTCGAGGACCGTGTACACGGTGCGAGCAGCCATGCGCCTATTGTAGACGTGCTACGGTGTGTTTTGTGGTCTAAAGAACTGGATACTGCTGTTGCGGCCGCGAAGATGGCGGCCGAATTGGCCTTGCGATATCAGCCCGAAATAATCGCAGAAACCAAGCCCGATAAATCGCCGGTGACCCAGGCCGATCGCGAATGCGAGCGAATGATAGCACGCATGCTCAGCGATGCGTTTCCCGACGACGGGATCATGGGTGAAGAGGGCGCTCGTGCCGATTCTCGTAGCGGGCGGCGTTGGATTATCGACCCGATTGACGGCACGCGCGATTACGTGCGGGGCAATCCCCTGTGGGCGAATCTGATCGCGCTTGAAGCGGACGGCGACGTGGCGGTGGGCGTTGTGAACCTTCCCGTGCTCGATAAGCTTTATACCGGCAGCCGGGGCGGCGGCGCATATTGCAATAATTCCGGCATCCACGCGTCGGCGAAAACATCGGTCGAAGAATCTGTTCTATGCGTGAACGGCTACGACAAGATGGCGGCGCTTCCGTTTCGCGAGCAGTTGCTCGATTGGATGGCGCGGTTTTGGGCGGTTCGCGGGCTGGGCGGCGCTGCGGACGCGATGATGGTAGCGTCCGGGGTCGCTGAGATTTGGATCGAGCCGGTGGCTTCGCCGTGGGACTTTGCACCGCACAAGGTGATTCTCGAAGAGGCTGGCGCGCGCTATCTCAATATGGATGGCGGCTCGACGATTTACGCCGGCAACGCGATTGGCTGCGCGCCGGGCCTCGAGCGGGAAGTGCGGCGTCTTCTCGGATTGGAATCGAGCTAGACATCCACCCCTTGTTCTCTGAGGAACACCGCCAGCTTGCTTACGGGCATCGCGGTGAAGATGTTGCAGCTTCCGCAAATGGACTCAGCGAAGCGCAGAACGCCATCGCCGTCGAAAGCGCCCGCATATTGCAGCACCGGATGCCGGCCAACATAATCGCGGATTTCGCTATCAATCAGTGGGCGAAATGTGATTTCCGAAGCCTCGGCGGTTGACAACATTTTCCCGGTGTCTGCCCGTAGCACCGCCAGCGACGTCACGAATCGGAAGCTGCTGCCGGATAGCTCGGCAAGGAACTGCGCCGCCTCCGCGATGTCGCGAGGCTTCTCGAATATTTTTTCATCTTTCACTACAACTGCATCGCCCGCGACGACGACAGCGTCCTTGAAGGTGTTGGCGATTTTCCATGCTTTCGCTTCGGCGAGTTTCGTGGTCAGTACGGCGGGGTCGGCGTCACGAATCGATTTTTCGTCGATGGCGCTGGGATGGACTTCGTAGGCGATCCCCAGGAGGTCCAGCGCGCGCCTACGTGATTGCGACTCGGATGCAAGTACTAGCCTCATTCAGTAATTTTAACCGGCTCGCGCGAGAGTTATCTTCCCGGAGTGCGTTTACAGGGGTAGGAGGACCAAGTCATGAAGAAGATATTGGTCGTATTTGCCGTAACGGGAATGATGTTGAGCGCCCAGGAGATTCAAGAGCGCAAGGAGAACCAGCAGGACCGCATCGCGAATGGTGTGGCCAATGGTTCGCTGACGCCGCACGAAACCGCCAACCTGGAGAACAAGGAAGGGGCGTTGAACCACGAGATCCGCCACGATCGCAGGCAGAACGGCGGCAACTTGACGAACAAGGAAAAGGCGCAAGTGAATCGCCAGCAAAATAAACTAAGCCGCAATATCTATCGCGACAAGCACAACGCGGCGCGTCAATAACGGGTCAGAGGAGGACGTGGCGCGTACTCACTTCAGAAAAAGGCTGAGGCGCGCCATGGCTTGTTCCAGGATTGGCCGATCAGCGGCGTAGCAGATCCTCACAGATCCTTCTCCGCCAGTTCCGAACGCGACGCCGGGCGCTAATCCAACCTGCGTTTCGAGCAATAGCCGTTTGCAGAAATCGAATGAATCAGAAGCGCCGGCGATCTTGGGAAACAAGTAGAACGCGCCGTCGGGCTTGGGCACGGTCACGCCCGGCATCTTTGCGAGCGCCGCAAGGCAAAAGTCGCGATTCTCCTTCAGGCCAACCAACATTTCTCCGAGGACTTTTTCGCCCCAGAGCAGCGCCGTCTCCCCAGCCCGCTGCGTGAAACTGGGCGCGTGCGATACAACGAATTCGTTTAACTGCGTGGCCCGAGCCGCCAGATCGCGGCGCGCAACCATCCATCCCAGGCGCCAACCCGTCATGCAATAGGCTTTTGAAAACGACTGTATGACGATCACGGCGTCGTCGCGCGTGGCGAGTTTCAGTATCGAAGGAGCGGGCGTCGTCGGTGTCGCACCAGTGTAGTTCAGGCGCTCATATACTTCGTCGGCCATCAGCCACAAGCCATGCCGGCGCGAGAATTCCAATAGTTTGAGTTGCTCGTCGCGATTCGCCACCCAGCCCAGAGGATTCGAAGGCGAGGTGTAGAGCAACAGGCGCGTGCGCGGAGAGATAGCGGCTTCCAGGGCGCTGAAATTGATTCCGTAGCGATCTCCCACCAGCGGCTGCGCAATCTCCACGGGCACTGCATTCGCCATCGCGACATTGGCCGCCCCGTTGGGCCACGCGGGCGTCAGCACCAAAGCTTCGTCGCCGGGGTCGAGCACGCAACGAATAGCAAGGTGCAGCGCTTGTACTCCGGATGCCGTTACGACGATCTCGGAGCCCGGGTCCAATTCCACGGCGTGCACATCCTGGTAATAACGCGCAAGCGCTTTGCGCGCCGACGGGAGGCCCGCGTTTTCGCTGTAGAACGTGAAGCCGTCTGCCATGGCCTTTTGCGCCGCGCGTTTGATGAATTCAGGAGTCGGCAAGCTCGATTCGCCGAAATAGAGCTTCAGCACGCCGTCCATGGTCATCGCGAGTTCTGCGAGTTCACGAATGCGAGAATGCGGAATGGCAAGCGCCGACTGCGCGACGGCGGGGCCGGCCAATGCGGGAGCGGAATTGATTTCGGGACTAGACACCCTCGAAAATCGCCGATGTTGGAATGCTGAAACCGGGAAGCACGGGGTCGGTGAGGGGTTCACTATCAGCGAAGATCTTCGAGACGCGTGTGCGATCGAATACATGGACCACGCGTTCTTCGGGATATACAGCCCACACGGATTTGCCGCCATGCGCAAGGTAAAGCCGAACCTTCTTTCCGAGGCGCGCTGCAGGCTCGGACGAAACGACTTCAATGGCGATTTCGGGGGCGCCTTGGATCCACCCCTTGCTGCTCGAATCGATGCGCCCCGGGAAAAGTACGCTCAGATCGGGCATCAGGGCATTATGCTCGTCCACGTGATACATGCTCTCGGCGAACAGCTCCGCTGCGGAATTCTGCGCGAGCCAGAGCACCAAGATCTTGTTGATATTCTTCTTTACAACCTCATGCGGAATGTGCCCAAAACGCATGCTGACAATCTCGCCCCCAATCAGTTCCAGGCGCTCGCCTTCGGGCTCAGGCATCGCAAGGAATTCGGGGACGGTTACCAGCGTCGTGGTTGCACCCATGCTTTGATTGTACTCTCGGACCCAGCCGATGCGGCTAGCGGCGCGTGCGTGCGGCTACTAGTTCTTCGACCTGCACAAGCTCAGTGGGATAGTTGCCGGTATAACAGGCGTAGCAGTATTGGTCCTTTGTGTCCGAAACGGCTTTGCGCAGAGAATCGAGCGAAAGATAGGCCAGCGAATCGGCTTCGACGAATTGGCGAATCTCGTCGATCGATTGGTTGGCGGCGATCAGCTCACTCTCGCACGGTGTATCCACGCCATAGAAACACGGCGAGATCGTGGGCGGGCAGGAGATGCGCAGATGCACTTCGCGCGCCCCGGCATTGCGAACCATGCGCACAATTTTACGGCTGGTTGTCCCGCGCACAATGGAATCGTCCACCAGGATCACGCGCTTGCCTTCCAACTGATGGCGCACGGGATTGAGCTTTAGTTTTACGCCGAAATCGCGAATAGCTTGCGATGGCTCAATGAACGTGCGGCCGACGTAGTGATTGCGGATGAGAGCTTGCCGGAACGGGATGTTGGATTCCGAGGCGAAGCCGATCGCCGCTGCAACGCCCGAGTCGGGTACCGGAACCACAACATCGGCGGCCACCGCGGATTCGCGCGCCAGCAATCGTCCCAAATTCTCGCGCGATTGCCCGACGGAATGTCCGAACACGATGGAATCGGGCCGCGAGAAATAGACGTGCTCAAACACGCAGTGCGCAAGCGGCGCTGCCGGCGCCCAACGCTCGCGCGTCAAACCTTCCGGACCCACGCAGACCATTTCGCCGGGCTCAACGTCGCTGACGTACTCGGCGTTGATCAGATCGAACGCGCACGTTTCGGATGCAAAGACATAGGCGGTGCCGCCCTCGGGCGACGGCATTTTTCCAAAGGCGAGCGGACGGAATCCGTGCGGATCGCGCGCGATGATCACGCGGTCCTTGGCCAGAAACACTAATGAAAATGCGCCTTCCAGTTGTAGCAGAGCTTCCCGCAGCGCACCCGCGAGCGTTCGTTCGCGCGATCGCGCAACCAAGTGCAAAATCACTTCGGTATCGCTGGACGCCTGGAAAATGGACCCTTCGCGCTCGAGCTCGCGCTTTAGTTCCCCGGCGTTCGTGATGTTGCCATTGTGCGCCACCGCGATCTGTCCCTTGTTGCACGTCACCAGGAACGGCTGGGCGTTCAGCAGCACCGTATCGCCGGCTGTGGAATAACGCGTGTGGCCGATCGCCATGTTCCCAGGCAAACTCGCGATCTGCTCGGGCGTAAAAATATCCGCGACATGCCCCATCGATTTGGAACAGCGGATCTCGCGATGGTCGCTGGTGGCGATGCCGGCGCTTTCCTGTCCGCGATGCTGCAGTGCGTAGAGACCGAGGTACGCCAGGTTGGCCGCTTCGCTATGGCCGTGGATGGCGAAGACGCCGCACTCCTCGCGGAATTTGTCAAAAGGGATTTCCGCCAATGCCGGCGTAGCTCTTACTGCTGGTGCAGCAGGCGTTCGAGTGAAGTTTCCCAAGGTTGCCTCAACTCCGTCAGGTCGCAATCCAGCAAAGTCTTCGGACCGCAATCGATCCGTAACCGCTCCTTCATCGTAACACCGATACGCGCTGCTTCAAGTGAATTCTTTCGCGCGATTTCCAAAATGTTCTCGGGCTGCGACGTGGCTACAATGATGCGCGAAGGGCCTTCATGGAAAAGCGTGAACTCCACGCGCGGGCCGGCCGGAATGTCGATATGCGCGCCGATCCCGGAGCGTCCGAAGGAGCTTTCACAGAGCGCAATTGCAAGGCCGCCGTCGCTGATGTCGTGCGCCGCATCCGCAAGATTACCCGAGATGACTTCGCGGATCGCTTGCTGAACGCGCTTTTCGTACGTCATGTCCAAGCTAGGAGGCAGGCCCCAGAGCGATTCGAGAATCACCTTAGCGTACTGGGTTCCTCCGAAATGCGTTTCATCGCAGCTTCCAAAACCGCCGAGCAGAATAAGCGTCAAGCCAGGGGCGGGGAAGTGAATGGGCGTGGGCAGCGCGGTCTTCATCAAGCCGACGATGCCCATCACCGGCGTCGGAAAAATCGCCTCGCCAAGCGTTTCGTTGTAGAGGCTGACGTTGCCGCCCGTGATCGGCGTTTCGAAAAACTCGCACGCCTCGGCCATGCCTTCGATCGATTCCACCAACTGCGCCATGATCTCCGTCCGCTCCGGATTGCCGAAGTTCAGATTGTTGGTTGCAGCAACGGGGAGCGCGCCGGCGGTCGAAACATTGCGGCAGCATTCGGCGACCATCAGCTTGGTGCCTTGCCTCGGATCGAGCGCGCAATAGCGGCCGTTGCCGTCGAGCGACATCGCGATCGACGTGCCGGTTTCCTTGATGCGGATGATCGCGGCGTCAGCTGTGGGGCCCGCCAGCGTGCTGCTGCGTACCAAGTGGTCGTACTGTTCCCAGATCCAGCGCTTTGAACACAGATCGCCGGAACTGAGCAGTGCGATGAGATCGGCCCGAATGGCGCCTGGAGTGGAACGATCCGGGATCGCGGGAGCTTCAAGCGGCGCGAGGCGCGCGGGCTTGGTGAACGGTCGATTGTAGAGGGGAGCTTCGTCGGCCAGCGCGCGGTTCGGAATCTCAGCTACCACTTTTCCGTGATCCTTCACACGCAGAATGCCGTCGGGCGTTACCTGACCGATCGTCACCGCGTCCAATCCCCACTTGTGAAACACTGCGAATACTTCGGATTCACGGCCCTTATCCGCCACCAGCAGCATGCGCTCCTGCGATTCCGAGAGCATGATTTCATACGGCGTCATGCCTGTTGCGCGCTGCGGCACGTATTGCAAGTCGATCTCGACGCCCGTGCCCGCGCGGCTGCCCATCTCGCACGTGGAGCACGTCAATCCAGCGGCGCCCATGTCTTGAATGCCGACGATCGCGCCGGTCTGCATCGCCTCCAGGCAAGCTTCGAGCAGCAGCTTTTCGAGGAACGGATCACCCACTTGTACGTTCGGGCGCTTTTGTTTCGATTCCTCGGTGAACTCGGCCGACGCCATGGATGCGCCGTGAATGCCGTCGCGGCCGGTTTTCGCGCCGACATAGATCACGGGATTCCCCACACCCTCCGCCTTGCCGTAAAAGACCTCGTCCTTGCGGAAAACGCCGAGCGCGAACGCATTCACCAGCGGATTGCCGTTGTAACACTCTTCGAAAACGCACTCGCCACCCACAGTGGGCACACCGAAACAATTTCCATAGTGCGCGATGCCAGAAACGACGCCTTCGAGAATCCGGCGATTGCGCGGAACATCGAGCGGCCCGAAACGAATCGCATCCATCACCGCGATAGGCCGCGCGCCCATGGTGAAAATGTCGCGCAGGATGCCGCCCACGCCCGTAGCCGCGCCCTGAAATGGTTCGATGAAGCTCGGATGATTGTGCGATTCAATCTTGAACGCGATCGCGTAGCCGTCGCCGATATCGATGATGCCGGCGTTCTCGCCCGGCCCCTGCAGCACCAATTTGCTGCGCGTCGGCAGCTTCTTCAAATGAACGCGCGAGCTCTTGTAAGAACAATGCTCGCTCCACATCACGCTGAAAATTCCGAGCTCCGTGTAAGTGGGCTCGCGGCCCAGCAGCGAAACAATCTTGTCGTATTCAGGCCCAGTGAGTTGGTGAGCCTCGATCGTCTCTGGGGTGATAACTTGTGACGCCATTCGCTAGTGCGCCGCGACTAATGACGCGACCATCGACTGAAAAATCACGATGCCGTCGCTCGATCCCATCAGCGGCTCGATGGCGTCTTCCGGATGCGGCATCAAGCCCATCACGTTGCGGCCTTCATTCAATATGCCGGCGATGTCGCGCAGGGAGCCGTTCGGATTCTCGATGTATCGCAAAGTCACGCGATCCTCGGCTTCCAGTTGATCGAGCGTGCGCTCATCGGCGATGTAGCAGCCCTCGCCGTGCGCAATGGGGACCAGCAACCGCTGGCCTTTCGCTGCTTCCGAAGTAAACGGTGAGTTCGTGGTTTCAACCCGCAGCGGCACGTGCTTGCAGACAAACTTGAGCCCGCGATTCCGCACCAGCGCGCCGGGCAACAATCCCGCTTCCACAAGAATCTGAAATCCATTGCAGATGCCGAGCACCAGGCCGCCGTCAGCGGCAAACTTGCGAATACTTTGCATCACTGGCGAAAACTTCGCGATGGCTCCGCAGCGCAAATAGTCGCCGTAGGAAAAACCACCCGGAAGGATCAAGGCATCCACGCTGCCGAGGTTCGTGGCATCGTGCCAGATGATTTCGCACTCTTGCCCGAGTATCTTCGAGACGGCGTACCAAGCGTCATGATCTCGATTGCTGCCGGGAAACACGACGACGCCAAACTTCATCGGGATGCTTTTATTGTAACCGATTTTATTCGCCGGTCACCGGCTCATACGCCTCGTCGGGCCGCGGCCGAAGATTCGCGTTGCGCATCAAAATTCGCGCGCAAGTGTTCCAGCGCAGGATAGAATCATCGTTGCCGGCGGGACGCAGCGGGATCGCGCGCTCGTAGCAATCCATGGCTTGTAGAAACGACTCGTAAGCGCTGAACGACGCATTGGGTGCGCCTTTGCGGAGTTGCGCGTGTGCACTGCGCTCCCAAATGATTCCCGCGTAATAGCGCTGCTCGTATTCACTCTTGACGCGCGGCAGCAGTTCCCGGGCTTTCGCGGCGGCGACGCCGTGGCCGAACTGATCGGTGAGCGCCAGTAGCAACGTCACCAGCGCGCGCTGATTGTCCGGTTGTACGTCGAGCACGTCCAGGCAAATGCTCTCGGCGAGCGATGGTTCGTTTAGCAGGCGGTAACGTTCCGCCATCCCCAGCGCCTCAGCGACGCCGGCGGCGGAAATCGGCTTGAGCTCGAATTGCACACTCGCATTTTACACGGACTAGCTGGCGAGCACGAGGTTGAGGCTGGCGGATTCAGCGAAGGCCCCGAAGTCGCGGTCTCGGGTTATGAGCGGAATTCCGCGATCGATGCAACTTTGGGCAATCAGGGCATCGCCGAGTCGCGCCTTGCGGCCTTTACCCAGCACCTTGGCACGCAATTCACCGGCACGTTCCCAATAGCCAGATGCGACCTCAATGAGCGGTACTTCTGAAAGTGTCTCCGCGACGGCCGGATCGAGGTGCGGATCGCTCAACATCTCCGTAAGCACAGCGGGCGCCATTAGTACCTGCCGGTCCTCCAGCGCCTTATCAAGCAATTGCGCGTCTTCGCCCGAGTCTCCTTGGAGGAAAGCAATCCAAGTGCTTGTGTCAGCTGCAATCACCGGTCGTCTTTGAGCTCTTCGTACGTGAGCGAAAAACGAACCTTGCCTCGTAGTTCGCGAAGCCGTGCATAGGCTTGCGATGCAGCGGCCAACTGCAAGCCGGTCCGGATGGTTTGCGTGATGCCCGCTCCTGTGGCTTGCTGGGCCTTTTCCAGGAGGTCGGCCGGCACTTCAATGGTGATCTTTCGGGCTGGTCCCATCGCAACTCCAGAATACCATACTCTATACCAGCATTCAATATGGTATCCCGGCGCTACTACTTTGCCCCGAACGCCCGAAACAGCTTGGCTACTGGATCGAAAAACTGGTCCACCACGCGCTCCTTGAGCGGGATGATCGCGTTGTCAGTAATGGTGATATTCTCAGGGCAAACCTTGGTACAGCACTTGGTGATATTGCAGTACCCGATGCCGTGCTGCTTCCGCAGATCCGGCACGCGATTCTCGGCGTCGATCGGATTCATCTCGAGCTGGGCGGTGTAAATCAAAAACCGCGGCCCGATGAATTCATCGAAAAGCTGATGATCGCGCAGCACATGGCACACGTCCTGGCACAGGAAGCACTCGATGCATTTACGGAATTCCTGCGGACGATCGACGTCGGCCTGTTGCATCCGCCACGTGCCGTCCGGGGCGTCTGGCTTGCGCGTCTTCAGCTTCTTGATGCCCATCTTGACGGTGAAATTCCACGAAACATCCGTGACCAGATCCTTGATCAGCGGAAAAGTCTTCATGGGCTGAATGGTCACCGGCTGATCGAGCGGTAGCGTGTTCAAGCGCGTCATGCACATCAACTTCGGCATGCCGTTGATTTCGGCCGAGCACGAACCGCACTTGCCTGCCTTGCAATTCCAGCGCACTGCCATATCGTTGGCATGTTCAGCCTGAATCTGATGAACGGCGTCCAGCACCACCATGCCGTCCGACGTTTCTGTGGTGTAATCGCGGAACTGGCCGCCCGACTTGTCGCCTCGCCAAATTCGAAAAGTTGCGCTAGCCATGTTCCTACTTCATCTCCTCGATAATCTGCTTCTGCTCTTCGGTCATCGGCGGCAGCGGTTCCTTTTCGATCTTCATCGCTCCGTCCGCGGCCTTGCTGATCACGAAATTGAAGGTGCCGAAGGTCGCGTCCTTCTCCGGATAGTCGTCTCGGAAGTGCGCGCCGCGGCTTTCCTTGCGCTGTAACGCGGCCAGCGCAATGGCTTCCGACACCGTCAGCAGATTCTTCAAATCGAGCGCGGTGTGCCAGCCGGGATTGTATTCGCGGTTCCCGCTGATGCCCACTTTGCCGGCGCGCTCCTTCAACTTGGCAATGCCGTCGAGCGCTCGCACGATTTCATCCTCGCGCCGCACGATCCCAACCAGGTCCTGCATCAAATCCTGCAGATCGTGCTGCACCTGATACGGGCTTTCGCCTTTGCGTCCGAAGGCCTCCAGCGACTGCCCCGCCACATCATCCACCTGCGCGCTGTCGATGCTTCCCGCGCCATGTTCCTTCGCGAACTTCGCCGCAAATTCGCCCGCGCGTTTGCCGAAAACCACCAGATCCGACAGCGAATTCCCACCCAATCGATTGGCCCCGTGCAATCCTGCGCCGCATTCTCCCGCGGCGAACAGGCCGCCGACGTCGGACATCTGCGTATCGGCGTCTACCCGAACGCCGCCCATCATATAGTGCGTGGTCGGGCCGATCTCCATCGGGTCCTTCGTGATATCGATGTCGCCCAGCTGCTTGAACTGGTGATACATGCTGGGCAGCTTCTTCTTGATGTGCTCGGCCGCGTTCGGCAGCTTCTCCTTGATCCAGGAAATGTCCAGGAATACGCCGCCGTGCGGACTCCCGCGCCCTTCCTTCACCTCGCGCACGATGCAGCGCGCCACGTGATCGCGCGTCAGCAACTCGGGCGGACGCCGCGCGTTCTTATCGCCCTGCGTATAGCGCCAACCCTCCTCCGGATTGTCCGCCGTCGAGCTCTTGTAATTCGCGGGAATATCGCCGAACATGAAGCGCTTACCTTGATTGTTGAGCAGCACGCCGCCTTCGCCGCGCACGCCTTCGGTTACCAGGATGCCTCGCACGCTAGGCGGCCAAACCATTCCAGTGGGATGAAACTGTACAAACTCCATGCCGAGCAGCGTCGCCCCGGCGTGATACGCCAGCGAATGGCCGTCGCCCGTGTATTCCCAACTGTTGCTCGTGATCTTGTACGCGCGCCCGATGCCGCCCGTCGCCAGCACGATCGCTTTGGCATGGAACAGTTTGTAGCGCCCGCGCTCGCGATCGTACCCAAACGCACCCACCACGCGGCCGGCGTTCACCAGTAGCGTAATGACCGTGCATTCCATGTGAAAATCGATGCCCTGATGAATGCCATGGTCTTGCAGCGTACGGATCATCTCCAGACCCGTGCGGTCGCCTACGTGCGCCAGCCGAGGATAGCGATGCCCGCCGAAATTGCGCTGCAGGATCTTGCCGTCCTTGGTGCGATCGAACAACGCGCCCCAGGCTTCCAGTTCGCGCACCCGCGAGGGCGCCTCTTTGGCGTGCAGCTCAGCCATCCGCGGATAATTCAGATACTGGCCGCCGCGCATGGTGTCGGCAAAATGGACCCGCCAGCTATCGCGATCGTCCACGTTGCCCATCGCCGCCGCCATGCCGCCTTCAGCCATCACGGTGTGGGCCTTGCCAAGTAGCGATTTGGTGACCACCCCCACCTTGACACCCAAGCCCGACGCTTCGATCGCGGCACGCAAGCCCGCACCGCCCGCCCCGATCACCAACACGTCATGTTCGAACGTTTGGTATTCCGCCGCCATCAGAGGATTCTCCAATCCGTCCAGATGCCCATCGAGCACATCCTTACGTACAGATCGGAGAAGGCCACCCAGAACAGGCTCATCCACGCAAACAACATGTGGCGGCGATTGAGGCAACTTACACAGTCGTACGCTTTCTTGCGTATTGGCCGGCGCGACAGCACATCGAACAGCCCTCCGGTCAGGTGCCGCAGCGAATGACAGCCCAGCGTGTAGCTTCCGAGCAGGCAGACGTTGACCAGCAGCACTAGAGTGCCGACGCCGATCCCGAACTTCCCGTCGAACCACAGCGCCTTCCACACGTCATGTGCCAGAAACACCAGGAACAGGAGCGCGGCATAGAGAAAGTAGCGGTGAATGTTTTGGATGATCAGCGGGAAGTAGCGTTCGCCCCAGTATTTCTTGCGTGGCTCGCCGACCGTGCAATTGGGCGGATCGGCCCAGAACGCTTTGTAATACGCGCCGCGATAGTAGTAACAAGTGATGCGGAAGCCGCCCGGAAAGATCAGGATGATCATTGCTACCGTGACGAAGCTCGGCAGAAACGATGGCATCGAGCCAAACCAGGAGTCTTCCCCTGGATGCCCGAAAATCAGCGGCGAATACATCGGGGAAAGATAGGGGCCGTAGCTGTAATGGTTGCCTTGGAAGGCGGCCCAATTGGCGTAAACCAGGAACGCGCCGAGGCCGAGAAAGGTGAGCAGCGGATAGAGCCACCAGGCGTCGCGGCGGGACGTTTTGCCGAAACCACCGCGCTCTACGGGAACGTCGATCGATGACATGTGGAATCGTCAGGCTATCGAAACAGAAGCTGCGAAGTCAAGCGCGTGCAAGGGTATACGATGGTAAGATCAGTGGCAAAAAAGAAGCCGAAACGCTACGACATTCCAACCGAAATCCGCCGTCTCGCGCGCGAACGCGTCGGCGCGGTCCCTTCGCCCAAGCTGATCACTCCCAAAAAGCAGCGCAAGAAGCCCAAGCACAAGCGCCCCGCAGGCGAAGAAGCAGATTGATTGCGTTCCTCAGCTCGGCTGCAACATCGCCGCCACTACCCGGTACAGCAGCCCCAGAAACCACACCGGCGTGATCGCAAAGAACGCCTTGCCGTTGGACGACTTCGCCAACGCAGCCAGGCCGATAGTCAAGACGATCAGATACCAAACCTGGAAAATCGAAAAGTAATTGACCAGCGCGAACAATGCCCCGTGAATGTTTGGCAGAAAGATATCGAGCCCGAACGGCGGCGTCAGTTGCTCCGCCGATGTGATTTCGTCACCTTTGGCGTGAACGACAATATAGATCGCAATTGCCTGCAGCGCCTGTATCAGCGTGCAGGCCGCCATCAGCGAGAAAATATCGCGAAACTTGGCGCGCAACCCCGCGATCGACCCCATCACGGCCACTAGCCACGCAACCAGCAGCAACATCAAAAGCACAATCACCGGCGCGGCCAGGGGAAGGTATTGATAGATCGCGTGCATAAAAGCCCTGCCCCGCTCGGCTTGCTCCAGCGGGGTGTTGTTCTGCGTGATTTGCTGGTTGATCCGCAGATCGATCAGGCTCATCGTATACGGGAGCATGAGATACCCCGCCACCACATAAATGATGATCAGCGTAATTACCGGCCAAATCCACGAGAGCGGCGCCGGAATTCGCCTCGCCGCGCCCTTCGGATCCACGAACACATTCAGCATCCCTACGATGCCGTCGCCGATGCCCAGTTTCTGCTCTTGAGCCCTAGGCATCTGCGCTTGGATGCTCACTTTTTGCTCTTCCACAGGCCACCTCCGTCACGACTTCGCTTCAGAAGATTATACCGTTTGGTGTATGCTGTGAGTTCCCGCTTTTTTCGGCAAAAAGCCTGGAGGGAAAATGAGATTCTTTCCGATCACGGCCGCAATTTTGATCCTGGCGTCACTCGGCTTCGCTCAAAATGGCCCGCCTCCACCGGCCCCGCCTACCGATCCCCGCGTAACAAACAGCCACATTCATCTGTTCACCAAGAATCCCGATGCCCAGCGCCATTTCTGGGTGGACATCATGGGCGCCACCGCCAACCAGATGGGTCCGGATCGCAACGGGTACGTGCTGCCGAAGGTCCTGGTGATCGTCGATAAAGGCAGTCCCACGGCCGGCACCGAGGGCTCCATCGTCAATCACGTCGGATTCCGGGTCCGCGACATGAAGGATATCTTGGCCAAGGTCGAGGCCCAGCACTTCACCATTCAGGTGGTGAATCCGAATAAAGACAACCCGACCCAGGCGTTTTTCCTCGGTCCCGACGACATCCGCATCGAACTGCTGGCCGGCCCCAACATCACAACGGTCTCTGAGAACCACCAGGTGCATTTCTTTACGCCCGACGTCGACGCCATGCAGAAGTGGTACGTCACCAACTTCGGCGCGGGGGCGCAGGGCTTTGGCAAGGCGAAACTCGGCAACCTGAATGGCGTCACGTTGATCTTCAGTCCGACCGACACACCAGTCACCGGCACCAAGGGCCGCGCGCTCGATCACATCGGCTTCGAGATCAAGGGCCTGGAAAGCTTCTGCAAAACGCTGGAAGCCAATGGCGTGAAGCTGGACACGCCCTATCGCAAGGTTCCGCAGTTGGGCTTTGGGGTGGCCTTTCTGACCGACCCATGGGGAACCCGCATCGAGCTCACGGAGCGATCTGCGCCCGCCCCCGCGTCCTCGGCCCAGGCCCAGAAGCCGGCGCAGTAATAAGCGTTGTCCCTCGATTCAGAGCCCGGTCCCACACGAGGACGAAAGTTCTACTTAGCGCTGGCTGCCTACGGGGTAATAGCCCTCATGGCGGCGCTGACCCTGGACGGAAAGTTCCGCCTGGTGGTTTGGATTTTGCTTGGCGGACTCGCGTTGAAGACCTACATCGCCACATTGCAAAAGCCCTAATCCTCCCTAATTTTGCGAGCACTGAAGCCGTTCTGAAATCTGCCGATAAGAGGAGTAAGCAGTCGCCCCAAGTGTTCCATTTTGGAACGCGCGTACCGATTCGGTATTCCCCGATAGCCAGTACGTTCCAGAACGAAAATTGGATTGCCATGGAAGGCTTTAGTACTTGCGATTCATTCCCCTACCAGCGATCAGCCCCTTGGAATCGCATCTCGTTGAAGCACAGGACGTAGGGCCTCTAAGGTCCGCGGAAATCCCTTTACGCACCGCTCCAATTTGCCTTAGTCCATCTCTGGCGACAGGCTTGCACCTAGAGAGGCGTCACGCCAAGCCGGGTGGGACAGAAAAACTAAGGCAAAAAGGGACCTGCGAATGAAGACCAAGACAGCTCAAGCCGTTCAGACCATCAAGATCCAAGCCACGCGAATTTCAGTAACCAGAACTCAAACCACCCGAGTGCAAGCAGCCAAACAAGCGGCAGCCAAAATCGCGCGCCGCGACCGCATTGTGCTGGAGCACTTGCCGCTGGTAAAGGCGATCGCCGTGCGCGTGCATGAAAACCTGCCGGTGCACGTCGACCTCGACGATCTGATTCACGCCGGAGTGCTCGGTCTGTTCGATGCCGCGAGTAAATTCAATCCCGAAAAACAGGTCGCTTTTTCGAGCTACGCCAAGCACCGCATCAAGGGCGCCATCCTCGACAGCCTGCGCCAGCTCGATTGGGCATCGCGCGATCTGCGCCGCCGCCACAAACAAGTGGAAGCCGCCACTCGTGAGCTCGCGGCCACGCTGCAGCGCACGCCCACCGAATCCGAAGTCGCGCAGAAGCTCGGGATCGACGTCGAGCGCTGGCGCCAAATGATGGTGGATTTGCGAAGCGTCGGCCTGATCTCGGCCTCCACCCGCACCGCCGAACACGACGATCTGCCCGCCCCCGATTTCCCCAGCAAGCCCGAAACGCAGCCCGACAACATGTGCTCCCGCGAGCAGATGCGCTCGGTCCTCGGCGTCGCCATGAAGACGCTCCCCGAACGCTATCAAAAGGTCGTTTTCCTGTACTACACCAACGAAATGACCATGAAGGAAATCGGCGGCATCCTCGGGATCAACGAGAGCCGCGTCTCGCAGATCCACAAGTCGGCGCTCGAAAAGATGCAGGTGGTGCTTCAAGCCAACGGAATCGACTCCGTTCGAGCTTTCTAACTACCGCCGCTTGGCTTTGATCCGGATCGGCGTGCCTTCGAACCCGAACCTCTTCCGCAGCTGATTGATGATGAATCGCTCGGACGAAAAGTGCAGGTCCTTCGCCTTGTCAGTGAACACAACAAATGACGGCGGCCGCACCGATCCCTGGGTCATGTAGTAAACCTTCATATTGCGGCTGAACTCCAGCGTCTCGACGAACCGGTTCAGCTCGCCCGTGTTCACGCGCTTGGAAGCCGACGCATAGGCCGCGCTGATCATCTCGAACAGCCCCTTAACGCCCGCGCCCGTCTTAGCCGACACGAACGCAATCGGTGCGTATTCCAGAAACTTCAGCTCATCGCGAATCTCTTCGGTAAAGTTGCGCTTTCCCTTGTTGCCCGCCGCGTCCCACTTGTTGACGCACAGAATCAGCGCCCGGCCTTCCTCGTGCGCATAACCCGCGATGGTCGCATCCAGCGCCTGCACTTTTTCGGTAGCATCCAAGACCAAAAGCACCACATTCGCCATGCGGATGTGCCGGCGCGCCATCACCACGCTCAGCTTCTCGGCCATCAGCTTGGTTTTGCCCTTGCGCCGGATGCCCGCGGTGTCGACGAAAACGTACTCCACGCCGTCATGCAACAGGCTCTGATCCACGGCATCGCGCGTCGTCCCCGCCACCGGCGACACAATCGAGCGTTCTTCGCCCACCAGCGCGTTCAGCAGCGTTGATTTGCCGACGTTCGGCCGGCCGATGATCGCGACCTTGATCGGACGCACCTCCGGTTCCGGCTCCACCTCGTCCGGGCCCACTGGGAACCCAGTGGTCACATGGTCCAGCAGTTCGTCGAACCCAATCCGGTGCTCGGCCGAGATCGGATACAGATCCTTGAACCCCAGGGCATGAAATTCGTGCGCCAGACCCTCGCGCGCCGTCGCGTCGATCTTGTTCACCGCCAGCGTAACCGGCTTACCCAACTTCCGCAGCACTTTCGCCAGCTCGCGATCGGTGCCCGTGATCTCCGTTCGCCCGTCAATCAGAAAAATGATCTGCGCGGCCCGGCCCAGCGCCACGCGTGCCTGCTTCAGAATCTCGGTCGGGATCATCTCGGCGTCATTCGGGATGATGCCGCCGGTGTCGATGAGCACGAAAGGCCGCCCCAGGTACGACGCTTCGCCGTGAATGCGATCGCGCGTGATGCCCGGCTCATCGCCGACAATCGACTTCCGCTGCCCGATAATCGCATTGAACAGCGTCGATTTGCCAACATTCGGCCGCCCGACGATCACCACCACCGGCAGCGTAGTTTCGGCCAAACTGTCCGGGCGTGCGACGATAGTAGTATCTGAATGCAACCTGAAGTCCTTAGTCCCACTACCGATCATAGCGAAGCGCAGCAGCACAACCGGCTCACGCGCAATATCGCCATCATTGCGCACGTCGATCACGGCAAGACCACGCTGGTCGACGCCATGCTGAACCAGAGCGGACTTTTCCGCGCCAACGAGCAGCACGTCGAGCGAATGATGGATTCCAACGAACTCGAGCGCGAGCGCGGCATCACCATCTTGGCCAAGACCACCGGCGTCCGCTACCACGGCATCAAGATCAATATTGTCGATACGCCCGGCCACAGCGACTTCGGCGGCGAAGTGGAGCGCGCGCTCAAAATCGTCGACGGCGTCATGCTTTTGGTCGATGCCAGCGA
>DATHMO010000361.1:0-17113 GCA_035486995.1 Bryobacteraceae bacterium
AAAAGTTCTGCGCTGGCGCAGTGTCGAGCTGACCTCGCAGGAGGCCAAGCTGAAGGCGCTGGTCCAGGAGCAGCTCCATCTGCAAACGCAACTGGCAGAAGTGAGCGCCGAACGATCCAAGCTGATTTCGTCCTTAGGAAGCATGCCCGACTTGCGCGGCGACGATTTCAGAACGCTCACAGCCTGCGGTCTGCGGCTAAGGCGCAACGCTGAGAATCTGGCGCAACAGCTGCTGCGCTGCGGTCGCGACCTGGCGAGGCAACGCAAAAGTTACAGCGAGGCCAAGCGTAGGGTCCGCCTGCTCGAAGAGCTGAGGGATCGCCGGCTCCGGGAGTGGAAATATGAGGAAGCCGCACAGCTGGAAGAGCTGGCTTCTGAGTCGTTTCTAGCCAACTGGAACCGCGAGCTTCAGTAAATCTAACATTCCATTGCTCCGTGATATGCTCGTACGGTACGTTACCGAGCTTACACAAGGAGAAAAAACAACACGATGGAGAGTGACCGCATTCTTACGACCCATGTCGGTAGCCTGCCCAGGCCGCAGGAAGTGGTCGACCTCTTGTTCGCGCAGGATCGCGGCGAAGCTTTGGATGCCGCAAAGTTTGATGCGACGATTCGCGGTGCGGTGGCGGATGCCATCAGCAAGCAAAGTGCCGCGGGCGTGGATATTGTTAGCGACGGCGAGATGGGAAAGATCAGCTACGCCACCTATATCCGGCATCGGCTGACTGGTTTTGAGCCGGGCCAGGTGCCGCGCGCGACGCCGCAGGATTTGGACGATTATCCGGCGTATCGCGATCGGATCGCCGCGTCGGGTGCGACGCCGAAGTACATCCGGCCGGTTTGCAAAGGCCCGATCAAGGTGAAGAGCCTGGAGCCGCTGCACCAGGATATCGCGCGGTTTAAGGATGCTTTGTCGAAGGCCAAAGTGACCGATGGGTTTATGACGGCGGCGTCGCCCGGGACAATCGCGGTGTTCCAGCCGAACGAATATTATCCGACGCACGAGGCGTATTTGGAAGCGCTGGCTGAAGCGATGCGCAGCGAGTACGAGACCATCGTGAACGCGGGGTTGATTCTTTCGGTGGATTGTCCGGATTTGGCGATGGGGCGGCACATTAAGTTTCGCGGCGTGGACGATGACGAGTTTCTGAAGAACGCCGAACTGCAGGTGGAGGCGATGAATCACGCGCTGGCGAATGTGCCGGCGGATCGGACGCGCATGCACGTGTGTTGGGGGAATTATGAGGGGCCGCACACGCGCGATATTCCGGGGTTCAAGATTTTGCCTGTGGCTTTGAAGGCGAAGCCCGAGGCGCTGCTGATTGAGGGCGCGAATCCGCGGCATGAGCATGAGTGGGAGCTGTGGAAGACGATCAAGCTGCCGCAGGATAAGGTACTGGTGCCGGGCGTGCTTGGGTCGAATACGAATTACGTGGAGCATCCCGATCTGGTGGCGCAGCGCATTGTGCGTTATGCCGAGATTGTGGGGCGCGAACATCTGATTGCGGGCACCGACTGCGGATTCGGGACGTTTGCCGGGTTCGGCGCGGTGTATCCCGACATTACGTGGTTGAAGCTGAAATCGCTGGCCGATGGGGCGCGGATCGCGTCACAGAAGCTGTGGGGCCGGGCGGGGTCGGCGAATTAAAAAGACACTTAGCCACGGATTAACGCAGATGAACACGGATAAAAAGTAAATACATTTCGATCAAATTCGCCCCGGGTGCGTTTCCCGATTAGGTGGCGCATCAGGGGTGTTTTTGTGTTTGGTGGTGATTTTTCGTAAGTGATTGAGTTGGAGACGGACCCGGCGGCCGGGGAGATGATATTGCGAGTGAGCGGTGACGTTGGTCATGCGATTTGGGTGTGCCTACAGCTTTTGGGCGCCGGTGGCGCGGGCGAGATTACGGTCGAAGGTCCCGAGCGGAAGATGGCCGGCTTTGCGCGCGAGATGGAGCATCAGGCAATCGGAGAAACCGAGCGAGGGTTTTGCGCGAAACAGTTCTAGCGCGGCAGCGACGGCCTCCGGGTCTTGCAGGACCACGTCGCGATGATCGAGCAACATCTCGATTGAAGTCGCCAGATCCACAGCGCCGAACTCGTAGACTTTGACGAGCACCCAGGTTGCCTCGGCCAGGGCGAGAATGGATGCCCACGCGCCGCCGTGGATAAAGGCTTCGGCCAATGCCGTTTGTTCGAGATCGTCTCGCACGATCAGCCGGACCAGGACATTGGTGTCAATCGCGCGCATGACGCTTTCGGACGTATTGGCTTCGCACGTGCTCGCCTACACCTTCCTTCATCTCTTCGAGAGTTCGCTTCTTCGGCGTGCGCGTACCGAAAAGCTTTCGATGGATATCCTCAAAGCTGAACCGGCCGGCGCGACGGACAACGATTTTGTCGCCTTCCTGGTCCCATTCCAGGATTGAGCCTGGACCGATACCGAGCTTTTGACGCACGCCGGCGGGGACGGAAATCTGGCCTTGTGCCGTGAGTTTCGAACGTGCGATGGGCATACCAATATATTACCAGGGTAATGAGACGGCTGCGGCGTTGAACGGGCATGGGATGCCGCTCGAAAACTTCGGTCTTGACATTTCGCCTATTCTTCGCCTACGATTGCCTAAGCAGTTCATTCTCCCTAACGAGGAACCCTAATGAAAATCAGCGATAGTCTTCTACCCGAGTTCGATCAAGAGATGGCCAACACGCGCAAGGTGCTGGAGCGCGTGCCCGAAGGCAAAGGCGATTGGAAGCCGCATGCTAAATCGTCCACATTCGCCGCTTTGAGCGCGCACCTCGCGAATATGCCGGATTGGGCTGGGCTCACATTGCAGACCGACTCGTTCGATTATGCTCCTCCCGGCGCGCCTCCGTACGTGACGCCAACTTTCGCGTCGAACAAAGATCTGCTTGCGGCGTTTGACAAGAGTGTCGCCGAGGCGCGTGCTGCACTGGCTGCCGCCGATGACAAAACAATGCTGGCGCCGTGGACGTTGATGGCGGGCGGTAAAACGATGATGACGATGCCGAGGGTCGCGGTGATTCGCAGTTTCGTGATGAACCACACCATTCATCATCGTGCCCAGCTTGGGGTTTATTTGCGATTGAACGATGTCCCGGTGCCGGGTATGTACGGGCCGACGGCGGACGAACAGTAGCCGTTTACAATACGTCGGCGAAACCGCGCTTCAGATGCCGGAAGAAGAGCCCGCCGGCGATGAATGCGGTGACCCCATAAGCGGCGATGATCGCGAAGTCGTGCAGGCTGGGGACTCGGTAGGAGAGCAGGCGGTCGCGATAGGCGCGCACCACAAAGGCCAGCGGGTTCAGGTGCAGGATAAAGCGGAAGCGCGCAGGAATCTGCTGCTCGGTGATGAAAATCGGGGTCACCCAAAACCAGAAGACCAGGATCACGGAGAGCACTTGCGCTGTGTCGCGCAGGTAGACCTGCAGGCTCGCGACGATCCATCCGACGCCGACCGCGAACAGGCCGATCAACAGCGTGTAAAACGGCAACAAAAGCATCCACAGGCTGAAATGCCCCATGGCAACGCCGAGGATTGCGATCACCACCGCCACGAGCAGAAGATGGCTGATGAGCGACGACAGGAAAATTGAGACGGGCACGATTTCGGCGGGGAAGACGGTTTTGGTGATCAGGTTCGCGTTATCGAGTAGAGACGACGCCGAGCGCGTCACCGTGTCCTGGAACAGCAGCCAGGGAAGAAAGCCGCAGAACAGAAACAGCGGATAGCTGGTGGTGCCTTGGTTCGGCTGCACGCTCTGGTGCAGGCAGACTTGGAACACAAATACCCAGCTCACCAGCTGCACGAGCGGAAGGATGAGTCCCCACATCCAGCCGGCGGTGGATCCGATGAAGCGCTGCTCGAAATCGCGGCGGACCATGGCGAGCAACAGCGTGCGGCGGTGAATCAGGTTGCGCGCGAAGTGGTGTCCGGGAAGCGGCATCGACTCCAGGGTACTATGCTGAAGACGATGAAGGCCTGCGTGCTACGCCATCCCGCGCCGATTGAGAGCAATCCGCTCGAATATACCGATGTGCCGAAGCCGGTGCCGGCCGCGAACGAAGTGCTGGTGCGCGTGAGCGCGTGCGGGATTTGCCGGACGGATCTGCATGTGATCGAAGGCGAGCTTCGGCCGCGGAAGTCGCCGATAACACCGGGGCATCAAGTGGTGGGCGTGGTCGAAGCGGTCGGCGCGGGTGTGAAGCAGCATCGGGTTGGAGATCGCGTTGGAATCGCATGGCTGCATTCGACTGACGGGACCTGCGAATACTGCCGAGCGAGCAAGGAAAATCTGTGCGATGCTCCATCGTTCACGGGGTGGACTGTGGACGGTGGCTACGCCGAGTACGCGCTGGGCGAGGAGAGCTTCGTATATCCGATTCCGGATGGCTTCGACGATTTGAAAGCCGCGCCGCTGTTGTGCGCGGGCATCATTGGATTCCGGGCGCTGCGGCTTTCAGCGATCGAGCGCGGCGGGCGGTTGGGATTGTACGGGTTCGGAGCTGCGGCGCATGTGGCGATTCAAGTGGCGCGGCATTGGGGCGCCGAAGTGTATGCCTGCACGCGCGATGAGCGGCACCAGAAGCTGGCGCTGGAATTGGGTGCTGTCTGGGCAGGCGGCACTGTGGCCGAACCTCCGAAGAAACTCGATAGCGCGATTATCTTCGCGCCGGCCGGTGAGATCGTGCTCGCGGCGCTAAAGGCTTTGCGAAAAGGCGGGACGCTGGCGCTGGGGGGGATCCACATGAGCGAGATTCCACCGATGGATTACGATCTGCTGTATGGCGAACGCGTGGTCCGGAGCGTCGCCAATAACACACGGCAGGACGGACACGATTTCCTGAAAGTGGCCGCCGAGATTCCGGTGCAGATCTCGACCGAGATCTTTCCGCTGGCGGAAGCAAACCGCGCTTTGAATGCTCTGAAGAACGATGCGATTCGCGGCGCCGCGGTGTTGAAGGTTAGCTAATTCTTGACTGCGGCTTTTGGGCCGTAGAGCTTGCGATAGACTTCGGCGTTACGGAGCACGCTTTGGACATAGACGCGAGTTTCCGCGAACGGAATGCTCTCGACAAATTCAGCGGGCTCGCGGTAGTTGGCCGAGGCCATCCAAACGGTGACATGCGATTTGCCCGCGTTGTAGGACGCCAGCGTGGCCTCCCACTTGCCCTGTAGTTCGTCGGAAAGCTGTTTCAAATAGTACGTGCCGAGCTTCAGGTTCGTGTCGGGAGTGAACAGCATCGCGGTTCGGAAGCGCGGGATCTTGAGTTTTCTGCTGAGCTGACGCCCGGTGGAGGGGAGCACCTGAGCGAGTCCGCGGGCATTGGCGGGGGAGACGGCGTTGGGATTAAACTCCGATTCCTGGCGGATGAGCGCGGCCATTAAATAAGGATCGAGCATTTGCGCACGGCAATATTCCTCGAGTGATTTGCGATACGGCAGAGGAAAAGCCAGGCGCCAGAATTTCTCGGGCGCGGCATCGAGCGAGAGGGACAGATAGCCCGGTGCGTAGTGCTTGATGTAGCGGATCCCTTGATCGGGTGCGTCACGTTCCGTCGCGAGTTCGGCGAGTTCGAGCGCCATGATCACCGGCTGGCCGTCGGCTTTGGCACCGAAACGCAGCTCGCCTTCGGCCCAATCGTCGAGCCCAGCAGTGTCGAGCAAACGGGCGCGGGCAATGCGCTGTTTGGTGAGCGGAGTGGCATCGAAGGTTTCAGGAAGATGCCGGTTCACGAACTGAACTCCGGTGAGAAATTGTGCCGTGGCGGACGACGCCGTTGCGGCGGCGATGGACGGAGTCTCCAGACGTTCGCGAGCGAGAATGGCGTAATAGTAATTCGGATACGCGTTGTTGATGGTGTCGTAGTAGACCCGAGCGGCGCTCCAATCGGACTTCGATTCTGAGATGCGGCCCAGATAATAGAGGGCCGGGCTGACTTGATCGGAAGCAGGATAGCGCGCCAGATGTTCGCGCAGTAGGGGCTCGGCTTGTGCGGGATCGTGCAGGTAGGTGAACCACGTGACTTTCCAATGACACGCGGCCGATTGCGGATCACCCGGGAAGGATTCAAAACACGTGCGATAGAGCGGCTGCGCGGATTCGGGTTGATCGTGCGCGGCGTAATAGTTGGCGACCGAGATCAGGGCTTGCAAGCGCCAGTGCGATTGCGGATAGGATTGCGCCAGTTTTTCGAGCGTCGCGTTCATTTCGTCCAGCCGGTTCAGGCGGCGCTGGCACTCGAGCAAGTAATAGAGGCGCTCGGACTCGGGCTCGGGAGTGGCGGCCTGGAATGAGATCAGGTATTTGTACGCGGTCTCGTTCTCGCGCGCCATGTAGGACGCAGCGCCGATACGGACGCGGGCAATGTCGTAGGTTTCGCCGCTCAGCCGCGGCAACAGGTCGCCGAGCTCCTTACCGGCGCGCGTGTAATCGCCGCCCGTTTGCAGCTTCACACCGCGAGCGAAGAGGGCGTCGGGCTGGATGCCGGGATAGCGAGTAAGCGCTGCTTCGGCGTCGGTGGCTTCTTTCGACAGCGGAAATTCGATAAAAATCTTCTGATAATGCTGCGCGGCGGCTTCGGTATTATTCTGCGCCTCGTATGCGCGGGCCAGTTGCAGTTCGGCTTGCGATGCGGGTAGATCCGCCAGATGTTGCTGGATCAAAGTGACGGCGCCGGCCGGATTGCCACTTTGCAAATACGAATCAGCTTGCAACAGGACGGCTTTCGTTACCAGGGGCGAGGCAGGCGTGAATTGCCACACAGGTTGCAAGGTCGATGCTGTATCGGCGAACTGGCGCAACCCGGATTCGGCGACGGCGCTGAGATACGCGGAGTAGTCGGCGAGATCAGGCAGGCGTTTTCCGATCGCCTTCAGATGCGCGAGGGCGTCTCCGAACTGGCGCTGATCGTTCTCGGTGGCGCCCAGAAGCAGCAAGGCCAGCGCGCCATTACTATCGGTGCGATGCGCTTGGGCGTATCGTAGAACGGCGGCGCGGGCACTGGCAGTGGGAGTTTTGCGATAACGGCCGGCCAGGGCCTCCAACGATTGGGAGGCCGACTGCGTGGCGGACTGGGCGAGCAAAGCTGTGGCGCACACACTCGCGATCGCGGCCGCGCACGCCAGCCTAGACCATCGGACCCGGATAATCTTGACCCAACAATTCGGCATCATCGTTTGCCAGCGTTCTCACCAGCTCGAGGTGGAGATAATCCACCATCGAGTCCGATGCATTCAAAATCTCACGGCGATACGTTTCGCGCGCGGAATCAATCTCTTCTTTAAGAGACGTATATAGATCGTGCGCGGTACGCCCATTCTTCACCATTTCTGATTGATAAAGCCTAATGCCGGCGACCTGAACGCGCGCCAGCCGCTGGGCGCGTAGGTGAAGTTCCCTATCCTCGCGGCTGAGGGAAAACCATGAGAGGATCTCAGGTTTCGGGGCGGCCGTTATGGAAACTAATGTCTCTGCCGGAGGCGGAAGCACGGGCGCGGGAGCCGGGAGAGCCTCGAGGACTGCGGCGGCGGTGACGGTGAGGAGCTCGATCGCGTCGACGTCGACATCATCGGAATCCGCATAAAGAACGGCTGGAACGCCCTGGCGCGTGACGAGGGGGAACAGGCAGCAGCGGGCATTTCCCGAATCGAGGGACTCGCCGAGAAGATCCGCGAGTTGGGCGGACAGCTCGCCGGGGGTCCGCATGGCGACTAAGGTGTCGCGAGTTTCAACGGCGGTGGCGAAGGCGGGCGCGGCCTCGAGTCCGATGTCCTCGGTCGGGGCGGGCACGTCGACATTGCGCGAAGCTTCGAGATGCAGCGCGCGGTCGCGAACCAGGAAGAGCGCGGCGCGTCCGCAGAAACCGCGCGTGGAGTCGACCAGCGTATGGCTCCATTGACTCTCATTCTCGAAGTGGCGCAGGCGGCGGGCGCTCTGATTGAGCTTCTGGATAAGATCGCGGCGGGCCGTTTTCCCGGATTGCGCCGCTTCGCGTAGCCGGGCTGCGAGGGTGTCCTGGTATTCGCTTTCCAGTCGCGCCGCCATGCCCGCGATGGTTTCTTCAATGGCGCGCTCCATGCGCTCGGGCCATTGGGCTTCGAGCACGTCGTGAACGCGTTCGATGTGTTCGCGCCAGGCAAGGGCCATCTGTTCCCGAACGATGTCGTTCGCATCGGCCAGGAGGTCGCTAGTGGCTTCGTTCATGGGAAAACAGGGGCCATCACTATTGTATCGGAGGTGTGTACCAAGACTGCTACCGCTTACTGACGTGCGCCGCAGGGTACTGTTATCGCGCAGGGGCGGGGTCGGGATGTAGGGGCAGCAGCATTCCGGTAAGCCGCACCTGCTTGCGTCCGCTCATTAATTCGAGCACCAGATGGCCGTCGGGCTGAGTTGATCCTTGGCCGACCAATGTGTCTGCGCCTTGTGAGACCTGGACGTTCGAAAGCAGAAGGCGCGGGATCCCGTTCGAGGCGGCCACGCGGTAAGATCCGGACACCACGCGCATGTCGGCGTCCGGCGCCAGCACGATACCGCGGCCTTCGAACGTGCCCTTCGATCGAAGATTGAGCAGCAGATCGGGGCCGAGGCCGCTGGAGGTGAATTCGCCATCCACATCGAGCTGGCCGCTGCGATAGTCGAAATTTTCCATCGTTCCGTTCAATTGATAGGACGGCTCAGCCTTCGCGACGTTCACGACCATTTTGCCTGAGGCGTGCGTACTGTCCATGCGCCAGTCCAGATTCGAAACATTGATGGACGTTCCGCGCCAAATCGCGTGTGCGGTCAGTGCGCCTATGGGCGACTCGCCGTTCATCAAGCTGGCGACTTGCAGGGTGATTTCGGCGTCGCGCTCCTCCAGCCATTTGGGAAGGGGCTGAGCGCGGAGGCGGAATGCGCGGGCGAGGAAGCCTTCCGAACGCCGCAAAGTGGGAAGCATCAAACGCTCGGCGTCGGCGAGCTGCAATTCGGGGATGATGAGCCGCAATCGATCAGGATGAGCCGCGAGGCTTTGGTAACGATATTCGCCATCGAACTTCAGCGTGCCGGCGCGCCCGCGGATACGAGTGACTTGAACTTCGTCGCCGTTCATCTGGACACCGGCTGATGAAATGCGGACCGGCGCGGCCAAACCAGGGACATCGAGCACGGCGTTTTGCAAATCATACTGGCCGGACCAGACGGCGGGATTCTCGGCCGTTTTTTCGTAACTGATCCAGCCCTTCCAGATGCCCTGCTTCAGACGCTCGAGCAGCGGGATCGACGTGGAGTCGAACAAGTGATCGGGACCGATGGTCAACTGCCGCGTGCTGATGCGGAACGCGGTGTGGCTGTTGTCGAGCGCGTACTCGCCTTCCACTTCGGCGGATTGATCGCCCTCTAGTGCAATATCGGTCGGCGCCAGCACGACCTTGCCATCCGCAATCTGCACCTGGGCCGAATCAAATTGCGCAGAACCGCCTTGTTGCGAATCGGCTTGAGGAAACTTCACGGCTGCGTTGGCGAGCGTCAATTGGCCTCCGACGCCTGATTGGCTAGAGTAGCTGATGCCGCCTTCCACTTTGCCTTCCACCTGGACGCCGGGCGGAAACGCTGCACCGAAATGCCGCGCTGTTTCGACAAGCGACGCGGCGGGAAGATCGTGGAATTGCAGATCGCCGGACCATTTGGGTGCGGCCAGGTAATTGTCTAGCTGGAAATCGACCGCCACGGGGTCGGGCTGCGCGGGCGTCCCGGCCGTGGCTAGTTCAAGGTGATGGCCGTTGAGATTGAGCAGGCCGCGATAGTTGAGTGTCCAGCCTTCACCGGGCGATGGCATCAGATCCCAACGATGCACATCGCTGATATTGAGGTCGCCGGTGATGCCGATCTTCGACAGCGGCCCGTCTAGCTTGGCGTTGGCTAGCACGAATCCATGGACGCCGATGTCGCTGCCGTGGAACAGACGCGTGATTTCGGAGATCGCGGTGCGGTCCAAATGAACGCCCATGCTGAGCTGGTCTTCGCCGCCGTTGGCGCCGGATTGCAAAAGGCCGCGGGCGGTGAGTGCGCCGAAGCTGGGCGAGGCTTGGTCGGTACGCGACGGCGCACCGGAAAAGCGGATCACCACGTCGCCGTTTTCGTTAGCGTACATGTCCACGTCGGCGTCGCTGATGTAGAAGACAGATTTTGTATCGCCAAACTTGAAGTCGATGCGGCCGCCGCGGATTTGGATGTCAGGGATCGCGTGGTGGCGGGTGGCGCTGGAGTGCGGGCGATGATCGAGCAGCGGCTGAATGTTCCATGGGCCCGACGGCATGCGGACCACATTGACGCTCGGAGTGTCGAGGCGCAGGCTGGAAAATGCGAGACTGCCCGCGAACAGGCTGGTCCAGCGGATGCGCGCCTGCATGGATTCGACGTGCGCAAAAGGTTCGATGCCGGCAGCGGGATCGTCGTCGATGAGAACGTCGTCGACGGTGAAGCCGGGTCCGGTGAACAGATTCAAATGAACGGCGCCTAGGTGGACGGGACGGTTGAGTGCGGCTTCGAGCGCGGCCTGGATGCGTGGGCGAAAGCGATCGGCACGCAGGAACGGTGCGGCTACGCCGAAGGCAATCACTAGAACCAGCGCAATGAGAAGCGAACGCCGCAGGATTTTCATTGGTGGCGCGCTAGCAGGTCGGCGTAGGCCGCGGGGTCGTCGACGTCGGTGACGACGGCCGGATCGGCCACTTCGATATAGATGGTTTGCGCGACGTGGCGATGAATTACGTCGCTCGCTTTGGCGCTGGGGGGCAGGGCGAGCAGCTCGTCGATCAAGGGACGCGCGATGCAGACGGGATGTCCGTGTTCGCAGGCGTAAGTCGGCACGATTACGGGGGCGCGATCGGCGTGGAATCGGGCGGCCAGCGTTTCGATGGTTGAAGGTTCCAGATGCGGATGGTCGACGGGCAGGAACATCGCGGCTTCGGCGTCGCGGGGAACCAGCGCCAGTCCACATTGTAGCGAGCTGAGCATCCCGCGCTCGGGATCGGGATTGACGGCGAACAGGACGTCGCGGCCGCGCACGATGCCGGATCGAATCTTATCCGCGTGCTCGCCAACGACAACGATCACGGGATTGCAAACAGCCGTAAAGGTTCGGATCAGACGATCAAGAAAAGTTTCGCCCCGGAATTGAAGCAGCGCTTTGGGCGTGCCCATGCGGCGGGATGCGCCGCCTGAGAGGATGATGCCCGCGATCTTCTGGCGAGAGCTCACTTCAGAACTGCCCGCGAGGCCTCGCTGGCGAAGATCGATTTGGCGGCGGTGCGCCATTCGGTGTCCGGCGCGCGGCGGACGGCTATCATTTCGGCCACCACCGAGACGGCGATCTCTTCGGGAGTGATGGCGCCGATCTCGAGTCCCATGGGCGCGAAGACGCGATCGAACGCGGCACGGGCGATGCCTTCTTTTTCCAGTTCCTTCACCACGCCGATCACTTTGCGCTTGCTGCCGATCATGGCGATGTATTTGGCGTTGGTCTCGACAGCCCAACGCAGCACGCGCATGTCGTCGCGATGGCCGCGCGTGACGATGACCACGTAGCTGGTGTCGCGAATGGGGAGCCTGGGGAAGACTTCCTCGTACTCTTCGGCGTACACTTCGTCGGCTTCGGGGAAGCGCTCGCGATTGGCGAAGGCCTCGCGATTATCGATTACCGCCGACGAGAATCCGGCGAGCACCGCGACCTTAGAGATGCTTTTCGAGATATGGCCGGCGCCGAAAATGAAGACACGGGGCTGAGGAACCACGGGTTCGACAAACACGCTGAGTTGTCCTCCGCAGATGAGGCCATTGTCGTAGGCGGCGTCCTGGCCAAGGGTGAAGTTCATCTGTCGCGGCCGCTCGGTTTCCATGACTTCGCGCGCGGCGTTCCAGACTTCAGCTTCCACGCAGCCGCCCCCGATGGTGCCGAGCATGGAGCCGTCCTCACGCACCAGCAGTTTGGCGCTTTCGTAGCTGGGGATGGAGCCGTTGACCTGGACGATGGTGGCGAGGGCGCACTTCTGGCCGAGGCGGCGCAGACGGACGACTTCCTCGTAGATGTCCATTCGTTTGAATTATACAGTAGGGCGCCAGAATAGTGGTTCCAGCGGTACTCCGCCAGCCTGATCAACCTGCCAAAATGGTTATAACTATCGGCGACGAGATCCACGTGAATGACCCGGGAAGCTTCATCGGAAGCATGGCAGGCACCATGGAAATTATCGCCGATATCGTTGCTCCCATCGACGCGCAGTGAAAGGCGGACGCCGACGCTAACTCGGCTGACGATGCACTTTGAGCAGCGGAACCATAAGCAGCGCCGCCACCACCACAAACACCGCCGACGATTCCCACGCCAGGTGCGTCAGCGCGCGGCGGGTACTGAACCGATCGAAGATTTCCAGTTGCACGCTTTCCGACAGCACGCGCGACCCGAAGATCACCGCAAGCAGAATCACTAGAAAGCCGGTTCGCAGGATGTTCTTCACAGCCGACGCCGAGAAGCGCCGGGCGAGAACTGCGCCTAAAATCGCAATCGCGATTGACGAGCTTAGGCTGAACGTCAGAATCGCGACCAGGAATCCCCAGGGCGGCGCCAGCAAGCCGCCGCGCCGAGCCATCAGGTTCAGCGTCACGATCGCGGTGACGAGAATCACTATCGTCATGCCCCAGCCCCACGCGACGATCAGCGCGATCTTCCCCAGGATGGCCGTTCGGGGCGCGTCCGTTCCGTGCGCGGCTGCCATCTCGGCGCTCGCGGGCGCCACAAACAGCAGCGCCATGCACGCGTAGGCAGCGATGATGCGCGGATCCAGGAAGCCGAAGCCTTTATACAGAGGAACCAGAACCCCGAACGCAGCCACGACGATCAGGATGACGAGGGCTTGCCGGGCCATCAATCTTCGGGCACTACGGATTCACGGGTGGGCCCGCGGTCCCACTCATATGCTGCGCGTCCTGCTGGTTCTCCTGGCAGATGTATTCCATCAGCTCTTCTTTCGGCCGCAGGCGAGCGGTGAAGGTCAGCGTGAAAGGCTTGGAATAGTCGCCTGGATCGATGATCGTCACCTTGTTCTCAAGCGTGCCTAAGTCCTTCCGCGTGTATCGCTCGATGGTGTGCAACTGCTCGGTGTGCGGATGCCCGCGGAAATCGAACCAGAATTTGTCGTTGAACCCGACCGTGTCAATCACCAGTGTGTCGCCATCCCAGCTTCCAATGGAGTGCCCGTACCAGGTGGGATCTGGGTCGGCGGGATGCTTGCGGCCGTCCATGAAGATCTGCCGGTAGCTGTGAATGTTGCCTTCGAACAGGAAGAAGATGTGCGTCGGCGTCTGGAGGATGCGCCAAGGATAAGGCGCGATGCGCGGAATGCCGGTGGGCAGGCAATTGGCTTCGGGATCGTCCTTGGACTGCCGCTTGTCCATGATCGCTTTCGCGGCCGGAAGCAGTGGAATGGTTTCGCCGGGTGCCAGGCCTTGGGAAAGATCGCCGACCGGGCCGCCGCCGCTCCATACGCCGGATAAGTCCACGTGACCATCCGCGAGCCGAGGCGTTGGACCATGCGGCGTGTCATCGCGCGGCCGTCCGGTCGCTGGATTCCGGCTGCCGCCTGCGGGAGCGGTCGCTTGATCAGGAGTCAGTGATTTCGCGGGAGCTGCCGCCTGCGTCTGCGCGAATGCCGTCGTGCTCGATAGCGACACTAAGACGAAGATTGCGGTGCGTCTCATTGGTTTGGAATCGCGTCGTTCGCGGAGCCGCCAAAGACTTTCTTGCCATCGGCGAGCACCACGCTACGGGCGTTGGCCATTTGCGAACCGTCCTTGGCCTGGGCGCCTTCCACGGTGACTTGATCGCCTACGTTCAACGAGTGCCGGGTCCAGCCATTGCGGGCCAGCACGTTTGGACTGGCCAGCTCCAAATTCCAATTTGCGACGTTGCCGCCTTCGTCCTTCACGTCGATGTAAAAACGGGCATGCGGATTGGTCCATTCCACCTTGGTAACCGTGCCCTTCAGCGTGACGGGTTTCTTCGAGTCATACTCGGCGGCAAACGAGTGATGCGCCTCGGCGCCGGTCGGCGCTAGCAGTCCCACACCCGCGATCAAAAAAGCGAACGCAGCTTTCATCCGAAAACCTCCTGGGTAGATTTTGTCACATATATTTGTGTCGTGCATAATGGGATTCCAGCATGCGCCGCTTAATCTCATCCGGGTCGCCTTTTGAACGGGACATCGGATATTCGCGCGCCGTGCGGGATGGCGAGTGGGTCTTCGTTTCCGGAACTACCGGGTTCGATTACGACACGATGGCCATCTCCGACAATGTCGTCGAGCAAGCCGAGCAGTGCTTGATCAACATCGAGAAGGCGTTGTTGGCGGCAGGGAGCCGGATCTCCGACGTGGTTCGCGTGCGCTACATCCTGCCCCGGGTCGAGGATTTCGAGCCATGCTGGCCGGTGCTCCGCAAGTATTTCGGCGACGTGCGGCCCGCGGCTACGATGATCGCGGCCGGGCTCTCGGACGCGCGCATGAAGATTGAAATCGAAGTCACGGCGCGAGCAGTCGCGAGTACTCATAGTACAGTTTGATCGCCGAAGATGAAGCACTTGGATGTATACTTTCTTCCTCAAGACTCGAAGTGGACATCCTGGCTAGGAGGAGTTTGTAATGTTCGGTAAATTCGGAGCAGCGCTGTCAATCGGCTTTTTTCTGTGGGCAGGAGCCACTGCGGCACGCGCCGACGTGGTTCTATTCCAGGACATTGGTGGAACTGGCGCGGTGACCACGCCCGCTGAGTACCCGATCCAGGGGTGCGGTTTGACGCAATGCGAAGCCGAGGAACCATATCCTTACACGTTTACCGCAAACACGATCCCGGATATAACCTACATCGGCGACGGATCAGGGGATGTAAGCGATGAAATTGTCGCTTCGGTGACCCCCTATTCATTGAATCCAACAGAGGTTACAGTTGTCGATTTCACCTTTTACTTCGGCTTGGATTTGGTGACTCCTGAAACTTGTGCCTCGGTAGGTGGATGTGCAATCACTCGCAACGGATCAATTCAAGGTCTCGGCACGATCACCTATGGCCCGGGATTCTTCACGCCACCTGATGGATTTACCACTACGCTCGAATATCAGTATGTCCCCACCCCCGAGCCCTCCCAACTGCTTGTGGTGGGTGCGTTGTTCTCGATGATGCTCATGGTCATTGCCCGCAGGAACGGCAAATCGCGCGTTACGGGGTCTGATCCCAGCTAATTCCGGCTCGCTGATCAGAGCCGTTTCTTCGCAGAACGCCGAGGTTTGTTGGTCTTTCGCGTCCAACCGCCCAGATCGAGTGCGACCTTTGTGGCTGCTTCACGCAGTTGATCGCCGAGACCGCTGTCGTGCATGGCCCGCGCCACCACCATGCCGCCGATACAGAGCGCGGCGATTGCCATGGCGGTATCGCTTGGCCGTTGGGCGTTCTTTACTTCGCGGCCGAGGAGTTTCACCATTGCCTTGAAAATTGTCTCGAATGCCGACTTCACTCGGTCATCGCCGCGCGCGACGTCGCCAGGGAGCGCCACCATTGGACACGAATTCTCCACATCGTCAAAATGCTGGCGCGATAAGTAAGCTCGGACGATTTGCGGTCCGGCTTCGGGCGATGCCAGATCAACCTCCACCCCTTCCCAGCGGTTTTTCCAATTCGGATCGGTGAAAAAGCAGCTGAGGACTTCGGCGTAAAGATCGCCCTTGCTGTCGAAGTAGCTGTAGAAGCCGCCGCGCGTTAACCCGGCGCTAGCCATGATGCAATCCACCGACACGCTCTCAAAACCGTTTCGATTGAAGAGCCGGCGCGCGCTATCCACAATCTTCTTGCGCACTCGATCGCGATGGCCAGCGGGATAGGGCATGGTCTGCACCTCCAAAATATTATCTTGATCATATTTTGGTCTCATGCTTCAATGCAAGCCATGGAAAACATGACGCGCCGGCAATTGGCTCTATTTTTCGGAGGTCTGGCAGCCGCCTTCGCCCAGGATCAAGCGCCGAAGCCCGGGACCGCCATCCACCAGGAAGTGGACTACACAACGCCGCCCGCGCGGATCTACAAAGCGCTGATCGATGCGAAGCAATTCAGCGAGTTCACCAAGGACACCGCCGAAATCGAGCCGCAGGAGGGTGAGGCATTCAAGCTATTTGGTGGGGTCATCCAAGGCCGCAATATCGAACTGGTGAAGGACCAAAGAATAGTTCAGGCGTGGCGTCCCGCCTATTGGCCCGCCGGCGTGTATTCGATAGTGAAATTCGAGTTAGTCTCGCGAGGCGGAGGAACGCGCGTGCTTCTCGATCACACCGGATTTACCGAAGATAAATGGCAGGGCTTGAACGAAGGCTGGCCGCTCCGTTATTGGGAACCGCTGCACAAGTATTTGAACGCCTGATGGCGCGTCGCCTCGCCTTACTTGCCGTGCGACTTCTTAACCGACTCCTTTGCAGCCTGCTTGTGAGACTGTGCTTGGGCGGCGCTGGATAACTGAACGGTGTCCGTTGTCGCCGGTTGCGCCTTTTGCGGCGCCGGTTTGTGAGCCGGTCTTGCCTGGGGTTGCGCTACGGGCTGTGTTTGCGTGGTGCTGGAAATTGGGCTGACCATGTTGGAACTCCTATGACCATGCATATCGGTCCAGCGAGGAACTTGTAATAATACCCAGGGTTCATTCTTGCCGCAGCGCCGATACGGAATCGATCTTCGTGATGCGCCGGGATCCAAGAAGCAACGCCAGCCGTTACGCTGACCAGGGCGGCTGCGATCCCGAGCGATATCAAGAGCGCAATGCTGCTGGTGATTGCGAGCAGGAGCATGATGAATCGCAATCCGCCAGGCGCATGTCTTCGAAGATCGGCATCTGGGAGCCATTGTAATGTTAAAGTTAGCCAACCATGCAACCCTAAAAGACGACCTGCATCTAAAGTAGTGGAGAGGCGATGGGAGTAGCCTCGAGGAAAGGAAAATATGTTCAACAAAACATTGAAGAAAATGGGTCTCCCGATTTTGGCGCTGGCGGGTGCGTTGATGTTTG
>DATHMO010000362.1:0-22551 GCA_035486995.1 Bryobacteraceae bacterium
ACGCCGGCACTTGAGAATGGACGTCTGTATGTACCCGTCTCGGGCGGCGCTGAACAGGTTGCTGCGGGAAATCCCTCGTATGAGTGCTGTACGTTTCGAGGCAGCCTGGTGGCCCTGGATGCCGCCAGCGGAAAACAAATCTGGAAGTCGTATACAATTCCGGAGCCCGCGAAGCCGGCGGGGAAAACTGCGGCCGGTACGTTGAAATGGGGACCGTCCGGCGTCGCGTTATGGTCCTCTCCCACCGTGGACCTTCGTCGCAAAACGATTTATGTCAGCACCGGCGTAAACTACTCCGATCCGGCAACCTCCGCGAGCGATGCCATCCTGGCCTTCGATATGGACTCGGGCCGCCTGTTGTGGTCGCGACAATTACTGCCCGACGATGTTTTCAACTTCGGGTGCAATACCGATCAAGCGAACTGCCCGCATACCCGCGGTAAGGACTTCGATATCGGCGCGCCTCCCATTCTCCGACCGCTCGAGGGGGGGCGTGATCTCTTGATCGTAGGCGCAAAGTCCGGAATGTTGTACGCGCTCGATCCTGGGCATCAAGGGAAAATCGCGTGGTCCAGCCGGATTGGTGTGGGCGGCCCACAGGGCGGAATCATGTGGGGATCTGCTTCGGATGATCGGCTGGCATACGTGGCGCTGTCCGACTGGGATCCCGGAAAACCAGAAGCCGGTGGCGGCGTATTCGGTGTCGACATCTCCACCGGTAAAACGAAATGGTCGACGCCCGCTCCGAAGCCTGCTTGCCTTGGAACGCCAGGATGCAGCGCGGCGCAGCCAAGTCCGGTGAGTGCAATCCCTGGAGTTGTTTTTGCCGGCTCACTGGATGGACACCTGCGGGCTTATGACAGCGCAATCGGCGGGATCATCTGGGACTTCGATACGCTCCAGCAGTTCCCATCCGTGAATGCGATCCAGGCGCACGGCGGATCGATCAACGGCAGCGGACCGGTTATCGCCGGAGGCATGCTTTTTTGCAATTCCGGCTACGCCCGACTCCCCGTTATGGCTGGAAACGTACTGCTCGCATTTGATGTGGAGGACAAATGAAATCACGTGTCATTCGAATAGCAATTCGGGGCGGATGCATTCTCGCCGCGCTCTTCGCTTCTGTACTTGCTCAGCCGCCCGGGAACAGACCTCCCGACAAACCGGCGTCGCCGGCCAGCCTTCCGGGTGACACCTTGCCGCCTTTCGGCATGCTGGATAGCGCCGGAAAATTCATCCCACCGCCGAAGATGGCGCCCCCAGGGACTCGCGCTGCTCATCGTCCACCGGTATCGATTCGCGGCCCTGCTATTGATCTCGCAATCGAGGCTGTGCGTGCCGCTGTTGATACTTGCGCCGCCGGCGGCTTCTACATCGGCGCAACTGTGATCGACACGTCCGGTCAGCCGCGGGCCGCGGTGGAGGCCGAGGGATCCGACGGCGGCCATGTCTACGTCGCTGTGCGCAAGGCCTTAGTGGCGCTCACATTCAAAATGCCGAGCTCTCAAGCGGCCATGGCCGTGCAAACGGATAAAGCTTTACTCGCGCGAGTAACTCCCAACATGTTCGTCATGGAGGGCGCGGTCCCACTCATGGCCGGAAGCGAAATCATCGGTGCAATCGGCGCCAGCGGCGCGGCGGGCGGCGATCAGGACGAAGTCTGCGCCATCGCCGGCCTCAACAAGATTAAGAGCCGCCTCAAATAGGCTCGAAATGCCAGCCGGCAAGTTGTAAAAATATGTTAACCGCGCTTTACACCTCAACCGGCAGAGCGATAGAGTCTATGGGGATTCTGCTTCCGGAGGATTCGGGCATGCGAAAACACCTGATGAATTACTTGATCGCGGGCGTTATCGGCAGCGTGCCCGTCTTTGCCCACCACGGAACTTCGGTAACGTATCAGACCGACAAAACCATCACGTTGACTGGCACGGTCACGGAGTTCTCATTCTCCTACCCGCATCCCCAACTTTACTTCGACGTCAAGGACGCCGACGGGAACATACAGCATTGGGGTTCCGAATTCGCTCCCACTCCTTTGATGATGAAGCAGATGAATGTCGGTTGGGCGAGAGATACCATAAAAACTGGAGACACAATCACAATCACCTGCAATCCGCATAGAGTTCCCGGTTCCACTGCCTGCCTTGCCAAGGAACTTATCGTTAACGGCAAGAAGCTCACGGTGGGCCCTGGGAGACCGCCGGCAACAGGAAAAGAATAGTTCAGGGCCGATAATGATGCGACAGTGCTTTTTATTGGTGTTCGCACCGATTCTAATCGCGCAACCGGCGCAGCATGAGAAATCGGCCAAGGCACAAGATAAGACTGCGGTCTTCGATCGCCACGATCTCTCCGGAAAATGGAACCGCGTCAGCCCATTCCAAACCTACAGCAACGTTCCGGGCGGTGCGAATGAATTGCAAGCATATTTATTGGGGCAGGCGCCCGCCCCGCAAAAACTGGATGCGGAAACAGCCGAAGCTCCTTTTACACCCGAGGGAAAGGCCAAGTTCGATAAGAACATCCCCTCCTACGGACGGCGCATCACCGCACCGATGCTCGGCAACGATCCGCAGGGGATGTGCGACCCTTGGGGCGTGCCGCGTATGCTGAACGGCCAGGTGGCTGGACCGCATGCGACCATCGAAATCGTTCAGCTTCCTGACCGAATGTTTACCTTTTCTCAGTGGCATCACGATTACCGCATGGTTTGGACCGATGGCCGGCAACTCCCTAAGTTGGACGAAGTCGAGCCCAGGTGGAACGGATATTCGGTGGGCAAGTGGGAAGGCGATACTTTCGTCGTGAACTCCGTGGGGTTCGACGACAGAACGTGGCTGGATCACAATGGCTATCCGCACACCGACCAGATGCGTCTGGAAGAGCGCTACCGGCGCCTGGATGCGGATACCCTGGAGCTAGTCGAAACTATCACCGACCCGCAATACTATTCGAAGCCCTTCCGCAGCGACACGAAAATATGGAAACTGGATCGCGAAGGCGGCAAAGCCTGGGACGAACAGATTTATTGTGTGCCGTCTGAAGAATTCAAATTCAATAAGCTGATCCGGGACGGCGGCGTCGGCAAATAGCCTGGATCGTTACGCTTCATAGGGAATCATTCTCTCGATCGCCTGCAATTCTCTATTGTCGAGAGTGGGTCGGCACAATAGCGTAGGGCATCTGATGGAATCTACAGCCAGATTCGGATGTCGGCGAAACGGGATGCACTACAATTCAGCAGGTTCTGAATCGGTTGGTGAGCGCGGTAGGAATCGAACCTACAACCTACTGATTAAGAGTCAGTTGCTCTGCCAGTTGAGCTACGCGCCCGATCCACAATCACTCGCAGGATGCCGGCGCTTCGCAACTTCACTGGCGCCAACTTTTCGATTGTACCACCGCATGGAATCACTCACGAACAGTTTTTTCGGGCGCAAACGATGCCGCCGCAATCTGCGCGATGTCCAATAGCCTGGGCGGCGTAGCGGAAACTCCTGCCAGGGCATCGCGAAACATCGTGTTGCAGAATGGGCAGGCCGCCGCCACGACGCTGGCACCGGTCGCCACCAGTTCCTCGGCCCGCTCGGCGCTCACGCGCTTTCCCTTCTCCTCGCCCAGAAACGCCAACCCTCCGCCCGCGCCGCAACAGAAGGACCGCTCACGCGAACGCGCCGGTTCAGTCAGCGACCCAAACTTCCGAACCACCTCGCGCGGCTCATCGTACACGTTCCGATACCGGCCCAGATAACACGGATCGTGATACACGATCTTTTCCCCCGCTCCGGTTCGTTCGGGCAAACGATCCAAGTGCCGCGCCAGAAACTCGCTGTGATGCTCGATCGGCGGGGCTGCGCCGTACTCGCCCCAATCGGTGCTGATGGTACGCACGCAATGCGGACAAATTGAGATGATCTTCTTCACCTGGCTCGCGCGCAAGGTCTCCAGATTGCTTTCGGCCAACTCCCCAAACGCAAGATCGTTTCCCAGCCGCCGCGCCGGATCGCCCGTGCATCTTTCCTTGCGCAGGACCCCAAAGGTGATATTCAGCCCGCGCAGAATCCGCGCCAGAGACGCGATGATTTCCCTGCCCTGCGGATCGTAGCCGCCCATGCAGCCCAGCCACAAACAGTATTCCTGCGTTCCGTCGAAGATCGGGAACTCCTGCTTCTCGATGAACTTGTCGCGCTCGTTCGCAGAAAACCCCAGCGAATTGCCGTTGCGTTCCAAATTGAGGAACAGCTTGGTTCCGTAGTCGTCTTCCCATTTGCCTGTGTTCACCGCGCCGCGCCGCAGACCGATAATCATCGGCAGATGCTGAACTCCAACCGGGCACTGATACTCGCATGATCCGCACGTGGTGCACTGGAACACCGCCTCTTGCGATAAGTGGACGCCGAGCAGCGGCTGGTCGCTCGCCGGTCCGAATTCATTCAGGTACCCGCGCACGCCCAGCGCGATTTCCTTCGGGTTGAGTACCTTTCCCGTGTTCGCCGCCGGGCAATGCTCGGTGCAACGGCCGCACTCCACGCAAGTGAAGGCCTGTAGCGAGATTAGATCCGTGATGTCCTTGCCAGTATCCAGGCCGAAATCTTCATCACCCGCGAGCGGCGGAATCTTGCTGAACGTGTCGCGCTTGAAGAACACCGTCGCGGGACTCAGCAATAAATGCAGATGCTTGGTGTGTGGAACCAGCGGCAGGAACACCAGAATCGTCAGCGTATGCGCCCACCACAGCAGACGGCTGTGCTCCCAGCCGTGCACCAAGGTGGCAAGGTAAGTGCCCATCAGCAAAAAGATCAACAGCGCGATGATTCCCGATTCCTTCGACAGCGGTCCTAGCCATTTTGGCCGGATCACATATCGCCGAAACGCGAGCCCCGAGATCGACACCGCCACTGCGATCGCGAAGATGGCCGCAAAGCCGAAGTAGAACGGTCCGAAAATACCGTCCCGCTTGAGGAATCCGAAGCCCACCCCCTCGGCGAAATGATTAATCGTGATCAGCGCGAAGACGCAAAATCCCCAGAACACCCACGCGTGCGCCACCCCCGGCAACGGCCGCTGGGAGATCACCTTTCCCTGCAGCATCACTTCCCAAATGAAATCCGCGGTGCGGCGGCCGAGCGGCTGAAGGCGAAAATCGGGGTCTTTCTTCGATTGGCGGATGACGCGCCACACCTTGTCGAATCGCCGCCAAAACCCGAATAACGACGCCGCCAGCAAAATCAGAAATAGGCCGGATTCCGGCCGGGACAGTTGAGGCACCAACTGCGAGTGTACCAACGTTCCAACGTTTTTCAGACGGCTATGTCATATCTTGGAGGCACGAGAACATGACTCGGATGCTCATCGCAGCCTGCTGTCTGGCGTTGCCATTGTCGTCGCCCGCCGCCGCGGCCGACGTTACGTTCGAATTCCACAGCGGATTCTGGGTAAACCTTCATCGCTCGAAAACGCGCCACCGCTTGAAGGCTCCGGCCTGCCTCCCGATTTGATCGCCACTCTTGATGCCGCCGCGCCAAAATAGGACGCAAGAGGGCCCAGCCGCGCGGTCAAGCGCCTAGGCCAATTGCCGCCCGCAGATCCCCTGCAAAATTTCGATCGGGGCATTCTCGCGACGCACCAGGCTCTCGCGGCGCACGATCACCGTCTGTTCCAGCGCGTAGCGCCCTGACAAAACCGAGTGCGGCACCACGTCGGTGAAGACCATCCAGGTGGAGTCCGGCGGAAATTCAAATCGATATTTCGCGCAGCTCTCCTGATACTCGCCGTTGAATTTCAAATAATCGTGGAACCCAAGCATGAATCGGTCATATGCGGACCGCTTCGCTTCCACTCCGCCGAAAGCGCCCAGCACCCTCGCTCCGAGCGGCCCCTTTGGACGACTCGCCACCTCCCCGAGCCCCGCGTCATTCGCGTAGAGCGGCGCGAGCGCGCCAAACGGATCCGATGTCATCCACACCCGGGGCTTGGTCGCGTGAATATTGGTGAAGAACCGCAGGATCAAATCCCCTCGAGTCGGCCGCGTGGGAAACGCATCCACGTGCAGCAGATCGTTGCGTTTCTTGGTCGCGAGATCGCGGCCCTCTTCCTCCTGCGGACGAAAACTCGCGAAGTCGATCCGCGCTTTCTCCATATACCGCGGCAGCAGCTTCCACAAAAACGCCAGCGCTCGCTCCGAGTACAGCCGCATGGCGTCGCGCAGCTTTTCAGAATCGGAAACCGCCGCCGGATCGAACCCAGTGACCTTGTCCTCCTCCGGCCGGTACGCGATGTTCTTGTGATGGCTGCTCGACGATAGCCCCGTGCTCCGCAGCAGTTCGCGCTCTGCATCTGGAAATGGAAACGGCGTGCGGGGAAAATACAAAATGTCGCCGCGTTCGAGCGCGAGATAGTTCTCCTCGCGCGGCTGCGTGTCGCCAACAGTGATCAGGTCCACGGCTTCTATTCTAAAGCTCCCCGGGCATGTTAAACTCCCCCCAGTGAGCAAGTCCGTCTCCCTGTTTGTCACCTGCATCGTCGATCAGGTCTTCCCTCAAGTGGGCATCGCCATCACCGAGGTGCTCGAACGCCTTGGCTATCAAGTTCATTTTCCGAGGGCGCAAACCTGCTGCGGCCAGCCCGCCTTCAACTCCGGCTATCCGGACGAAGCGCGCACCATCGCTCGGCATTTTTTGGAGGTCTTTCGCGATTCCGAATACATCATCGTTCCTTCGGGCTCTTGCTGCGCGATGATCTCGCATCACTTCGCGGACATTTTCGAGCACGATCCCAAGGTCCTGCCCGAAGTCCATGCGCTTGAGCCGCGTGTCTGGGAGTTTTCGCGATTCCTGCTGGAAGTCGCCGGTGTCGAAGACGTCGGCGCCCGGTTCGATGGCGTCGTGACCTATCACGACAGTTGCCACGCGCTCCGAGAGCTTCGCATCAAAGCCGGTCCGCGAAAGCTGCTGGCGAAAGTACAGGGTCTCACGCTCGCCGAAATGGACGTCGCCGAAGAGTGCTGCGGCTTCGGCGGAACATTTTCCGTCAAGTTTCCCGAGGTCTCAGGCGCCATGGCGCGCACCAAGATCGATTCTATTCAGAAGACCGGCGCGTCCACCGTGGTCTCGATCGACTCGAGTTGTCTGATGCAATTGCAAGGTGTCATCGATCGCGCTGGACTGCCTATCCGCACGCTGCATCTCGCCGAGGTATTGGCATCCCGATAAAGGCTCCGAAAAAATGAACGCGCCCGAAACAGAGATTCAACAGGCTGTCGACGATCCACGGCTGCAACTGGCCATCTACACGGCCACTCGCCGATTGATAGATCATCGCGCCGGCGTCGTCAACTCCGACGTCCTGCCGTACTACCAGGATCTTCGCAACGAAGCCAACGCGATCAAGAAACACACCATCGAGAATCTGGATTATTACCTCGAACAACTGGAATCGAACGTGATCGCGCACGGCGGCAAGGTGGTTTTCTGCCGCAACGGGGCGGAAGCGGCCGACTTCGTTCTCGATCTCGCCAAGAAACGCGGCGTTCATATGCTGGTGAAATCGAAATCCATGACCAGCGAAGAGATTCACTTCAACGAGCGGTTGGAAGCCCATCAGCTCGAAGCAGTGGAAACCGATCTGGGCGAGTACATCCTGCAGCTTGCGCACCAGCGTCCGTACCATATCGTCGCGCCCGCGCTGCATCTGACGCGCTACGACGTCGCCGACGTCTTTACTAAGGAACTGGGCGCCGAAAATGAAGTGGTGATCGAGAAACAAACAAAATTCGCCCGTGGTGTTTTACGCCAGAAGTTCCTCGAAGCCGAGATCGGCGTCAGCGGCGCCAACTTTCTGATTGCCGATTCGGGCGCCATTGTAATTGTCGAGAACGAAGGCAATGCGCGGCTCAGCACCTCGGCGCCGAAGATCCACATCGCGATTGCCGGTATCGAAAAGATTATCCCCCGCGCGCAGGACCTCGCGGTGTTTTTGAACCTGCTGGGCCGCAGCGCCACTGGCCAGCCGCTTACATCGTACACGTCATTTCTTTCGGGTCCGCGGCGCGCCGGCGAGATCGACGGCCCAGACGAGTTCTACCTGCTGCTGCTCGACAACGGCCGCACCAAGCTGCTCGCCGATCCGGAAAAACGCCAGTCGCTTTATTGCATCCGCTGTGGTGCGTGCCTGAATCATTGCCCGGTGTACCGCAAGATCGGCGGGCACAATTATCCGTGGGTTTATTCCGGCCCCATCGGCGCCATTATCACGCCGCAGTTTCACGGCATCACGGAGGATACGTGGCTGCCCTTTGCATCTAGCCTGTGCGGTGCTTGCGCCGAGGTGTGCCCAGTTAAGATCGAAATCCCTAAGCTGCTGATCAAACTTCGCGAAGAGGTCACCGAAGTAAAACGGAGGCAGCAATCCGGTGATGTGGAGCGACTCGCATTCCGGCTTTTCGCCTGGATCGCAACTCATCCGAGGATCTATTTAATGCTCGCGAGCCTCGGATCGCTCTTCTTTCCGCTCGTCCCGAAAATCGGACCGCTGAAGAAGTGGGCCAGCCAACGCACGTTGCCGGAGCCGGCGCAGCAAAGCTTCCACCAGTATTGGGCGAGCCGGGTGGGCCGCTCGCGAGGTTCGGAATGACGGCGCGAGAACATATACTCTCCGACATCCGGCGAGCTTTGGGGAGGGCCGCGGGCCAGCCTCCGTTAGAGACAGCCCCGCTTTCGCCACACGCACTGGCGGCCCCCACATTGCGGATCCCTCAATCGGACCGCAATCTCTATGCAGAACTCTTCGGCCAAAAGTTCGAAAACTTGGGCGGAAAGTTTTTTCGGGTTCGCGACACCGCGGCGGTGGTGCCGGCGATTGCGGATTTACTGGTCCAAAAGAGCGCCGTCGCGTCGAATGCGCCGTTTCTGCGCAAGTGTGGAATCACGGGACTCCCGCAGGTTCACGCCGCGTTTACCGATCGCGAAGAATTGAAGGCAGCCTGCGCCGCCACCGACATCGGAATCACCAGCGTCGATTACGCACTCGCCGCAACCGGTACCTTCGTGATGCTCTCCAGCCACAACGAAGCCCGCCTCGTTTCGCTCCTGCCTCCGGCGCATATCGCGATCATTCCCCGCTCGCGTATTCTCGCAAATCTCGACGAATTGCTCAGCATTCTTCCCCGCCCCGCCGATCAAACCAGCTCCATGGTTCTGATCACCGGTCCCAGCCGCACTGCCGACATCGAGCAGATCCTGGTTCGCGGCGTTCACGGCCCGGGTGAAGTTTACGCGGTCGTCGTCGATGAGGAATGATCAGTCGGCTTGTGCTGGAATGCGGATCAATACATAGGCGATCGCGGCAAATCCGATCAGCGACATCCATCCGCCCCACGCCGGGACAAAACTGAAGCTGATAATGGACGGGATGCCCGTTAGAAATACGACGGCGAGCAAAATGCCGACGATGGCTTCGCCCGCGATCAGGCCCGACGCGAGCAGCGTTCCCTTCTCGTCGATCACCAGCTTCTCTTCGGCGCTGCGCCGCTCGGTGATGCGATTGAGAATCCACTTGATGAGACCGCCGACGAAAATGGCCGAGCTGGTGTCGAACGGCAAATACATTCCGACTGCGATGAGCATCGGCGAGCGCGCGCCGCACAGCAGCAGCGCGATTCCGAAAGCCGCGCCGATGCCGAGCAGTCCCCAGGCCATCTGGCCGCCGACGATTCCCTTCGCCAATTGAGCCATTAAGCCGGCTTGCGGCGCCGGCAGTGCCCGTCCGCCGATGCCGCCGGTCGCGAGATTGGCTTGATGCAGCGCGATAATCGGGCCCATTAAGAAGAAGGCCAGCAGAATTACCGAAATGATTTCGACCACTTCCATTTTCCAGGGCGTGCCGCCGAGCAGGTGCCCGGCTTTCAAGTCTTGAATGAGCGATCCCGACACCGAGCAGGCCACGCACACCACGGCCGCGACTCCGAGCACGGCAGCAACTCCCGAGAGTCCCGTGACGCCGATGGTCAGCATGACGAGCGCGGCGATGATCAGCGCGGCCAGCGTCAATCCCGAGAGCGGCTGATTAGAGCTGCCGACCAATCCAACCAGATAGCCACCGATGGCCGACAGCAGAAAGCCGGTGATGGTCATGATCACTGCGGCGACAATCGCGGAAACCAACCCGTGCGTGAAGTAATAGTAAATCGCGGTGATCGGAATAAGAAGAACAGCGGTACAGATCACCACCCATCGTGGCGGAATGTCCTGCTCCGTCGGATCGATGGCCTTAGCCTCGTGAACCGCCTCGGCGGAAGCAGTAAAGATTCCACGCAGCGAAGTCCACAGTGACTCGCGCATAGAGTACATGGTGCTGGCAGCGCCGACCAGCATAGTTCCGACGGCGATCGGCCGCACCACGTTAAACCAAACCGAATTGGCGGCGACCGCAGGGTCATTGGTCCCAATGCGGCGCGGCAAATCGGGGTCGAAGAACAGTAGCAGAGGGATCAGAATCCACCAGGCGATAATGCCGCCGGAGACGTTGATGGCCGAGAGTTCGGGTCCAATGATGTAGCCGATGCCCATGAGAGCCGGTGAGAGGCTGGGCGTCGACCACGGGATGCCTCCGAAGTGCGTCACATCCCCGATGGGCTTTTTTTCGAGGTCGAAGTGCTGGATGAGGGAGCGCGGGAATTTGAGAAAGCCTTCGGTATAGTCGCGAAAGATCTGCGCGCCTTTGTCATCTGTGAGGATCTCGATGAGTCCGCCGAACCCGAGCGCACCGAAGATATAACGCGGGGCTTTGGTGGCCGAAGCCTCACCGGCTTTGACGATTTCGTAACTCGCGACGCTTTCGGGCCACGGCAGCGGCGCGTCCACGCACAACGGGCGGCGGAGAAGAATGATGAAGAACACGCCGATGAGTCCGCCGACCAGCAGGATGAGCGTGGCTTCCCAGTAGTGCGAGCGCAGGTCGGTCCACAGATGTTGGCCGCCGATGTCGACCATCATGAACGCCGGAATGGTGAAGATGGCGCCGGCCACCAGCGCTTCGCCGACCGATGCCGCGGTACGCGTGATGTTCTGTTCGAGGATTCCGCCGCGAAACGCTGGGATGCGGAACAGCGCCATCGCGATGACGGCCGCGGGGATGGTGGCGGCGACGGTTTGGCCGGCTTTCATTCCCAGGTAGGCGTTGGCCGATCCGAAGACGAAGGCCAGGAAGATGCCGAGCGAGACCGCTTTTACGGTCATCTCGGGGGGCGCTTTGGGGGTGGCTTGCACTAACGAATGTTACCGCAGCGAGGGACGATCATAGGATCTGAGAGACGGTTCATGGGTCCACAACAGTCCGATGTGCCAATGTTTCGAACGGATATAGCGCCTGAGAACAGCTTTCTGAGTTGGGTGATTCAGCAAATTGCGGCTCCGATCCCGCTAGTATTATGGGTACTCCTCGTAAACCCGGTGGAAAGTGCAATGGCGCCCTGGCTTCAGGTCTCGAGGGATATGTTTGATTTGTTCCTCTATCTTCCCGTCGGCTGGACGCTTAGTTTCTATCTTGCAATCGCTGTGCAACGGATATTTCCTGGAGCTGTTTGGTCTGGCCGGCGGATTTGGATTGTCCCAGTTACCTTGCTTTTCTTGGGGCTCTGCTGGAACGTCGCGCACTTTTCTTTGAGTTCCACTCTTAAGGAACTCTTTTATCCGGGCCCCGGCGGCGAAGCCCAGGTGGTATTCGTTTTGATGACCTGTCCGACTGTATCCGCCGTCGCGTACTCGTTGGGCATGATCTACGCCACGCACCGTCAAGCATCAAGACCCTAAATTTACAGCAAGCTATCCGCCAGCTCATCAAAATTGCGCGGTGTCACCAAATGAAACCGCAGCGACAGCCGGGTGAAGCCTCGGAGGATGCGCGTCAAATCGTCGGTGGGGATTTCGGGGCTTGCGAGGAACATATTGCCGGAAGCGATGCGGAACGGGAGCACGCGCCATTCGCGCACCACCCGGCGGGGCAACGCACGGGCGATGTTGGCGTTAATGACCCAAGGCTCCAGGCGCCCTGAAGGCAGGCTTTGTTGCAAGCTGAGCGCCTCGTAGAGATCTTCTTCGGTGATCTTGCCGAGCTCCACCAGATGCTCGCCGATACGCAGGCCACGCGGCTGGGTCTCAAGAGCGCGCAGTACGTCGGCTTCATCTACAAAAGCCGATCCGATCAGGATTTCGCCGAGCTTGCGTTTGTGTTCCACGAGCACGCTGCGCGATGGATAGGCATGCTCGGTCTTCACCCACACCAGCGGCTCATGGTGGATGCGGGCGCGGAAGTAGGAGCGCACCGCGTTCCAGGTCGCGATCGTATTAATCCAATTCGCGAAGACCGAGCGTACGGGGACCGCCAGCGCGAACGCGAAACCATAGAGGCGCGTGGTGCAGCTCATTCGCACAGTGGTCTGGATAATTTGGATGGCGAGCGTCGCCGCAAGCAGCGAAGGATGCAACGAGTATTTGGCGAGTCCCCAGGCGGATCCTACGCAACGCGCCGCGATCCACGTGATTGCACCATAGAGGAACACGAAGTTGCTCAGCAGGCTGAGTGGATTTCCAAACAGACCCTTGCGATCGCGCCAAAACCAATAGACCTCCGGCCAGCGTCCGCGCCATCCATGCCGCTCCCAGGATTGCAGGCAGATACCCTGGATCCAACGCGATCGTTGTCGAATGGCCGTTCGGGTGGTGCGAGGGAAAAACTCGCGCGTGGCGACAATGCTCGCGCCGTGCGTTGTAACGTGCTTGGTGAGCGGCACGAACATCTGCCGGCAGCCGAGCTTGTGGAGGCGCAAACCGTTTTCGTAATCTTCGGTGAGGCAGCCCGGCTCGAAAATCAGATTATGCTCGGCGTTGGCGAGTTTTTCGAGGGCGACGCGCATGAATCCGGTACCTACGCCGTTGGAGGGAACGAAGCTGCCCATGATCTGGCGCGCGGGCATGTCCTTAATCTGCCACTCGGCAAATTCATCGCAATAAATGCCGTGGACCAGGTCGCGTACCGGGGTGGGAAGCGGCAACACCGGAATCTGTACCATCTCGTAATCGCTGGCGTAGACATTGATATAGGAGAAAGCTTCGGGATGAATGAGATCCTCGGCGTCGTGGGTGACGACGATATCGAAGCGGAAGCTCTCCTCCCCGCTAAGTTGCTCCTCGAAGAGCAACATGCGCTGATAAATCCAGTTGAGGCAGTCGGCTTTGGAGGTAGGTCCGTTGTGGGGGCAGATGGCAAGGTGGACGTGCGGGAACCGGGCTTCGAGATCGCGCACGGCGTCGAGGGTGGGATCGTCGTTGGGGTAGGCGCCAATGAAGAAGTGATAATTGCTGTAGTTGATGGCGGAGGCGTTATGCTCCACCATACCGGATATAACGGCATGCTCATGCCAGAGGGGGACGAAGATCGCGATGCGCTTCTCAATATGTTCCGACTCCCTTGACCCTCGAATAGGGCTCACGGTCGCGGCTTCGTCATGCATCTCATTGTAAAACCGCAGCCTTAGCCAGCCGTAAAGGGCGACACAATCGAGCGCCAGGTCGTCTAGGCCGCTCAGGAGTATTACTAGCGCCAAAGGGAATAGGAGGCGGGCAACCCAAGTGTCACACCCGGCTAGACATTGGGCGATCAGCAGATGCGCAACGGACAAGAGATTTGAAATCACCCAGATCGTAAGTGGAAGGGTATGGGAAAGCTCGCAGGTTTGTTACAAGCGCTTCAGGGTAACCCAGGCATCCAACTAAAACCGGGATAGTTTCAATTGGGCCTTAGTCTATTGCCACGGCTACACCGTTACGGGCATTCTGTCGATTGGAGTGGCAAGATGAAGCTTCGACCGCACCACATTACGATCGCTAACTTCGTTCTAGTACTTGGCAGCGCCGGGTTTGCGTCTGCCCAATCTCTAGTGACACAAACCACGGCCCAAGGACTGGACCGGCCACAAAGCGGCGCCGTGATCAAAGAGAAAACGCTACTGGCGGCGGTGACCGAGGCCGGGCAGTGGAAGCCCACGGATCCGCGCGTCGCCAAGGCACACCAGGATCTGGCGGATTATTACTCGGCCGAGGGCCGGTACTCGGACGCCGAGCGCGTTTATCAAAAGACGCTCGAGCTGGAAGAGGACATGCTGGGGCGAGCGAATCCGGCGATCATTCCTGCGATCGACGATTTGGCGCGGGTAAATTTCGCGCAGATGAAATACGACCAATCGGCCGAACTGATCGCGCGCGAGCTGCGGATTATGGAGCGCGAATATGGGGAAGCCGATCCGAAGCTGGTGCCGTCGCTCGAACAAACGGCGCGCGTGTTCCAATCGGGCGGAAAGTTTGCGGATGCTGAGCGGTTTCTGACGCGGGCAATGGCGATTCGGGAGAAGACGACGGGGCCGGAAGGTCTGGATCTGGTTCCGGATTTGAGTCAACTGGCGCGCGTGAATGTGGCCAGGCAAAACATGCCGGCGGCCGAGCAACTGTATGAGCGGGTGTTAAAGATCCAGCTCAAGACGGTGTCGCCGAATAGCCCCGAACTTCTGCCCTCGCTGGATGCGCTGGCGATGCTGAGCCTGGAACAACATAAGGATGCCGAGCCGCTGTTGAAGCAGACGCTGTCGATTCGCGAAGGGAACCTGGGCCCGAACCATGTGGACGTAGCGCGCAATCTGGATAAGCTAGTAGCGATCTATTCCGAGCAGAAACGGTTTGCCGAAGCGCAAAAGGCCAGCGAGCGGGCATTGTTCATCTGGATGAAGGAGCTGAAACCGGGCAGCGCGGAGTTGGCGGAGAAGTATGAGAAAGTGGCTGAGCTTTACGAAGCGCTGAATCGTCCCACCGACGCCGAACCGCTGGTGGAGCAGGTGCTCACCGCGCGCGAGATGGACACGGTGGCGAGCTTGAACACCCTGGCAGCGATCTATGTGACTAAGCAGAATCTGGGCGAGGCTGAACCGCTGTACCGGCTGTCGCTGACGATTCTGGACAAGCGCGGCGTCTTGAGCGGCAAACGTCCGTTGGTGTTGAGCAGCACGGAGGACAATCTGGATTTGCTGGCCCAGACGGCGCTTGATTACGTCGATTTGCTGAAGAAGATGAAGCGTAAGTCGGACGCGAGCAAAATTGAGGCGCGCATTCGCGCAGTCACGGGCAAGACTGCGGCGGCCCCGAAGAAGAAAGCCAGCTAAACGGAATCCCGCGGTTAGGGTCCGGAAAAACCTGCAGCGTGCTGAGGATTGGCATCCGGGCCGTGAAACAGCTTGTGCTTGATATCGGGCCAGAACTCCTTGAGAACCTGCGACGCTGAATCAATCCCGATCTGCGCCCACCACGTTTCCACGTTATCTCCCACGTTGCGTTGGTCTGGCGTGTAGGCGTTGGAAATGGCGGTGCCAGTTGCGTTACCCACGATCTCTGAAAAGTTGAAACGCGTTCCGCCCGAGTCTGTTTTCGTGACAAAGACGCGAGTCGCGGCGTACCAGGTGCGTGACCAGAAAGGACCATAGCCCCGGCGAAAATACCTGGGATCTTCATGCAAGATGGCGGGAAATAGCCCCTCCGTCATCATATTGCCGATGGCTTGGTCGGCATACTCCACTCCCACGCGGTGGCCATAGCCGGCCCATCCCTGTCCGAAGGATGGGTTGGAATTGGTTAATTGCCCATAACCAGCCAGGAAAGCCGACAGACCTAACAGCGGATAATCGAATGAGTCCTTGGCGGCGATGACGAACTTGTGCTTGGCAGAGATAGGAGTGTAGACGGCGCTCTCATTGGCGGTTCGATAGTTGGGAAGAACGCCGAAAATGCGCTTGTCCGGCGGCGGAAGTTCGGTTTGGCCGGGCTGAACGGGTGGGGGGCTAGGCGCCGGGTCCTGAGCGGTCGCTGAAAGAGCGGTCAGCGCCAAGACCGCAGGTAGGAATAATCGAAATGAATTCATGAGTTTGCAGTTACGTCCATGAGGCTATACTCTTTGCAGATGACACCGGGGGCACGTTCGTTACAAACTTTACCGAACCTTAACTACCTTTAACCGTCTGCCGCCGTCTATCGCGGCATGCAAGCACATGACTTTCGTCCAGCCGAACGGGTGAATCGCGGCTTGGTTTCAGTCCTTGAGCAACGCGCGTTGATAGGCTTAGCGCGGCGTCTGCCCGATGCAGTGAAGCCCGACCATTTGACGGCGCTAGGGTTCGGATCGTTGCTCGCGGTTGGCCTTTCTTATTGGTACGCGCGGCATTCGGCCGCCGGCTTGTGGCTGGCGATCCTGTTCCTGGTGTTGAATTGGTTCGGCGACAGCTTGGATGGAACGCTGGCACGGGTGCGAGCGAAGCAACGGCCACGCTATGGATTTTACGTGGACCACGTGTTGGACGCATGCGGCAGCGTGTTCTTGTTCGCAGGTCTCGCGTTGTCGGGATACATGAGCGAGCGTATCGCGGTGGGGTTGCTGGTGGCCTACTTCCTCGTAAGTATCGAGGTCTATCTGGCAACATACGCAGTGGGCCGGTTTCATCTGTCGTTCGCGGCGTTCGGTCCCACCGAGCTGCGGCTGCTTTTGATCGCGGGAAACATTGCGTTGCTACGCACACCGTATGCGATGCTCGGGGGCAAGCAATACCTGCTGTTCGATGTGGGTGGCGTGATCGGGATCGCGGGGATGGCGGTGGCGCTGGTGTGGTCGATTGTGAAGCACACCGGGCAGTTGTATCGGGCCGAACGGGTGACGTAGCCTGGAGCGAGGCTACCTCGCATGATGCAGGCGACCGATTTCGAATTCCGGCAGCGCTGGTGGTGTTTTGGGATTATCTGCGCCGTGTCGTATTCGTTCCTGGCCGTCGATCATGTGCCCGCGGGTGGGCGACTGGCTGATGTGCTCATGGCTTGGACGCACTGGCCGGAATCGTTCGCACTCCATGTTGTGTTTGGAGCGGCGGCGGCGTTGATGTTTCTGGCGGCGCTGGTGCGCACATGGGGATCGGCGTATCTCGGACGCACGGTAGTGCACGATGCTGCGTTGCATGGCGAGCAATTGCGTGCCGATGGTCCGTATCGCCACGTTCGAAACCCGCTGTATTTCGGCAACGTGCTGATGTCGGTGGCGATGGGCCTGGTGGCGCCGGTAATTGGATGCGCGGTGATGATCGCTGCGATGATCGTGTTTAGCTACCGGCTGATCGGCCGCGAGGAGCCCGTGCTCGAAGCCGAGCAAGGCGAACGTTATCACGCTTTCGTGCGGGCCGTGCCGCGGCTGTGGCCCTCGATTAGCGCACGGATCCCGGCGAGCGGCGCCGCTCCAGATTGGATCAACGGATTGTCGGCGGAGGCGTTCTTCTGGTCGTTCGCGTTGGGGCTACTAGGCTTCGCGATAACGCTGAACATTCTCTGGTTCTACGCCGGACTGGTGGCGTCGCCCGCGTTGAGTTGGCTTGCGGGTTTGGTGCTAAAGCCTAGGGCTTGAGCCTATGGCTTGAGCGACGCGGTGTACGCGACGATATCGATAATGTCTTCGTCGCTCAAGTTCGCGACCACCGGCTTCATCAATTGAGTCCACGCGCCGTTTCGCGCGCCGTGCTGCATGTCGTACATTTGCCGCGCCAGGTAACTGGGCGAACGTCCCGCGATGCCCGGGACCGGGCCGAGGCCCTTTAGATCAGCGCCATGACACGCGGCGCATTGCGTGGTTTTGCCGGCGCCTTTGGTGACCAGCGCTTCGCCCTTCTTGATGCTGCCCGGCGGCACGTAGGCCAGCATCGGCGAGTGCGGGTCGCGCAGGACTTCGGTGGCCTCGCCATTCACGGGCGTCTCGAGGATGCGCTTGCCCAGAGGTTCCTTCTCATTGCCCTCGACTAAAAACATGCCGTTATTGTTGTGCGTTTTCGGAACCGAATTGGTTTCGATGACCTTGATCCAAGGCGTCCACGGTATTGCACCGAAGTATTCGGCTGCGGCTTTGATTTCGTCGTCGGTCATACCCTTGGCGAAGGCGATCATCAGGTTGGCGTTGTTCTTGCGAGGCTCGGCGCTCTTGCGTTTGCCGTCCCTGAAATCGTGCATGGTCTGGATAAAATATTCGACCGGCAGGCCGGAGACACCGGCGTTTTCCTGGCGGCCCTTGCCGTTGGGATAGTGGCACAAGCCGCAAGCCCAGACGTCCGGCTTCTTGCCATGCGCGACGATGTCAGGCATCGTCGGGTGATCGCTGGGATACCAGTCGGCAGGGCCGAAGCGATCGGCGATTTGCGCGCGGGTAAATGCGCCGCTGCTGCCTTCCAGATGCTTCACGCTAGTGTCGGGCGGAGCGGGAGTTGCGGGCGGCGCACCGGCCGGTGGCGCGGGTGGAATGGCGTAAGCCCAGGGAATCGGCTCAGTAGATGCGGCGAAAGCAAACACGGCTGCGGCCGCGACAATCGCGGCGCTAAAGACGGTTCTCATGTGAACTCCTTGTGACACCAGTTGGGGATGATATCACGTGGGAGCGGTGATTTGAAAAACTACGCTGGTCCGGCCGGCGCCGTCGATTCTCGTGCCCGCGCGGACTCCGCCGATCTTCTCCATGGCTCGTTGCGAGCGGAGGTTCTGCGGACCGACGAGAAAGACCACGTTGTGCACGAATCGGAAGGCGTGCCGCAGCATGAGCTGCTTCATTTCGCGATTGTAGAGGCCGCCCCAGTGGGACCGTGCCAAGAAGGTATAGCCGATTTCGATCTCGCTGGCCGCTTCGTTGTAGCCGTTGAAACGCGACGATCCGATGACTTTGCCGTCTTTTGAATCGAGCACGATCAGCGCGCCGCCCGATTGCAAACCGTCGCGAAAGAATTGAGTGAAGACGTCGGGTTTGTAGCGATCGCTCGCGGGATGCTGTTCCCAAATGAGCGGATCGGACGCGACGGCGTAGAGGCTGTCGAAATCATCAGGGCGCAGCGGGCGGAGGGTGAGGAGTTCGCCGGTGAGAGTAGGCTGAAGATCGAAGGGCATTTGATACGTTTTCGAGATCAGGGCGTTCGGATCTTGTCCGCGAGCTTGGGATCGATCAGCTTGAAGTGTTTTACGTTCCACGTGTAGATAACTTCGGCTTTGACTTTGGCGGCGCAACGGAGCAGAAGTGCGTCATAAATGCGCCCGCTGGTAAATCCGCGTTCGGCAGCCTGCTCGATGGTCTCGCAATATTCGCCCTCACTGAGAGTGACAACAGTGATTCGGTCCCGAACTTCCTGTACAAAGAGAAGGGCCTGATCGGGCGGAATGACGTCCTTCACGGGGAGTGCAGTCATACTGGCATAGACTTCCGCGAGCGTGTGTAGGGCACAAGAGGACTTCTTTTTGTTGGCTGCGGCGACCAGTTTGAGGCTGGCATCGTGGTCACGGTGGCCGTGCCAGAAGGAGGCGACCAAAACCGAAGTGTCGAAGAACTCCCTCATCCGGTCAATTCGTGAAGGCGCTTCTCACGTTCCCGGTCGATCAGGGCGGTAACAGAAGTAACGGTCCGCTCGCCTTGATATACCCAGACGCCGCATTCTTTTTTGAGTAGGGCTTTGGGACGTATCGGACGCAGTGTGATCTGTTCGCCTTCACTATTGAGTTGAAGGGTGTCGCCTGGGCCGAGATGCAACTCCTGGCGCAGGTGCTTGGGGATCATCACGCGACCCGCCTTGTCGAGGGTAAGTTTGGTGGTCATGTTGGAACTTGAATGTGGGAAAACCCACTTTGCTCCCCACAATATTGTAGCAACGCTCGTAGCCTAGCTGCCCTTTACCAACTCCAAAAACGCCCTCGCCGCATGGCTCAAACTCCGCTTCGCCGGACACACCAGCCGGATCTTGCGATCGACCGCCAGCTCCTTCACCTTGATCTCGCGCAGCGCGTCCTGCGCGACGTCCTGCTCCACGCACATGTGCGGAAGGAACGCCACGCCCTCATTACGCTGAACCATCAGGCGAATCGTCTCCACCGTTGGCATCTCCACGTCCATATTCAGCTGGACCTTATGCCGCTGAAACTCCTTGAGCACCAGCTCGCGATACGGCGAAAGAACATTGTGCGCGATGAATGTCTCCATGCCCAATTCGTTGATGGACACCTGTCCACGCGTCGCGAACCGATGCTGCGGGGAAACAACAAACGCCAGATGATCGGTGTAGATCACCATTGAATTGAGCCGCTCGTCTTCCGGGTCGTAGCTGATGACGCCGAGTTCCAAATCGCCATCAATCAACTGCGACGGAATCTTGCTCGAGAACGACCGGCGTACCTGTACCTTCACCTTCGGATACAGCCTTCGATAGCGCTCAATGTGTCCGAGCAAATACAGCGATGTCGATTCGTTGGCGCCCACAATCAGCCGGCCGGCGGAATTGTCGCGCAGCTCAGAGAGCGCGTTCTCGAGATCGGCCGTCAGATTCTCAAAACGGCGCGCGTAGTCGTACACGATGCGGCCGGCGTCGGTGAGCAGCAGCTCTTTGCCCGACCGGTCGATCAGCTTCTCCTGCAAATCCGATTCGAGCTTCTGGATCGCCAGCGAAATGGCCGGCTGCGTCCGCAACATCTTTTCGGCGGCGCGCGAGAAGCTCTTCTCAGACGCTACGGTGAGGAACACCTTCAGCGGATAGAGTTCCATAAGCGGTCTTTATGCTATGATCATAGCTTATTCTGACCGCTTGAATTATAAATTTGCCAAATCAGACTGGCCCGGGCATAATCATGGAGATGACAGGAGGACACATGGCCAATCGAGTCTACATCTTCGACACCACCCTCCGGGATGGTGAGCAATCGCCGGGCTGCAGCATGACCGTACCCGAGAAGCTGCAACTGGCGCGAAAACTGGTGGAATTGGGCGTCGATATCCTCGAAGCCGGGTTCCCGATCGCCTCCGAAGGGGATTTTGAAGCGGTGGATGCGGTGAGCCGTGAGTTCTCCTGGGTTCAAGTGGCGGCGCTGGCGCGGGCGAATCGATTGGACGTCGAACGGGCCGCAGCGTCACTAAAGCATGCGCGCCGGCCGAGGATTCACACCTTCCTGGCGACCAGCGAGATCCACCTCAAGTACAAGCTGAAGAAATCGCAGCAACAAATACTGGATGAAGCAGTTGCGGCTGTGGAACTAGCGCGAAGTTTCGTCGACGACGTCGAGTTTTCCGCCGAAGACGCCACCCGAACAGACTGGGATTATCTGGAGCAGGTTTCGCGCGCGGTGGTCGCGGCTGGAGCGCGGACCGTGAACCTCCCGGACACGGTCGGGTATTCGGTTCCCGAAGAGTACGGCGCATTGATTGGCCGGATGGTGCGGGCGCTGGGCGATAGCGCGATCGTGAGCGTGCATTGCCACGACGATCTTGGACTCGCGGTGGCGAATTCCATCGCGGCGGTGCAGGCGGGGGCGCGGCAGATCGAATGCACCATCAATGGAATCGGCGAACGGGCGGGCAACGCGGCGCTCGAAGAGATCGTGATGGCGTTCAAGACGCGCAGGGATAAGCTGCCGTTTGAGACCAAGATCGTCACCGAGCATATCTACGCGGCGAGCCAGCTTCTGTCGCGGACCATCACGTTTGGGCCGCAACCGAACAAAGCCATCGTCGGCGAGAACGCGTTCGCGCACGAAGCCGGCATCCATCAGGATGGAATGCTGAAGGACCGAACGACGTACGAGATTTTCGACCCGAAAAGCGTGGGTGTGCCGGAGAGCAAGCTGGTGCTCGGCAAGCACAGCGGACGGCATGCGCTCAACAAGCGCGCCCAGGATCTCGGATTCGAGCTTGGCAAAGACGAGCTGGACTTGCTGTACCATCGGTTCACCGCGTTGGCGGATCGCAAAAAGGGTGTGCGCAACGATGAGATTCTGACGTTGCTGCACGAAGTGCAAAATGCGAAAGCCGCCGCGGCGAATGACTAACAACTATTGACGACCCCGGAATGCAACTCAACATATTGATACTCCCCGGTGACGGAATCGGCACCGAGGTCACACGCGAAGCAGTCAAAGTACTGCACAAAGTCGCGAAGAAATTCCATCACGAGCCGGTGCTGAGCGAAGGCTTGCTGGGCGGGATCGCGATTCATAAGACGGGCGGTCCCCTGCCCCAGGAAACCATCGATCTGGCGCTCAAGGCCGATGCAACGCTCATGGGCGCCGTCGGGCTGCCGGAATTCGATAACGTCGCACCGGAGAAGCGGCCCGAAAAAGGATTACTGGGCATCCGCAAGGTGCTGGGCGTCTATGCGAATCTGCGGCCTGTTCGATCGTACAAAGCGCTGCTCGATTCGTCGCCGCTCAAGAACACGCTGGTGGATGGCGTGGACATGATCATCGTGCGCGAGCTGACCGGTGGGATTTATTACGGAACTCCGCGGGGCATTTTCGGAACGGGCAAAGACGAGCACGCGGTGAACACGCTGTCCTACACGCGGCCCGAGATTGAGCGCGTGTCGCGCATGGCGTTTCATTTAGCGCGCAATCGGCGCAAGAAGGTGACGAGCGTCGACAAATCGAACGTGATCGAAACCTCGCAGCTGTGGCGCAAAGTGATCAT
>DATHMO010000363.1:0-23323 GCA_035486995.1 Bryobacteraceae bacterium
TCGACAATCACTGCCGCGATTTTTGGGCCGTGCTCATGGAACGCCGATTCCACGGCCTCGATTGAATTAAACGGCAGCGCGATGGTGGTTGCCGCGAAGGCTTCCGGCACTCCCGCCGTGTCCGCGATGCCGAGCGTAGCCATACCCGATCCGGCCTTCACCAATAGCGAATCCACGTGGCCGTGATAGCAGCCTTCAAACTTGATGGTAAGGTCGCGACCGGTGAATCCGCGCGCCACGCGCAACGCGCTCATGGTGGCTTCGGTCCCGGAACTTACCAGGCGCACCATCTCGATGGAAGGCACGCATTCGCGAATCAGTTCGGCGAGTTCTATTTCGCGCTGGGTGGGCGCGCCGAAGCTGGTTCCGATTGCGAGCACTTCGCGCAGCGCGTCCATCACCGGGGGAAAGCAGTGGCCCAGGATCAGCGGTCCCCAGGATAAGACATAGTCGATGTAGTCGTTGCCATCGACGTCGAAGATGTGCGATCCCTCACCGCGTGCAATAAAGGGGGGCGTCCCGCCAACACCGCGAAAGGCGCGCACTGGTGAGTTCACGCCGCCGGGGATGAGCTTTTGGGCACAGGCGAACAATTCTTCGGAGCGGGAACGGTTCATGGACTAGACCGGCTCCCTCACGGCCGCGGCTCGGTTGCGGGGATCACTCGCTGCAAGCACAAATTCATGATCACTTCCTGCAACGTGCCGTTCAGATTTTTCAACAATCGGCCCTTCAGATCTAAATACGGCTGCGTGCCCGCGAACAGGTCTTCGATCAACGACTGAAAGCGCGGACTGCGGCGAATAAAATCGATCATGCGCGCCGGCACGGTGCTGAACAGAAATCGGCCCAGGAACACGCGTTTCGCGAGCGTAGCGCCAAACTCCAGGTCCGCCATGAAATCGCGCCGCACCAAACTGCGATAGGCCTGCGCCCGCTCGGCCAGCGAATGCGCATCGCTCATCACCACCTGGCTCGCCAGATCGCCGGACCGCATGGCGTAATACAAGCCTTCGCCAGTGATCGGATCGACTAAGCCGCCGGCGTCGCCCACGGCAAGCCAGCCGTCCCCGGCCAGGCGATTATTCTTCCAGCCGGAATGTTCGAGCGACGGCAGCATGTGGCCGTAGAACGAGGCGTCCTTATACGAAATGCCTTTCTCGTTCATATAGCGTTCCAAGCGCGCGCGCAGCGAATGGGCCGGTTCGCCCTTGCCGCAAATGCCAACCGACAAATGGCCGCAGCGCGGAAAAACCCAGATGTAGCCTTCGAGATTCGGCAGGAATTGGATGTCGATGTGGTCCTGAGCCGAGGGCACAAAATAACCGAGCGCGTACATGGTGTCGGCGGCGGTCCACTCGGTCCCCACATTGCGCAGCGAATTGCGCGCGCCGGTGGCGACGATGCAGAAGTCGGCATCGAGCACTCCGTGCCGGGTCTTGAGACGCCAACCGCGTCCGCCGCGCTCGATTCCAAGCACGCGCGTTTTTTCCAACTGCGCCCCGGCATCTTCGGCGCGATCGAGCAGCATGCGGTTCAGATCCATGCGCGAATAGATCAGGAGCGGCTTGCCGAGATCCATTTTCACGGCGCCGGCGCGCGGGGCCGCGAGACAAGTCTCGCTGACGATCCTTTTCGGAACGCTGTTCTCCATCAAGAATGGATAACGAGAATAGGCTTTGTAGGTCAGCCCGCCGCCGCATGGTTTCTCCCATGCCAGCTTCTCATCCAGAACAACCGTTTCGACGCCGGCTCTCGCCAGGCGTTCTGCCGCGAAGGCTCCAGCCGGACCGCCCCCGAGGACGGCTACTTTTTTCATTGAAATGATCTCACTTCTGCTGATTCGGATTGATTGCGGGATGGCCAGGCGGCAGAGCCTCGGACCCTCCTCCGCTTACTGCTGGATGGCCGGGGGGCAAGCTGACGGCGCCGCCGCCTCCAGACCCGGGAATGGCAGGCATGCCGTCGAGCGGACCAGGCGACGCACCCTGGCTGGGCGCCGCACTCGCCGGCGGACCATTCGCACCGTGCGCCGCGTTCGTTCCCGTGCGACCTTGCACTACCCACTGGCCGTCCTGCCGGTGCAGTACGTATTCCATATTCATTCCCGCGCCGGGCGAGCTGTTGCCCTTGGCCTGGAAATGCACTTGGGCGGTGGCTTCATCCTCGCGAAAACTTACAGCCGTCACGCTGACGTCCATGGCCAGCAAATCGGAACGCTTTCCGAGATACGTCATCACGCCTTGACGGACGGCGTCCTGATTCTGGATATCCTTCTTACAGCCGCAAAGCAAAACGATGCCCAGGCCGGCAGCCGCGATGCAGATGGTGCGTTTCACATATCGATCATAGCCGAAAGACGATTAGGACACCGGATTGGTTCGAGTGGCGCGCCTGAGGTACACTAGCGATGTAACGCCCGTTCTTCCGCCGCCTGTCCCGGCAACTGGGGCCAGACTGACGCGCGGAAATGCCCAGCACGCGAGACTCATCTTTGGCGACCGACCTTATCCAGATCGATCAGGACCATCCGCTGCCCGAAGCGATCGAACGCGCAGCGGCCTACTTGCGAAGCGGCGGCATCGTCGCCATACCAACGGAAGCGCTGTACGTGCTGGTGGCCGATCCGCTCAATTTGCACGCGGTCGGCCGGGTGTTCGCCGCGAAGGGACGCGAGATCCATCGCTCGCTGCCGATGCTCATCGGTGGCACATTCATGGCGGAGGAACTCGCCAAGGATCTCTCCCGGCGCTTTTACGTTTTGGCTCGGCATTTCTGGCCGGGGCCGCTGACGATGATCGTTCCCTCGTCGGCCAAAGTTCCGCTCAAAGTGACGGGCAATACCGGACGCCTGGCGGTTCGCCAATCGCGCTCGCGCGTGGCGCAGGCGCTGCTCGACTGGTTGGATCAGCCATTGGTGGCTACGAGCGCCAATATATCGGGTCAACCCACCTGCCGCAGCGGCATTGATGTTTTCGGCGTGATGGATGGACGCGTGGATCTGATCCTCGACGCAGGGCCGATGGCGGGATTGGGCGCGACTACCGTGGACATCACTGAACCGTACTGGAAGGTGATTCGTGAGGGTGCGATTTCAGAAAAAGAAATCGCCGAGTGCCTGAAGGCGGCCAGCGCGTAAATCTTTGAGCCGGACCAGGGGTCCGACGCGGACGCGGGCGACCGCCCCACTTATGGCGTACCCCAAACCTTGCGCGTCGTCGCGACCACCAGCTCCAGCTTGCGCCACTGCTCGTCCATCGACAACAAATTACCAGCCGCCACCGACGCGAATCCGCACTGCGTACTGAGCGCCAGATTCTCGAGGGGCACGAAGCGCGCCGCTTCATCGATGCGCCGGCGCAACGCGTCTTGCGTTTCGAGCTTGCCTTCTTTGGTGGTCACAAGCCCGAGCACCGCGGTCTTGCCGCGCGGAACCAAACGCAGGGGCTCGAATCCACCGGATCGATCGGTATCGTATTCCAGCAGGAACACATCCGCGTCCAGTCGCGGAAACAGCTCTTCAGCGATCTCCTCGTACCCGCCTTCCATGTACCAGCGGCTGCGGCTGTTGCCGCGGCAGATGTGCATGCCGACGATCACCTTGCCGCGCGGAACTTCCTTGAGCGTGGCGTTGTCCGCTGCGATCGCGCTCACCAGTTCCTTGCCCGGGTTGATACCCGCCGCGCGCATTCGCTCGCGCTGTTGCGGATCTAAGTAGTGCGAGTAATAGGGCGCGTCGAGTTGGATGTAGCGCACGCCTTCCGACACCAGCCAGCGCACTTCATCGCGGATGATGTCCACCAAGTCGCGCAGCAGATCGGCACGCGTGGGATAAAACGGATCCGTCACACCCGGCTTATAACTGGCGAGCACAAAATTCGATGGGGCCGGTAGCGTGATTTTGAAAGGCGCGCCAGCCGATTGCTTCAACAACGGCAATTCGTGACCGGTGAGTTTGCGCGCTTTGCGAAGCCTGGCTCCGGCCACTTGCGCGGTGCTGCCCTCCGCTCCGCCGCCCGGCCCTTTCCACTCCAGGGTCACCTTGTCGCTGACGAACCCGTCCACGGCCTCGGCCATGTCGGTGAGCCAGGACGCGCGCCGCATCTCGCCATCGGATAAAATGTCCAGCCCAATCGACCGTTGTTTTTCGAGGGCGGCAAGAATCGCGCGGTCTTCCTGAGCGCGGAGATCTTCGATGGTGATCTGCCCAGCGGCCCATGCCGCCCGGGCTTCCAGTAGTGCAGGCGGCCGCAACAGGCTGCCCACTTGTTCAGCTCGGAATCGAGTGGTCACTGCCCCGCATTGTAACGCGGCGGTATTAGTTCAGGTGGCGATTGACGAGCCGCTCGGCGAGGATGCGGATCAGCAGGAGCGCGGAGGAGATCGCCAAAGTCACCGGCAGCGAGAGCTTATGCTCGGCGAAGAAGCAGTACGCGGTGAAGGCGAGCGAAGCCAGGAATACCAGGTTGGTCAGCGCCGAGACTGGACGTTGCTTGGTCGCTACAGCCTTGGTGCATCGCGGGACGTGGTCGCCGCAGGTGTAGCAATAGTCCTCGTCCTTGGTGACCACGCTGTGACAATAAATGCATCTGCCCATGCCTACATTTAAGGCTTTGGCCCTAGGCGCCGTCGATAGAACACCTGTACTTGAGGGGGTTGGTACGGGCGCAGTACCCCGGGCGCCAAAGTACCAAAACGCGGCGATGTACTAAGAAGTTCATGGTGGGATAATCGAAGGGAAATGCACTACTTTGGGCGCCCATTCGCCGCCGCCTCGACTCTCCTGCTGCTGTCGACAGCCACCCCCGGCCAGGACGAAGCGACGTTTAGCACCGACGTCAAGGTGGTCAACATTCTGGCCACCGTGCGAACCAAGTCGGGACAAATCGTGAACGACCTCACCAAGGACGATTTCTCCGTCACCGAGAATGGCCATCCCGAAGTCATCAAGTATTTCTCGCGCGAGTCGGATCTGCCGTTGACGATCGGCCTGATGGTGGACACCAGCATGAGCCAGGCGCGTGTGCTCGAAAGCGAACGCAGCGCCAGCTTTCAGTTTGTGGACCAGGTTTTGCGCGAGGGTAAGGACAAGGTCTTCGTCACGCAGTTCGACATGGCGGTGCTCACACGCCAGGGGCTGACGTCGTCCCGCCGCGATCTGGAGCAATCGCTGCCCTACGTCGACACACCGAGCAAAAACGAGCTCCAGGCCCAGCGCGGAGGCGGAACACTGCTGTTCGATGCGGTGGTGAAAGCCTCGCGCGAAATTATGAGCGGCCAGCAGAATCGCAAAGCCATGATCATTTTGTCCGACGGCGGAGACAACGGCAGCGACGAAACGCTCAACTCGGCGATCGAAGCCGCGCAGCGCGCCGATACGCTGATCTATTCCATCCTCTTCGCCGACCCGGCTTACGGCTACGAGGGTGAAGGGAAAACCGCTATGCAGCGCCTGGCGAAAGAAACCGGCGGCAGCTTTTTCGAGGTATCGAAGAAGCACCACATCGATGAGATCTACGGCATCATCGAGCAGGAACTGCGCAGCCAATACAACTTGGGATTTGTTTCCGATCAGCCGGTGCGGGTTTCCGAGTTCCGGAAGCTGCAACTTATTACCGATCGCAAAGACCTGGTAGTGGATGCACGCGATCGATACTGGGCGCAGCGCTAGAAATCTAGCCTAAGTTCATTCGCCGCAGCAAGGCTGGGGGCACCTGGGCGGATTTCGGCACTCTCACACGCGCTTGGCGCGGAGCGGATCGGCGGTCCGCTACAATTCTGGCCGCGAGCAAAATCCCCGACAGCGCGGCGCTCACCGGCCACGGAATTCGATGCGTGAGCAAACAGATTCCGGTCAGCACGAGCGATCCGAGGAACAGCAAGTTGCTCACCGGAGTGACTGGCGTTGCCGGTTTGGCGCTTGAAGCACGGTTGCGGCGCCAGAAGGGCTTATTCATCCCTGGCACGGGTTCGCTGCAGGTGTAGCACTCCGAATCGCTTCTCGTGATCACCCCGTTACATCGGTTGCATCGCGTCATGCCCAATTAAGATCCGAAAGCTGAAGGCTGTCTATGGAGCGAGTGTACCTTCGTTGTTTGGTACTTTCGTCCAGGATCGCCATAACTGGCTGTATATATTGGCTTTCCGGGATTAGCTGGGAAGCTCTATTCGGTCGCGACAGGACCTGGGGCTAGAAATTAGCCGCTCCGCGGCGACACGTTGAGACGCGGGCTCGCGTTACCATCAGGAATCAAACGCTGATAGAGCGAGCAACGGCAAATCGTTCGAAACACCAGGAGGCTTATGAGCGGCCGCATCAAGTTCGAGATTGTATGTCCGAACGACCACGATCAGACAGTCACATTCAGCCAGGAAGAATTCGAGAAAGCGCTAAAATCCGGGGCGCTGGTGTTCCATTGCAATACATGCGACACGGACTGGCCTCCCTCCCATGACGACATCGCGAAATTCCGGAGGGAGTTTTCGAAGAGTTCAACATAGCGGCGCCGGCTGTGCCGCGTAAGAATTCCGTTGCAAAAATCTGCCCGGAGCATGTCGAGAACCGGGAACGTGGCTCCGACTACCCTATGAAAGCGCCCAAAGGCGCCGTCAAAGAGGAAGGAGCACGAGACATGAAATACATTTTGCTGATGTCAGGTAGCAAGCAAGGAGTGGATGGATACCGGGCTTGGTCTAAGAAAGATATTGATGGCCATATGGCCGTTTTGACGAGCCTCAACCGCGAGCTTACCGAATCGGGTGAGTTCGTCGCAACACAAGGTTTAGCAGCTCCGCATGAGGCGAAGGTGGTGCGCGGCTTGAACGAAGGGATGCCAGTGACGGACGGCATTTTTCCCGAATCCAAGGAGTTCTTGCTGGGCTACTGGATTATAGACGTGGCCTCGCCGGAGCGCGCCTACGAGATTGCCGGCCGCATTTCGTCGGCGCCGGGTGCGGGCGGAGTGCCGACCAACATGCCGATTGAAGTACGGCAGTTCGCGGCCCACGCTCCGCAATCGTAGAGACACACAGTTCAGAGCCACACGGAGAAACTCATGAAATACATTCTGATGATGCACGGCCAAAAGGGCTCCTGGGATGAATACGCCAAGTGGTCGAAAGAAGACCTGCAGCGCAACGTCGAGTTTATGCAGCAATTCAGCAAGGAGCTTCACGAGTCCGGGGTTTTTGTGGACACGAAGGGGCTGGCATGGCCGCAAGAGGCGAAGATCGTTCGCGCGGGGAATAACGGAGAGCCAGTTACGGACGGCGTTTTTCCCGAATCGAAGGAGTTCCTGGCCGGATACTGGGTGATCGACGTCGAGAGTGCCGAGCAGGCGTACAAAGTTGCTGCCCGTTTATCGGCGGGGCCCGGAGCGGACGGGAAACCGGGGAATATGCCCATTGAAGTACGGCAGGTGCTCGGCAGCCATCACGATTTGGGATTGTGACCGGGACGCGCGTGGATCGAGAACAATCGTCCGATCTTCCGATCGGAGAGCTGTTGCGAGAGCTGACGCCACAGGTGCTCGGGCTTGTGGTGCGAAGATTCCGCGATTTCGACGCAGCCGAGGACGCCGTTCAGGAAGCGTCCATTGTGGCAGTGATGCAATGGCCGCGCGATGGAGTTCCCGACAATCCACGCGCCTGGCTTACGCAGGTTGCATTTCGCAAGATGGCGGACCGTATCCGCAGCGAATCTGCACGGAGGCGTCGCGAGACAGAAGTTGTGGAGGAGGCGGCGCGTGTGGCGGAGACCAGCCTGGATGTAGCGCCGGGCGAAGATGACACGCTGGTTCTCCTCTTCATGTGCTGCCATCCGGCTCTTACGCCTTCCTCCGCAATTGCTTTGACGTTGCGCGCTGTTGGGGGTCTAACGACGGCTGAAATCGCCAGTGCTTTCCTGGTACCGGAAGCCACCATGGCGCAGCGAATCAGCCGGGCGAAGCAGACCATCAAGGCATCGGGCATTCCATTCCAGATGCCGAATGCCGATGAGCGGTCTGTGCGTCTGCGCTCGGCCCTCCACGTTTTGTACTTGATCTTCAACGAGGGATATACGGCTAGCGCAGGACCACACCTGCGGCGCGCCGATCTTTCACAGGAGGGAATACGTCTTGCGCGCTTGGTCCTGCGGCTGCAGCCCGAAAATACGGAGGTTGGCGGACTGCTCGCTTTGATGCTGTTGACTGACGCGCGGCGACGTGCCCGAACCGGCCCGAATGATGAACTGATTCCGCTCGCGCAACAAAATCGGGCGCTTTGGGATCGGAAGCAGATCGCGGAAGGGGTCGCACTGCTTTCGAGCGCGCTCCCGAAAGGCTCCGTCGGACCGTATCAATTGCAAGCGGCGATAGCCGCTGTTCACGATGAAGCCGGGCGCCCCGACGATACAGATTGGCCTCAAATCCTGGCGCTATATGAGTTGCTCAAACGTATGTCAGACAATCCGATGGTGGCTTTGAACCACGCAATCGCAGCAGCGATGGTGCACGGCCCGAAAGAGGGTTTGAATCTGCTGGACGCGCTTAAAGATGACCGGCGAATTGCGGAACACTACCGCATAGATGCCGTTCGCGCACATTTGTTGGAGATGGCCGGCGATCCGCGAGAAGCCGCGAAATACTACCGCGCGGCCGCGGGCAAAACGGTGAATTTCCCTGAGCGCAACTATCTACTGATGCAAGCTGCGCGGCTAACCGACTGACTACGATGACCATCCATCGACTGCGTAATAATCGTTGGAAACGATAGAAACGATCCAGCAGTCTACCAATCTGCAGACCGCCAAGGATTGATCTTGGGCATGTGTCCAGCGACAACTGTGGAAAAGTTAAAGAGTGACCACCAAGGCTGAGGAACTGTTCCGGCAGGTAGCCGATCTAAGCCAGGAAGCCCGCCGGCGCTACTTCGTTGAACACAACGTCGACGAACAGGTCAGAAGCGATGTGGAAGCGCGGCTTATGGCTGCTTCGCAAACCACGAGGCTGGCCGACGACACTGTTGGGCATCACTCCGAAATAAACGAGCTGAAAGATCTTCACTGCGGACCGTATCGATTGGGAAATCTGTTAGGGCGTGGCGGCATGGGAAGCGTCTACATGGCCGAACGCGCGGACGGTGAGGTGAGGCAGCGCGTGGCTGTTAAATTGTTGCGGCCGGGAGCGGACCCACCCCAATTTCGTGCCTGGTTCCTATCGGAGCGACAGATTCTGGCGACGCTATCTCACCCCAACATTGCCCGCTTATTGGACGCGGGTCATCGCGAAGATGGACAGCCGTATTTGGTGATGGAGTATGTGGAGGGAAAAACCATCGACGTTTACGCTGCCGGAATAAGCGTAAGACAGAAGATTGCACTGTTCCTCAAGGTATGCGCCGCAGTGAGCTATCTGCACCGCAACCTGGTGATACATCGCGATCTGAAGCCGTCGAATATTCTTGTCACCGAAGACCGTGAACCGAAATTGCTGGACTTTGGCATCGCCAAGATTCTCGACATGGGCGGTGACGCGACGGTGACCAGCGTGCGGATGCTCACACCGGAGTACGCTAGCCCGGAGCAAGCCGCGGGTGGCCGAATGACGACGTCGACCGACATTTACTCGCTCGGGGCAGTGCTCTACAAGCTGTTGACGGGCGCGTCTCCCTACCGGTCCACCGGCAAATCGCCAACTGCTACTTCCCCAGGAAAGTTCGCGCCTCCCTCCAAACTCGCGCCGGATTTGAAAGGTGATCTCGAAGCGATCCTTTTGAGGGCATTGCGGGAAGAGCGTCAGGAGCGATATGCCTCCGTGGAGAAGCTTTCCGAGGATCTGGAAAATTACCTCGCGGCCCGCCCAATTCATGCGCGTGCGGGGGATGTCTGGTATCGAATTCGTAAATTCTCGAGGCGATATTGGCTTCCTGCCGTTGCAGCGACGCTTGCGATTGGCAGTCTTGCCGTGGGATTGACTATTGCGAATCACGAACGCACGATTGCTGAAAGGCGCTTCACCGAGGTGCGACAACTGGCAAACAAATTGTTTGATATCGATGACCGGGTTTCCAAGTTGCCGGGAAGCACCGAAACGCGGCGGCTGATTCTGGAAACATCGCTTGAATACTTGCGGCGAATCACCGCAGATGTTCGCATGGACCCGGCGCTGACCCTGGAGATTGGTACGGCGTATATGCGGGTGGCTAGCGTACAGCGGGCTGATACCGCTCTCGGTCAAACTCAACTCGCCGAAGGGAACGTCAAGAAAGCGCAGGCACTGATCGATTCCGTCCTGGCATCACAGCCTGCTAATCGAGTTGCACTGCTTCGCTCGGCGGAACTTTCGCAGGAACAGATGCAAATCGCTTCGCAAAGAGACCAGGGGGAGGCGGTGCAGCTTGCCCGTAAAACAGATCGGACGATGCAGAAGTACCTCGACGTGTCAAACAAGGAACACCATTTGGATCGGTCAGAAGCAGAGGATGCGATTCTCGTTCTTTTGAACGTTGCGAACATATACGCTTATGGCGAACAGTTTGACGATTCAGTTGCTATATCGCGCCGCACCATCGATCTGGCGCGAACGTCGAACTGGCCCGCCTATGCCGGCGCGGCGGAATTGAATTTGGCTATCGTCTATCAAGAGCAGGGCCGGCTGGACGCGGGACTCCAGGCGATTCAAGAGGCGACACGAATATTGGAGCCTGCTCCAGGCGAGAAAAGCGTGGGAAAGCCGTTGGCATTTGTGAGCGCACTGATCCGGGAGGGATCGATTCTGGGCGAGGACGGAGGGATTAGTCTCGACCGGCCTGCCGAGGCGTTACCATACCTGGAACGTGCCCGCGAAATCGCCGACGATCTTGCGCATCGCGATCCGAATCAATTCGCGAGCCGAGAGAGGGTCTTCTCCGCCGACGTAATGATGTCAAGTATCCTTCGCCGCACCGATCCTAAACGTGCTTTGGAGCTGTGCGACCAGGCACTAAAGCGTTTGGCTGAAATCAAGAACCGTCCGATAGCGCGTCTGCATGAAGCAGAGGCTCTTATCATGTCGACGTATGCTCTGCGTCAGCTCGGCAGCGGCGCCGAGGCTCATCGCCGTCTTGATGCGGCCTTTGATCGGTTGCGAAAATTGGGCGCTTATCCCGCGAAGACCATCCAGCCGGGGTCGGAAGTGGACAAAGCGCTGAGCGGGCTTGCGGATTACGAAGCGGAAAACGGCAACATCCCGCGAGCCATCGAACTCTATGAGGAGCTGTTGCGGAAGGAGTCGGCGACCGGGGCCCAAGCGCAAACGAGTCTCGCGGCCGCGGTACAAGAATCGCGCGTGTTCGCAGCCCTCGGCAACCTTTACCGGCAATCCCATCAAACTGACTCCGAGTCCGCCATCGCATCGCGACGGCTGGAATTATGGCGCCACTGGGATAGCACGCTTACTAACAACACTTTCGTGCGTCGCCAGGTCGAAGCCGCCAAGAGGCGTGTTCAGTAACGGCATCCTCGGATTGCCCTCCGGACTGGAAGGCAGCGGTCCCTGAATCTGGTTTCTGAAACATGTATGCAGTGAACTCGTCTACTTGTTAGAAAGCGAGTTACGGATATGTTAAGAAGCGTTAGTGTTCTTGCAATCGGAATCGGCATGGTCTTGGCGAACGGTAATCACGCGCGGGCTCAAGTGGCGGTGAGTATTGGTGAGGCGCCTGTTTGTCCCTACGGATATTACGAAGCACCACCCTATAACTGCGCCCCGGATGGCTACTACGGGCCGGAATGGTTCTCCGGCGGTATTTTCATCGGGGCGGGACCTTGGTATCACGGTCCGGACCACTTCTACGGACACGTCGATCATCATCTCGATTATCGCAAGGGCTACCACGGGCCGATGCCGGCGCGGGGGGAGCGCCCGGCGGAACATCGGGCGGAATTTCATGGTCAGGCGATGCATGATGTTCACGGTCATGAGGCGCCGCGCGGCCATAAGTAACGGCCCAACGGCGTGCTTGATTTTCGCCAGCCTGTGATGCATGTCATCGGAGCAAGGCATAATCGCAAGATCGCGAATCGGGTATAATCGCCCTACGCGGGACGTATGGCAACGTTCCTCTCCAATAGATATGGTGATTAGGCTCGGCGATATCTTCGTTGTGCTGGTGGCCGTACTTGGTTGCCTGGTAGTGATCCGCAGCTTGCGGAGGGCGGCTGCTGCCAGGCGCCGGTCGGATTTGCTTCGCGAACTTAGCCGGCGAGAAAGCCTTTCGCGGCGCTCGTCGGATTCGCCATTGGTCTGATTCCCCTTTTATTTGCGGTGCGGCCGTCAGAATGCTTCCGCCTCATATCATCACTTGAAGTGCATGCCAGACCGGCCTTCAACGTAACCGATGTACCTGCCTGCGCAAAGAATGCTGAGCCATAGAAAGAGGGATAAGCTAGCGGCGAGCTTGGCGCTCGCTGGAGGCTCTGAGGCCCGTTCTAGTTCAGCGTCACTGTAGACGCTCTTGCGAAACACCAGCGCATGAACCGCGACGAGCAGGAAAAGCAAAATCTTGATTCGGAAAAAGGGATTGTAGTAATACTCCTCGGCCTTGGAAGAAAAAAGCAGAAAGCCGCAGGTGGCGGCGAGGAGGAAACCGATTCGTTTGGGCCAACGCAAGCGGTGGATTACGTCTGCGATGGAGCCGTCCCGCAAGGCCCATCCGAGCAATCGTAGATCTGTGGCAACGATCATCGCGCCAAACAGGGAAATCGCGCAGAGGTGGAGCGCTAATACAATCGGGTAAACGTAGGCCGAACTGCGAAGGTCGGCGAAAGGCTCCAGATTCTGAAGCCAAATCAGGAACGAAATGAGCATGGAGATCAGCTGAGACCCGGGCGGACCACGGCGATGAAAATTCCTCCAAAGATCACCGAGATCCACAGCGCCAGCGAAATACACGCTACCAGGCGGCCCACCGCGGGCGATATGCGGGATGTGAGCGCTCGTCTATGAACGGTGTAGTTGAATGCGATGGCCAGCAGCAGACACGTCATCTTGATCAGAAAGGACCAGTTCAGATAGTACATATCCGGATCGGTTGAAAACAGTAACAGTCCGGAAAACAGCGCGACAATCAGGCCGCCGAGCATCCACCAGTCGAAGGCGCGCGCAATCTCTGCCGGCGTCTGCTTTTGCAATCCGAAACCGAGTAGACGGAAATCGACGAGAGCAGTCATTCCGATCGAGAGGGCAAAACCCGCAATGTGGATGCACTCAAGTATCGGAAATGCCGCTGGCGAAGTGCTTAGCGGGTTTTCGATCCACATGGGCCGCGTTAGTGAACAACACCGCCCGCGGGATCCCGGATTCTCTTATTAAAGAAGTCGACATCGTCGGCCGGCGCGCAGATATCTTCCATCAGACCGGCCCAGCCATCCACGGTCTTGATGCCTTCCTTGGATAATTTGCGGAACTTCTTGGTCTCGCTCTTCCAGGGAGCAGTGTAGATCTTGGGGTCCGTGATGGTCATCGTTAGCTCCACCACATCGTAAGAAGTCCGGCGGTACCGCTCCTCTAGAAGCATGTCTGCGCTGTGCGGATAACCATAATGATCCACCCACGTTCTTTCGTCCGCTCCGGTTGTGGTTACTACAAAAGTGTCTCCATCCCATTTGCCTATTGAATATCCCCACCATCTCGGGATATCTGGATCTTTGGGAAGTTCGCGGCCGTCGGTCCATATTGTGCGAACGCCGTTTCCCCACTCGAACTGTTGCAGAATCTTGTCGGAGAGAACATTCATTTCGAGAGGGTCGGGATAGATAAGCGCGCGGGACGGTCCCATGGGATTGCAGGTTTGATAGGGGTCCGACCCACTGGCGGGCGGGACTGCCCTGCGTCGTCCGACGGCTTCTTCCGGATGCTTGGCGGCATCCGCGCTGCCAAGGTTGCGCCCGTAGGATGGCTTATTCGCGTCGAACATCTTCTGACCCAGTGGCGTCAGGGCTGGTACATCGTTACTGAAACCGCGGTCTCCGCAGTCGCGGCATGTTCCACCGCCGCCGTATCCACCAGGCGAACCGTTGCGGCTCCAGATTCCGGAGATATCGTGCTTGTCGTAAGGACGGTTGGCATTTTTCGGATCGGCGGCCAATATGCCTCGGCCACCTTGCGCGAGAGCGCTGGATGAACACACGAGATAAGCGCCCAATAGAACGCTTAGGTTTACCAGGGTAATCCTCATCATCGGGGAGCTCACTTCTGTTCGGGCTGCTTCTGTTCACCGGCCGGAGGTTCCGGCGGTGGGGGCTGACCGGGAACGCCTCCCGCAACGCCCATCACGACTTCGCCCTGGTCATTTAAGAGTTTGAGAATAGCGCCCACAGGCGTTCCGGCTCTGGAAGGCGAGACCGTGATTGTGATATGCATTCCAACCGGTAAGGCAGCTTCGGAGCGTCTCTTGCCCCAGCCGCCCTGGATCAACTGGGCTGGATTGGGATAAAACTCGCCACCCCAGTGCACGACATTGCCCTTGTCGTCGGTGACGTCGAAATAGAGTTGGGGATGCGGGTTCGCATAATGGAACTCCGTGACGACGCCCTTCATGGTGATGGGGTGGCTGGCATCATAAGACACGCCAGTGCCGTGATGCCCGTAAACCGGAAGCATCGTCGCGATTGCACCCACTGCCAGTACGGCGAAAGACCGTTTGATATTTTGCTGCATTGTCCCTGTAAGATTCTATTCCCGGCGGTGTTGAACACGATTGGAACAATCGTAAAGATATGTTAAGAGCCGAACAGTGGTAGTTCGGACTATAGGATCATCGAGAACAAATATGCGTGCTCGACTTGCAATCGTTTACTTGATGGGCGCCACCATTTTGCTGAGCCAGCCCGAGAAACCGCTGCTGGCCGAGCAGGTCTTCAAGAACGTGAAAGTGCTGAAGGGAATTCCGGTGGGCGAATTCATGGACACGATGGGATTCTTTGCCGCGTCGCTGGGATTGAATTGCGTTTATTGCCACGTCGAAGAAAGCATGGAGAACTGGGACAAATTTGCCGAGGACGTCCCTCGCAAAGAGACCGCGCGCGCGATGATTCTGATGGTGAACGCGATCAATAAGGGCAACTTCGGCGGGAGGCGCGCGCTCACGTGTTACTCGTGCCATCGCGGCGCAGAACATCCCAAAGTCGTCCCCAGCCTGGCGGACCAATACACCGTTCCCACCGAAGATCCAAACGAAATCGAAATCGTAAAAGACGCGCCGCAGGGACCTTCCGCGGATCAGATTCTGGATCGATACATCCAGGCGCTTGGGGGATCAGAGCGGCTGGCTGGCGTTACCAGCTTTGCGGGCAAGGGGACTTATGAAGGCTACGACACCTATCACGAAAAAGTCCCCTTGGAGATTTATGCTCAGGCTCCCGGACAGCGCAGCATAATCGCGCATACGCAGAATGGCGACAGCACGACGACGTTTGACGGCCGCACGGGCTGGACGGCGGCGGTGGACAAGCCCGTACACTTACTGCCGCTACTTCCGGGATCCGAGTTGGACGGCGCGAAACTGGACGCGAACCTGTGTTTTCCAGCGGGGATCAAACAGGCCCTAGGGCAGTGGCGGAACGGTTTTCCGGTGACCGCGATTGAGGATCGTGAAGTGCAGTTGGTCCAAGGAACAGCAGCCGGCGGATCTCGCGTGAAGTTGTATTTTGATAGCAGGACTGGGCTGCTAGCGCGGCAAATGCGCTACACGAACACCATCGTCGGCACCATTCCGATCCAGATTGACTACTCCGATTATCGTGAGATCGGGGGCATCAAGATGCCGTTTCATTGGGTTGTCACCTGGACCGGCGGGCAGTCGACTATGCAGTTGAACGAGGTGCAGGCCAACGTTGCGATCGACGCCGCAAAGTTCTCCAAACCGGCGCCGGCCGTGGTGACGAAAGCCGTCGTTCGCTGAGTTCTATTTCGGCGCCTGCTTCAAGCTGGTATAAACGGCTTCGACGAACATATCCGTGGTCCATGGACCGCTGTTCGCGCCGTAGCGGGTATCGTAGTCGGCAGTCACTCTGGCCGCTTTAACTTGGTCCAAAGTTGCGCCGCTCTTTATCATGGCGCGGACACGATCCCGGACAATCACCATCATGTCGCGATATTCCACTACTTCATGTTCATCGGACAAATAACCGTGCCCCGGAACGATCATGGTGCCACCCTGGCCTTCGTGCAGGAACACGGTCCGGTTGAGAATGTCGTTGAGCGCGTTGATTTCCCCCTGCACGCTACCGCCGTCTTTGATATCAATGAACGGAAATTGCGTGGTGTTGAAAATATCCCCCGCGACTATAACATCGGCCTGACGGAAGTGAACGATGCTGTCGCCGTCGGTGATGGCCTTCGGTTCGTGAAAAATCTCGATAGCATTTCCGTTGTGATACTTGCGCCGGCGATCGTCGAGAAAGGTGTCCATGGGCCAGCGGGCCTCGGGTAGTTTCTGTTCCAACATGCGGGTCTCCACGTTTTGTTGGGCGATGATTGTTGCGCCCTGGCCGGCGCCTCTGAACTGCATGGAGAAGAAGGAACCGACCAAACTGGGATCTTGACCAGCGGCGCGCAGCTTCGGGTTGCCACCGGTGCGATCCGGAAGGTAGCTGGTGTTGACGATGAACTGAATCGGCTTGTCGCTGAGTTTGTGAATCGCCTCGATCACTTTATCTGCGAGCTGACCGGTTCCGCTGTCGACCACAAATGGTCCCTCGTCGCCGGTCTCCACCACGATGTTGCCGCCATCGCCCAGCAGCAGGTAGACGTGCGCGGAAATCGGCCAAACGTGAATCTCGCCGTCGTGCGGTTCAGGATCCACGGCGCGGCTGACCGGCGAAGGGCCGGGCGCGGGCCGAAGCAATGCCTCCGCTTGGGCATCGGTAGCAGTTTTCAGCGTGGCTGGAAATTCCGGATAAATGGACGGAGCTCCGGCGATACCAGATAAGAGCGGGATTTTGTATTTCTTCGAATATTCTTTAGCAAAAGGCTGCGCGCCAAACGGGTAATTCGGCACTGCATCGGGCGCACGGCCGATAATCTCCTCGCCGTCGTCGCAAGCGTAGAGCCAGGCACCATGATCGGAGGGCTGGCGGAAAAAGTCGTCGCTGCGGACTTCGGGCTCGGTGAGAAAAACGGGATCCGTGACAACCGTAGTATCCACCAGATGGTCGCCATGACGGACGATGAATTCCATCATATTGGCCTGATCGCTTTCGGGAAGCCCGTTGCGCCGCAGCCAACCCTGCTTGAGGTGCGTGGTATTTACTACCAGCGCATTTCCCACGAACGTGCCCGTGGAGAATCCCTGATAGGTATGGGGGGCCCAGGCGGGTGGATGGGGACGGCCGTCCATCCAAATGGTGCGGAATCCCTCGGTGGTCTGCGCCCAAATATGAATGGCTACCAGCTGCATGGTGTGCGGGTCGCGGTCTTCCCAAAAGCGGAAGTTCCCCACAGCGCGCATTTGATAGGGCGCCACGTAGCCATCGCACTGATGGTGCTTGAGGGTCAAGCGAGAGGGGTCGTAAGAAAGGGCCCACAGGCGTCCCGCTTCGTTGATCGCGAATCCGGCGTAGTCACCAATCTCGGAACCCGCTCCGCGCTCCAGACCATCCTCGTTGACAGCCGGCGACCAGTAGCCAGACAGATCGATGGCCGGGGATGGCCGGGCCGGTGGGGCGGAAGGAGGCGCAGTCTGTCCGAACACCCCGATCGGGGTGAGCAGGGCCGTCAACAGAACGATATTCAAGTTATGTTTCATTGAAATCATTTCTTACTGCGCTGAACACGGGGATGGATTCCAGCCCGTGGAGTCGCTCTGCTTCTTGAAATGCGTGCTGGTCCAGAAAGGCGCGCTCAGGTAGATCGGATCGTTCACCTCGGTGGTCACCAGCAGCAACGAATCGCCGTTGGGTATATCGAAGCGGTCAAAATACTCGGTAATGACGGCGTTTTCGCTGTAGGGTATGCCGTTCCTTCGCAAATATCCGGCCTTCATTTTCGTGGTGACCACTTTCAAGGCGCCGCCCCGTTCCGGGCCACCGATATTCCCCAGGCCAAAGCTACCGCGGGTCATGATAGTGCCGGGCACATCCCAATTAGCCACCGAAATACCTTGCCAGTCAGCACCCTGTCCTTGTGGCGCGCCGAAGTAAAAAGTCCTGGTCTGAGTGCCGGCGTCGAACTCAGCTTTCAACGTATTGTCGTCCTGCCAAGTGATATGCATCCTACCCGGCCGGCGCACGATCCCACCTACACCATATCCTCGACACTGCTCGCCCGAGGACTGGTCTTTCCCCGGATCCCAAGCCATGGCTGCTTTGCGGCCCTCTGGATTTAACGGAACCGATTCGGCGTCGCCCTTAGGCGGCACGGTCATTCGAGCCCGCCAATCCTCCGTTACCAGAGAAACCCAATATCCGGTGAGATCCACGGGGGCGCCTGTTCGAGGCGGAGGAGGCGGTCCGGGTGGTGGTCCGAACTGCGCACAGGCGACTGCGGCGGCAGCGACGCTCCACAGGAGCAAGAACGCCGGGCGACTTCCAATAAACATTTTGAAGAACATGCGTTTTCGTGTTTCGGAAAAATGGCCGGATTGATTATACCGGCCACGTACTCCAGTATCAATTCAGAAAGTCACTCGTCGACGGCGGCTTAACATATCTTTACGATTACGATTTGCGAAACCGCCAACCCGGAGATAAGATTCCTACGACGTGAAATGGGCGCCCTATCTACTAAGCATCTTGCGCATCGTCACAGGCTTGCTCTTCATACAGCACGGAGGCGAGAAGCTGTGGGGTTTCGCCGGCGGCAGAATCGATCACAATTTCCCCGAGCTTCACGCTCTGGCCGGTCCGATTGAACTGATCGGCGGTCTACTCATCGCACTGGGCCTGTTTACGCGCGGCACGGCTTTCATCCTGTGCGGAGAGATGGCGGTGGCGTATTTTCGAACATGGGCGCCGCGGGGCTTCTTCCCTATCAGTAACGGCGGTGAGGAAGCGGTGCTCTTTTGCTATTTGTATCTATGGCTGGTTACCAGCGGCGGTGGACCTTGGAGCCTGGACGCGCTGCGCGAGAGACGGCACAAAGGGACTAAGCGAGTGAAACAGACGTTGGGTTCCTGGGAACCGTACGCGCGCTCGATCCTACGCATCATTCTTGCCTTTGTTTTCTCGCTGCACGGATACCGCTTGGTATACGGAATGTTTCCTCAGTTGGCCAGGCGCGGGGGCGTCGGCCGGATGCCGCTGGATGGCCTGCCGCAGTTCACGGGCTATATCGCGATCGTCGGAGGCGCGCTCTTGTTGCTGGGGTTGCTGACGCAGGTGGCCGCGCTGGTGCTGTCGCTACAATCGCTGGCGGCGTATTTACTGATTGCCGCTCCGCGTTCGCCCGTACCGCTTCGGGCTGGCGGCAATGAGGTGCTGCTCTATTTCCTGGTGTTCCTTTATCTGGCAGCGGTGGGCGGCGGAATCTGGAGTCTCGATTTTGCGATCCAAAGGCGCCGCGGCGCTATGGGGTTTCAGCGTACACACTCTTGACGAACCCGGCGGCGTTGGTGTTGGGCCAATCGGGATGCAACTTCTTCAGATCGGCGCTGACAGCTTTGCCCGCGTCATCGGCCGACATGCCTTGCCGCTTGAGCGCGATCGCTCGCGTGCGTATTTCCGATATTAGATCGCGTTCTTGAGTCACAAGCGAACCATCGCCGGGAGCGCTATGGTCGGGCAAAACGTGTGCGGCGTTTAGACCGGCGACTTTTTCGACTACGGCCAGCCATGAAGATGGAGTGCCCCCATCGCCGAAGATCATTGGCATGGTTTTGTTCTGCACTACGTCGCCCGAGATCAGCGTGCGATCCGGTTCGACAAAGGTCAACTCGTCGCCTTTGGTGTGGGCTTCGCCGAACCAGATCAGCCGCGCAGTGACGCCGCCCAGATCGATGCTGGCTTCTTGGGGGAACGTGACGTCCGGCGATCGTAACGTAACGCCCGCGAGTAACTCCTTATTGGCTGGCGACATGTTGCTGAACATGTCGAGCATCTCCTGCCCGTGCTTCTCCATTTCCTGCTGCTGAACCGTGTTGCGGATCAGGATGGTGCCAGGCGGAAAGCCGGGCTCACCACCGGCGTGCTCCGGATGGAAGTGCGTCGTGGTGAGGAAAAGGGTGTGGTTATTGGGCGCGAGTTTGGCCGCCACGCGCGCGGCCGTCGCTCCATTTTTCGGGCCCAGGCCGGTATCGACCACCAGCGTTGCGCGGCGGCCGACCACGATCGCGATATTGGGAAAGCCCATGATGGCCCAGACATGGTCGGATATCTGCGCCGTATTCTCGCTGACCAGGGGCTGGGGCATCTGCGCGAATGCGCTGACCATTGTCAGAACGGCCGGCACGAACACTCTCGTGTGTGACTTCATCGTTCTTCCTTGTACCATGCCGGGACTCGGACTGGCGGAAGGTTAGAAAATGAGTTTGAGCGCGAACTGAATCTGTCTCGGCTTGCCTGCTTCGGTGGTGATTTGTCCGGCCAAGAGATTCGGAGCCGCGCCGCCGAGGTACAGAGTATTGTTCGGAAGGCCGTAGTTGTCAATGTTGAAGATATTGAAAAATTCCGCTCGAAACTGAAGGTTCATACTTTCACGTAGCTTAGTGTCCTTCAGTACCGCGAAGTCAAAATCCTTGAATCCGGGCCCTCGTATTGTATTTCTGCCCAGGTTGCCGAGTGTGCCGGGCGCCTCCAGGGAGTAGCAAGCCGGATTGAACCACTCATCGACTTTCCCAACGATCTGGTTACATCCGGAAACATAGTTGGGACGGGGCGTCAAGGCAACAGTAGAACCGCCGGTGGCCTCGTCGTAGCCGTCGGAGATGTTCACCGGCAAGCCGGTGTTAGCCGTAAGGATGGCGGTGAGCTGCCAGCCTTCCACAAAGCGGTTGCCGCGGAAGGGCAATGCATATAGCCCGTTGAGCTTGAACACATGGGTCTGATCAAAACTACAGACCGCCTTGTCAATATTGGTGTTGTAGGGATCGGTGAATTCCGCCGTGCTGGCGGCGTTGAAGCTGCCCAGATATCCGCCATTATCGATACAGCGCGACCAGTTATACGACGCAGTCAGCTGAAGATTTTGTGCGAACCGGCGGCTCACGCTCACGAGCATGGCGTTGTATCGCGACCAAGCCTCAGGATTGAGGTTGGGAAAGGTACCGAGTCCATTGTTCAGGTCCGGATTGGAAGTGACGTTGCCGGGCGTACCGAATCCAAAGTATCCGCCCGCTGGACCGTTGGCGGCGCTGGGATTGGCGCAGTGCGGCCCTTGTGCGTAACTGCACACCAAAGGCGGATTGGCCTCCTGTTGGGTTAGCAAATGCAGGCCGCGCGAACCCACATAGCCCACGGTGAGAATTGTTCCTTTCGTAAGCTCGCGCTGGATGTTCAAGTTGTACTGCAGCACGTAAGGAGTGGAATTCGCATAGTAATCCCATCCAGGAGTGGAGCTTGGTTTTGCGACGTTGATGGCGCCGGGAGATGGAATATCGGGGTAGCGAGCCCCAACAAAGGGAATTGCACCAGGCAGAGCGTTGATGGCCCAGGGATAAGCAGCCCAGAATCCGGGTGCGATATCGGGAATGGAAATGGGCGAGTGGAAGATGCCGAACCCACCGCGAATCGAGGTCTTGTGGTCGGCGAACGGATCGTATGCAAAACCGAAGCGCGGGTCGAAATTCCTCCAGGCCGGATTGTTCGCCATGACGCCGGAAAGATGCGTGTAGTACGGAGGATTCGTCGTTGGCGATGCCGTCGCGACATTCGTCACATAGTAGAGTTCGTTATGCGTGTCGTTGGGAATAGTAACGAATTCCCAGCGCAATCCCAAATTCAACGTGAGCTTGGAAGACAACTTCCAATCGTCCTGCACGTAGGGCGTCACTTCGGTATTGCGGAAGTCGCGGTTGGGGTAAGATCCCAGCGGAACGTAAAGAAGCACGGCTGGAATGCCTCCCAGGAACGGGAACGGACCGCTGGATAAGCCGGTGAACTCCCACATCGATCCGTCGAAGAAAGGCATGTACGTATTGCTCTGCAGCCTGGAAACGGAAGCGCCCATGCGGGTAGTATGCGCGCCGTGCGTCCAAGTAAGATCGTCGCCTTCGGTATAACGATTCTGCGTGGTGTCGAAGGGAAGTTGGAGAGCTGCGCCGATCCCAGCTAATCCGGCCACATTCACAATACCGTCCTGCCGTCCGGCGGAAGGCGCGAAATACTGCAGAGGGTCCGTGCCGTTGACAAGTCCTCCGGGCTCGGTCTTGCCGGTGAATTCGTTGGTACCCGGGCGAGAGAAGCTAATGCGCGCCACGTTGACCATACTCGGGTTGAGAATCCGTCTCCATTCCACCGTAGCGAATTGAGTATGGGAATAGTCTTGTTCCGGCCAAAAAGGCACCGGGCCACCGCCGAAACCACCACCGCCGAAAGGCTCCACGTAGTTTGCTTTGTCTGAGATGTACCGCACAAATATGGAATCGGTGTTTGAGATGTTGTAATCGAAGCGTCCAAGGATATAGTTTTCGTGGGCATTCTCATTTGCGACACTCAACGCTTCAGGTTGGCCGTTCACTACGGTGGTCGCGTTGGGCCAGGCTTGCAGTGTGTTGGCGATCGCTTGGGCGGCTGCTGGGTTAGAGGCGGTCGGAATACAATTGCCGGGGTTCAGATTGCAGCCTGGAACCTGCGCAATCCTGGTCTCACCCTGCACTAGGCGTATGCCCTCGTAGTTGACAAAAAAGAACATCTTGTCCTTTTTGATCGGGCCGCCCAGAGTGGCTCCGAATTGGTTCTGCCGAAGGGCCGGAATCGTCGCTGGATCGATGAACTGCCGCGCATCCAGGTCACTGTTCCTGAAAAACTCATAGAGTGAACCGTGAAAGTTATTGCTGCCGGTTTTGCTGACCGCGTTGATGACTCCGCCGTTCCCTCCGAACTGCGAACTATAGGTGTTGGTGAGAGTCTGAAATTCGCCTATGGCCTCCACTCCCAGGGATGAGCCCATCACCGAGCCCATGCCCTTGTTCCAAAAATTCTGAAGGTTTTCGTCGTCCAGCAGGATGGCCTGTCCCTCGGGTCTCGATCCGGCAATCGAATATTCAGGCGCTCTCCCCTGGAAGCCAGACGCAACGAAAGAGTTGCCTTGCAGCGTATTCACGCCGGCGGAGAGCTGAATGAGTTGTTCAAAGTTGCGGCCATTCAGAGGCAAACCACTCATCTGTTTTTCATCGGTAAGGGTGCCGACAGTGGAGTTGGATGTGTCGA
>DATHMO010000364.1:0-5914 GCA_035486995.1 Bryobacteraceae bacterium
GCCGCCCCCCATTATGATGCTCAGCTCCGTCGGCTGGCAGGTGAGTTCGGATCAATGTGAGGAGCTGGGCATTTCTGTGTATCTCACCAAGCCGGTGACCACGTCCACGCTCTTTGACGCGATCGTCAAAGTAATGAGCGCTGAGAGCAGTGAGTCGCCCGTCCCCACACCGCCCGCCATCCCCGATCCCGCGGCGAATCACGGCGCGCGAATCTTGGTGGTGGAAGACGATGCGACCAACCGCGTTCTCGCCACAAACATCCTGAAGCGGAACGGCTATGCCATCGCGATCGCGAAAGATGGCGTGGAGGCCGTTGCGATGTGTTCGGCCGAATTGTTCGATTTAGTCCTTATGGACGTGCAAATGCCGAATATGAACGGCCTGGAGGCGACCGCGGCGATTCGGAAGCTGGAGCGATCGAGCGACCGGCACACCCCGATCCTGGCGTTGACAGCGCATGCCATGGACGGAGATCGCGAGCGATGCATTGAAGCGGGCATGGACGACTATTTGTCAAAGCCGATTCACGCCAAGGACCTGCTCGCGAAAATCCACACGCTGATTTCCCTGGGCGGGGCGCGTGGGCGCGCGAACGCTTAACTCCTTGGCTACTGGACGGGGCTACTGGCCGTCGACTGAAAACGCGAGCAAGACGTTCCCGGCCTTTCCGCCGACAAATCCAAAGCCGCATTCGGTGATGACCATCCCATTGGCAATGGCCACTCCGCCGCCATTGAACGACCCGCCTTGCGCTGCGACGTGGTTGATGGTTTCAAACTCGCGCATTGCGTCGAAATCCCAGACAATTTCGCCGGTCTTTGTGGAATAAGCGCGTAAATGGCCGCCCCACGATCCAGAGAAAGCGAGTCCCGGCATTGCGGACACAGCCGACAACTGCGCCTTCACGCCCGCGCCATCCGGAGCCGGCGTGGACCAGAGTTTGTCGCCGGTATCGATCTTGACCGCGTACATACCGGGCGTTCCCTTATCGCGCTGGCTGAGATCGGAAACCGCGGCGTAAGCGGTATGCTCGTCCAAGGCCGCTCCCCACTGAAGGCCGCCCTGCGCACCGCCCACGCCGAGGCGCGTCTTCCACAGCACTTTGCCGCGCTGATCCACGTCCAGGCCGTACATGACGCCCGACTTTTGCGTCGCGACCAGAATTTGCTTGCCGCCGGAAAGCGAACGCAGGATGGATGAGCTACCGAAGTCGATATCGTCCCCTGGATTTTCGGGGCAGTTCGGGCCCTTCGGGCAGCCGATCATCCAGTTGTCGCCCGGAGTAACCTGGCTCGACCACAACATACTGCCGGTTGCGAGGTCGAAGGCCACAATGGAGTCGCTCGTTGGAATCGCGACACCTGTGTACGAATTGCCGGTGCCGACATAGACACGTTTGCGCTTCACATCGATGGTAGGAGACGACCAGATGCCCGCGCCCGCGGGTCCGTAGAGCTTGGTGCCGGCGGAATTCGTCTTGTACACTTTCGGCGGATCGGGAATCGAATAGCTCTTCCAAATGACGCGGCCCGTTTCGGCATCCAACGCGCTCAGATTGCCTCGAAACGTACAGCACTCGTACTGCGGTGATCCGCCGACCAGCTCTTCTGACGACGCCACTGGGACGTACAGCCGGCCATCGTGATAGGTGGGCGAGCCGGTGATACGCGCAGCGGGATGATCGTCGATCTTCACCTTCCAGAGCCCCTTTCCGGTTTCCGCGTCCACCGCGTGCGCCGAAGCATGATAATCGCCGAAATACGCGATCCAGCGGCGTGATTTGGGAGACTTCACGATGCTAATAGCGGTTCGTACTATGCCGCCTGCGTCGTATGCCCAATAAACACAGCCAGTGGACGCATCCAGCGAATAGACCATGCCGCCGTTGCTGCCAACGAACACGCGGCCGCCGACGATGACTGGCTGCCCAGCGGCTTGCGTGTCGTCGGGAAATCCGAAAGCCCATTTAAGCCTGAGCCGGGGCGCGTCGGCCGCTTGGAAGCCGGGCTGCGGTTGATATCGCGCATTGGTAGAATCCACACCCCAGCCGTTCCAATCGCCGGCGCCGGGAGAGAACGGCTTCGCATTGCCGGAACAACGGCCAGCCGCCGGATCCACTGGTTGCGCGGACCAGTTTTTTCCGGTCACGTAAAGCGCCACCGCCCGCACTTCGCTGGTGGCGAGCACGGAGCCTTGGATGGTCATCTTGCCGCGGAGTAGCGCGGTCATCACCTGCTCCGGCGTAAGATTTGCCAGCTCGGCGCGCGTAGGGGTACGCGATCCGGTTTCGGGTTGATGGCAGGAGGCGCAATGGTTCTCAAAAATAGCGGCGCCATCGGGTGCGGCGGCAGCGGCGGCGGCCGTTAGAACAAAGAAAACGAGTGATCGCATGAGATCTCCGCGGCAGTGTATCATACACGAAGCTATGACACGTGTTGCCGCAGTTCTACTTATGCTCGCTGGAAGCGCCGCCGGCGCATTCGCGCAGACAACCGCTGAACCGGGCATAGTGGTGGGCGTAGGCGGGTTCAGCCACATCGTGGCGAATGTCGAGAAATCGGTGGCGTTTTATCGCGATGTGCTGGGCCTCGAGATGCCGAATCCGGTGCGCGCCTTCGACAGCACACAGTGGATCATAGACATGGGCAACACGCCCGGAGCGCAGTCGCGGCCGGCTATTCTGCATATTCCCGGATCGAAGCTGGGCGTCGAGCTGATCGACTACAAAGACATCGATCGCCAGGCCGCGCATCCCCGGTTTCAAGATCCAGGCGCGGCGAGCCTGATTCTGACGGTGCGCGACATGGACGCCATGATGGCGAAGCTGAAGGCCGCCTACGTGCACATCAACAGCAAAGGCGGAGAGCCAGCCACGCTCAGAGGCCCGAACGGCGCCATCGGGCACGTGGTATTCGTGCGGGATCCCGACGGTTTTTTCATCGAAATTTCACAGCGCACTCCGGCGCCACCGACCACAGCGCCCGACACCAGCAACATTATCGGCGGAGCTTTCGAAGTGATCGTCGCGGATTTGGATCAGACGTTGCACTTGTATCGCGATGTGCTGGGCTTTCAGACGGTGCCGCCCACGGCTTGGGATGGAAACAAGCTTATGATGGACACCGCGGGCACGCCGGGCGCGCAGTTTCGCAGAAGCGCGGCGCTGATTCCCGGTACGTCCGTGATGATGGCATTCATGGAGTTCAAAGATATTGATCGTGAGCCGCTGCACTCGCGCGTTCAAGATCCCGGTACCCCGATTCTGCAGGTGGGCGTGCGCGATATCGATGCGACAGTGAAGGCACTGAAGGCCGCCGGCGCGACCGTGATTTCGAAGAATGGCGAGCCGGTGCTGAACGGCACGTCGAAATTCTGCATCGTGCGGGACCCGAACAATTTGTTCTTGGAGCTGTTCCAGCGGGGCCCGCGACCGCAATAGTAACCTAGTAGAGAGAAATCCAATGATTGCAAGCCAACCGTCCGTTCAGACTGTCTCTTTCTACATCAACGGCCAATGGGAGGACGCCGGTAATCGGCGGCTCATGCCCGTTACCAATCCTGCGACTGGCGCGGAAATCGCGCAAGTGGTCTATGCGACCGCCGACGATGTCGATCGCGTGGTAAAGGCTGCGCACGCCGCGTTCTTGAAGTGGCGCGATGTGCCAGTGGTGGATCGGATGCAGCCGCTGTATCGTTACAAGACGCTGCTTGAAAAACATGCGAACGAGCTGGCAGCAACGCTGACCACGGAAAACGGCAAAACGATCGACGACGCACGCGCCGAAGTTCGCCGTGGTATTCAGATGGTGGAAGTCGCCTGCGGGATGCCGAGCCTGATGATGGGCGATTCGCTGAACGACGTTTCCAGCGGTATCGATAGCCATACCATCCGGCAGCCGCTGGGGGTTTGCGCTGGGATCACGCCGTTCAATTTTCCCGCCATGGTTCCGATGTGGATGTGGCCGTTCGCCATCGCGGCCGGCAACGCGTTCATCTTGAAGCCATCCGAAAAGGTTCCGATGACGCCGACCATGGCCGCGCAGTTGCTGCATGATGCCGGCGTGCCTGCGGGCGTTTTCAATTTAATTCACGGCGACAAAGTTGCGGTAGACGCGCTGTTGCATCATCCGCTGGTGCGCGCGGTTTCATTCGTCGGGTCGACGCCGATCGCGAAGTACATCTACAAAACCGCGGCGGAGGAGGGCAAGCGCGTGCAGGCGCTCGGCGGCGCGAAAAATCATCTGGTGGTGATGCCGGACGCGCATATGCCGAAGACGGTGGAGAACATCATCAGCTCGGCATTTGGCGCGGCTGGCGAACGTTGCCTGGCCGGAAGCGTGCTGGTCGCGGTCGGCGATGCGGCTGAGCCGCTGTTGAAGCTGCTGGTGGAGAAAACCAACGCGATGCGCATCGGTGATGGCATCGAAGAGGGCGTCGGCATGGGTCCGCTGGTGACCAAGGAACACAAAGAGCGCGTGGCTGGTTACATCAAGAAAGGCGTGGATGAAGGGGCGAAACCGGTGTTGGATGGGAGGACGTTCGATTCCAACAGCGACGGCTTTTTCCTGGGGCCGACGATTTTTGACAACGTCAATCCCGGCATGACGATTGCGCGCGAGGAGATCTTCGGGCCCGTCCTTTCGGTGATCCGCGTGAAGACGCTGGATGACGCGATCACGTTGGTCAACAGTTCGCCCTTCGGCAATGCAACTTCGATTTTCACCAGCAGCGGCAAGGCGGCGCGTGAGTATTCCTCGCGTGTTGAGGCAGGCATGGTTGGGATCAACGTCGGCGTGGCCGCGCCAATGGCATTCTTCCCCTTCGCGGGCTGGAAGAATTCGTTCTTTGGCGATCTGCACGCGCACGGCAAGGATGCCGTGATGTTTTACACCGAGCAAAAAGTGCTCATGACGCGGTGGTTCTAACGTCGGCGGATCGGCAGCCGGTCCATGTAGTATATGGTGGCGCGCAGCTGTTCAAGGCCGAGACTCCCGCGCGATTGGGAACGCTCGCGCTCGATTTAATTCGTAACTACACGCCGGACGCCGAGTCGTTTTCGAAATGCCTGGGATTTTCGGGCAGTCCCTATGCGAACACCGTCTTCGAACGCACCATCGCAAAATTGGAGAGCGAGCCGGTCGAGGATTTTCGGATCGATTTCGAAGACGGCTACGGCTATCGTTCCGACGCTGAAGAGGACGGGCACGCACGATCGGCGGCGCTGGCGTTGCAGAAGGTGTCGAAATTGCCTCCGTTCATCGGCATTCGCATCAAGCCGCTGACGGAACTGTCTCGTGCTCGCGCGCTTCGGACGCTGGCGTTGTTCTTCGCGGAATTAAACGCTCTGCCGGACAACTTCGCCATTACGTTGCCAAAAGTGACCGTGCCGGAACAGGTCGCGGAATTAGCAGCAGCGCTCGATCGTCTGGAAGCGGAGCGCGGGTTCGCAGCGGGGTCGGTAAAGATCGAGGTGATGATCGAAACCACCGAGGCGATCTTCGATGCGTCGGGCGCCGTAGCGATTCCTAAGCTGATCGAGGCGGCGGGCGGACGCTGCCGTGGCTTGCACTTCGGCCCGTACGATTACACCGCGAGCTGCGATATCGCGGCGGCCGAACAGCGCCTGGACCATCCGGCGTGCGACTTCGCGCGAAACGTTATGCAAGTGAGTGCGGCGGGACGCGGAGTGAATCTTTCCGATGGTCCGAGCACCATTCTGCCGATTCCAAAGCATCGCGGTCAGCTATCGGAACAGCAGGCAGCGGAGAATCGCGCCATCGTGCATCGAGCCATGCGGCATCATTTCGATCTGGTGCAGCGATCGCTCGCAAACGGCTACTACCAAGGTTGGGATCTGCATCCCGGCCAACTTCCCACGCGCTATGCGGCCGTGTACGCCTTTTTCTTGAAGAG
>DATHMO010000365.1:0-3836 GCA_035486995.1 Bryobacteraceae bacterium
CGAAGCTCGAAGAACTGCAACAGGCGTGATCGTCTGTTAGAATGGTGTGTTGTCTCGGGCCAGGTAGCTCAGCTGGTAGAGCGCAGCCCTGAAAAGGCTGGCGTCGGCGGTTCGATTCCGTCCCTGGCCACCACATTCTAACCTCGCAAGAATCATAGCCTTCGATCCAAAACAGGGTCTTCCATGTCCGAACTCCAGTCTCTGTCTCCCGATCTTCTGATTCACATCGCCAGCACGCTACAGATCCCCCTGAAGTCTCTCGTCGCCACAATCGAACTCTTGGACGAAGGCGCTACCGTTCCGTTCATCGCGCGCTACCGCAAGGAGACAACCGGTAATCTCGACGAGGTGCAGATTCGCGCCATCGAAGAAAAGCTTCTCTATTTCCGCGAGCTGGTGTCCCGCAAGGAGACGATCCTTGCTTCGATTCAGGAACAAGGTAAGCTGACCGGCGAGTTGAAGGCGCGCATCGATCGAACACTGGACAAGAGCGAGTTGGAAGATCTTTACCTTCCCTACAAACCCAAGCGCCGCACCAAGGCCATGATCGCGCGGGAAAAGGGTCTGGAGCCGCTTGCGGATTATCTCTGGAATCAAGTGGTGACGGGTACGCCGCTCGAAACATTCGCCGCTTCTTTTGTGGATCCAGAAAAGGGCGTCGCGAGCGTGGAGGAAGCGCTCGAAGGGGCACGCCACATCGTTGCCGAAATCATCAGCGACAGCGCGGACGTTCGCAAGCTGCTGCGCCGCGCCATGTTTGAGGAAGGCGTCATCGTCAGCAAGAAAACGGCGGACGCCGTCGACGAACAGCAGAAGTTCACGATGTATTACGACTACCGCGAACCGGTGAAGCAGATTCCGTCTCATCGCATGCTCGCGATTCGGCGCGGCGAGAGCGAAAACGTCCTCTACTTCCTCATCGAACTCGATCCCCAACGCGCCCTCGGCCTCATCCACGGCAAGATCCACAAGAGCCCTGGCGACTGGACACCCCAATTAAACCTGGCGGCCGAAGATACTTGGAAGCGTCTGCTCAACAGCTCCCTTACTTCCGAGGTTCGTTTGGAACTGAAGCAGCGCGCCGACGCCGATGCCATCCAGGTTTTTCGCGAGAATCTCCAGAACCTGCTGCTGGCCCCTCCGGCGGGTCAACTCGCCGTCATCGGACTCGACCCCGGCATCCGTACCGGCTGCAAAATCGCGGTCGTCGACGACACCGGCATGTTTCTCACTCACGATGTGATCTATCCGTTTCAGCCCAAGAACGACATCGCGGGCGCCGAACGTACGCTGAAATCGTTGATCGAGAAATACAACGTCCGAGCCATCGCGATCGGCAACGGAACGGCTTCGCGCGAGACCGATGCGTTCGTCCGCGACCTCCTGAAGAAAGAGGGCCTCTCGTCGATCTTCTGCGTGATAGTGAACGAGTCCGGCGCCTCCATCTATTCGGCCTCCGAAATCGCGCGCCAGGAATTTCCCGATCTTGACTTAACCGTCCGCGGGGCCATCTCCATTGCGCGCCGCTTGCAGGACCCGCTGGCCGAACTGGTCAAACTCGACCCGAAGTCTATCGGCGTCGGCCAGTACCAGCACGACGTCGATCAGAATCACCTGCACAAATCGCTCGAGACGGTGATCGAAAGCTGCGTCAACCGCGTTGGCGTGGACCTGAACACCGCTTCCTGGGCTCTGCTGCGCTACGTCGCCGGCATTAACGAACGCACCGCCCAGAAGATCGTCGAGTTCCGCAATGAACATGGCCGTTTCCGCTCGCGCATCCAATTGACTGCCGTGCCCGGCATCGGGCCCAAGACCTTCGAACAAGCCGCCGGCTTTCTCCGCATACGCCATGGTGATAACCCGCTCGACATCACCGCCGTTCATCCCGAGTCCTACCCCGTGGTGGAGCAAATCGCCGATGGCTTGAACGTTCCAATCGAGCAGCTCATTGCGCAGCCTGCGCTACTGGAAAAGGCCGACAAGAGCGGCCTGACAGCCGGCGTTTACACCCTGAACGACATTCTGGAGGAACTCCGGAAGCCCGGCCGCGACCCGCGTGATTCGTTTGTTGCACCCAGCTTCAAGGACAACGTGAAGGAGATCGCGGATCTCGAGGTGGGAATGGCGATGGAAGGCATCGTCACGAATGTGACGAAATTCGGGGCTTTCGTCGACGTTGGCGTTCATCAGGATGGATTGGTGCATATCAGCGAACTATCGGACCGGTTTATCAAGGAGCCGAGCGATGTTGCCAAGGTGGGCCAGATCGTAAAGGTGCACGTGCTGAGCGCAGATCCGAAAACCAAGCGCATCGCGCTGTCGATGAAGACGCCGGGGTCAAAGCCTGCCCAGGGTGGCGCGTCACAGCCGAAGAAGCCCACTCCCGCTCCGAAGCCCCAGACCATGGACGACAAATTGGCTGCTCTGGCGGATCGTTGGAAGAAACGATGAGGCAAACGGAACTGGCCTAGAACTCACCTGTCATATCTTCGGCGGCGGCAAATGGCCCAGCACACCTTCCAGACTCAATCCCAGCGCAAGCAGCGCCCGGTCCGTCCCCGACGGCGCATCGAACTCCAGCGACACCGGTAATCCGCTCGACGTAAGTCCTGCCGGCAGCACCAGCCCCGGAAGACCCGCCGTGCTACCCGGCGCGATATTGCGGGAGATTGCCGCTGTGAACGAAACCTTGTTGTGGCCAATCGTAACTTCGTTCTCGCCAATCACCGTAGCCGGTATCCTCGTGGCCGGGAACACGATCGCCGCCACGCCGGTCCTGGCGAAGTAATCGCGGAAATTCTCGCGCAACTTCGGCAAGTAAGTGTCGCGCGCAGCCTCATAAACCGCTTCAGAGATGAAGCCGCTTCCGCCCTCCCCGAATTCCGCAAAGAACTCCTTCACATCCGCGCTGGCATGGGCAACGACTTGATCAAACGTTACGCCGGCCCCCGTTTCCTGGAGATAGTTTGGCAGCGCGCGGAAAATGTCGTGAGCTTGAACCGGCAGCGTCGTCCGCTGAATCAGATTCGCCAGATCCGGGACCTCCGCCTCAACCAGTTCCACGCCTGCATCCTGAAGTTTGCCGAGTGCCACGTTCGTAATACGCTCTACTTCGGCGTCGAGGTCCGCCAACCAATATGCGCGACCCACACCGAGCTTGACTCCTTTGAGTGGCGCGGGACGAATCGTATTGAAATTCCCAGTGACCACCGCATCGAACAGCGCAAGGTCTCCCACGCCCCGAGCGTGAGGCCCCACCTGATCGAAAAGTGCGCTGATGGGCGCCACTCCCGCTGATGAATATCGTAAGGTGGTCGGGCGGAATCCGGCGATGCCGCAGAGCGCGGCCGGTACGCGAATTGAACCTTCGGTATCCTCTGCCACTCCCAATGGAGCCATCCGCGCCGCGATCGCCGCCGCCGTGCCGCCGCTGCTGCCGCCGGGAATCCGTGCCAGATCATAGGGGTTGTGCACGGCGCCGAAAGCTTGGTTGTCGCTGGTCCACCCCAGAGACAATTCGTGCAGATTGGTCTTGCCCAGTACAATCGCTCCTGCGGCCCGCAGCGTCCGAACGAGCGGCGCATCGTCCTTGGGCTGGAATTCGCGCAACGCAGGCGTACCCACGGTTGTACGCAGGTCGTTCGTGTTGACGCTGTCTTTGATGGGAATCGGCAAACCATGCAGCGGACCCAGTTCCGCACCCGTTCTTCTGCGCTGATCGGCAGCGCGCGCGGCGGCTAGAACTCGTTCGCGATCCAAAGTGATGAAGGCGTTCAAGGCCTTGCCACGTTCGCATTGTTCCAACAGCGCCAACGCGTATCGTTCCGCAGCCA
>DATHMO010000366.1:0-8111 GCA_035486995.1 Bryobacteraceae bacterium
GCGTCGATCACCGTGGCGCGCAGCGGAGCCGTCCCGAACGACGCCAGCGCGCGTAAATTCGATACCGCGACCATGCGTTTTCCCGTAGCCTCGGCAAGTCCCTTTGCCGCCGCCAGTCCCACCCGCACGCCGGTGAACGAACCCGGCCCCGCAGCCCCGGCGAAGCACTCCATTTGGTGCACAGTGGTCCCGTTCCGATCGAGCAGTTCCTCGATGTGGCCGAACAGCACGTGGCCGAAGCCTTCCGGCGCATGCAGCGCGATTTCTTCCACAACGACGTTCGCCTCTGTCAGTGCGATGCTGCCGAACTCAGAAGTCGTATCGATGGAAAGGATCACTTGTTTAGTTGGTAGACGCGGTCCACCTGGTACGCTTTGCCGTGCGCATTGAGCGCCGTCACGTGGACGCTCAGAACCGCCGGGAAATTCTCCGCGGTGGATGCCGGAACCACGAAGCTACCGGGCGATCCGGTGCCCAACACGCGCAAGCCGCGGCCGTCGGCCACAACTTCCGCCGTCCAAAGAAACAACATGCTGCGCGTGGCGCGAGTCTCGCGTGTTCGCTTCACGGAAAATTGCACTGGCTGGCCTGCTTCGAGCGTGTTTCCCGCGGGCGCGGCAATTTCGAACGGAGTCTTCTTCGCATCGGTCTCGATTTCCTGCACCGGCACCGGCCGCGACTCGAATTTATACGACTTCAGCATCCCTTCTTTGTGGCCCTCGCGCCCCACCAGCAATACCCAGGGATGGCTTGCGTCGGGAGCTTCTGCGGTGAAGTGCTCGCCTTTGTACTTCTTCTCTTCGCGCGATTCTCCAGTGGCGGGGTCCAGCCACTGAACATCGTAACCATGATTCTCGACGGTTATTTCCACCGGCCCGGCGGGATGCTCGATGTAATTCACATACTCGACGTCTTCGAGCGCGATGCCGCGCGCACCATCGACGTCGTAGTAAGGCTCCAGTTCCCAGTGCCGTGTATCGGACATAAGATCGAACCAGTATTTCGCGATATTGGGGCTGCCGCCGCGAAATTCGGGATATTCGCCGTCCATGGTGGCGTTCCACAGATGCCCGGCATCGGTGACGCCAACAAACGGCACTTGATAGAACTGATGCTCGACCGAACCAACGGTATCGTCGTTCGAACCTTCGATGACGTAATCCATCCACCCATCGCCGAGCAGCGGCGACGATGTCATCTTGGCGTTAGACGATCGCGGATGCTGGTATGGATCCAGCTTCTTTAGATCGAGGCCCAGCTCCTTCAGCAGCAAGCGGCCATCGGGATAGTCTTCGAATTCCTCGATGCCCTGCCAGGTGACATTGAACGGAGCGTAGCGCGCTACAACGTACCGGATGAACCGCTCCCTCGACTCACGATTTGGGAATTGCGCGAGGATGGTTTCCGGATCCGCCGCCAGCATCAAATCGGTCGTTATGCCGCGTTTGTGAACTTCCGCGATGCGCCGGTCGAGTTCGTCGAAATAGGCCGGATTGGGCCGGTCCGAACCGAGATAGACTCGCGAACGATCGCTCAAGCCACCTAGAATCGACCCACGAAAATGAGTGAATTTGTTTTCGGCGGCGGTTGCGAGCTCCTGCTGAAACTCGGCGTCGCTCTCGAACGCGAAGCGGTCCGCGATGTAGCCCATCCACAAGTGCGGCTTGATGTTGCCGATCACCACTTGCTGGTTGTCGGTGGCCCAATGATGCACGTTGGCGACGATAACGAACCCAAGTGCATCGGGAACGGCGGTAGCGCTGAACATACCCTGTTGGCCGTCGAACGATGCAACGTTGCTCGTCGCTTTATAGGTCCACTGTCCGGCTTCGGGAGGAGTAAACCGGACGATCATCTTGCCTGCGCCATCCCAAAACGCCGGCATCGCGTAGGTTCGGAAGCGCGGCGAGCGGAACTCGATTCGCAGCGTGATAGAGCCGTATGGATTGGGGTGAACGGCAAGATCCGCCGGCGTCAATTCGAACGCCACCTCGCACGGCGAATAGGCGGGTGTTCCCTCGCAAGCCGTCCCCGCGACGGCGGCGGTAGCAATGGCAAGCAAGAGCAGCGGCAGCAACGCCAACATCAACATCAGCGTAACGCATGTGTGCACCAATAGTGCCGGAATTGCATCCAATAGATTTAAGGAGGCGTCAATGAGCGGTACGCATCGCGTGGTAATCGTGGGCGGAGGATTTGGGGGCCTCTATGCCGCCCAGGCCTTAAAGAAGGCGCCGGTGCAGGTTACGCTAATCGACCGCCGCAACTTCCATCTGTTCCAGCCGCTGCTCTATCAGGTGGCAACCGGATCGCTGTCGCCGGGTGAAATCGCGTCGCCGCTACGCTCGGTGCTGCGGCGGCAGAAAAATACACAAGTGCTGCTGGGCGCGGCGGACGATCTGGATGCCGACGGCCATCGCCTGATTCTGGACGGCGGCCAGGCAGTGGAATACGATTCGCTGATCATCGCCACCGGCTCGGCCGATTCCTATTTTGGACACGACGAGTGGCGGCGCAGCGCGCCCGGTCTGAAAAGCATCGAAGAAGCCACCGAGATCCGCCACAAAATCCTGTATGCGTTCGAGGCGGCGGAACGCGAGAGCGATCCCGAGAAACGGCGCTCGTGGCTGACGTTCGTCATCGTCGGCGGCGGGACTACGGGCGTTGAGGTCGCAGGCGCTCTGGCCGAGATCGCGCACGATACCGTGCGGCACGATTTTCGGGCGATCCGTCCGCAAGACGCGCGCATCTTTCTGCTCGAAGGTGGGCCCCGTGTTTTGCCGAGTTATCCCCAGGATCTTTCTGCAAAGGCCGAAGCGTCGCTGGTTCGGCTGAAGGTGACGCCACGGACTGGAGTGTTCGTCACAGAGATAGACGAGTGCGGTGTGACGGTGAAGACATCCACCGGTGACGAGCGGATCGCGGCACACACGGTGATCTGGGCGGCCGGCGTGAAACCGTCACCCTTTGGCGAGGTGCTTGAACTGCGCGCCCATGCGCCGCGCAACAAGCGGGGCCAGGTAATGGTCAACACCGATTGCAGCGTTCCGGGGCATCCGGAAATCTTCGTGATCGGCGACCTGGCGTACTTCGAGCAAAGTGGTAAACCGCTGCCCGGTGTAGCGCAAGTGGCCATGCAACAGGGCGCGTACACGGCGAAATTGATCGTCGAACGAACCCGCGGCCGCACGCTCGCGCCCTTCGACTATTTCGATAAAGGGAACCTTGCGGTGATCGGACGCGCGTCAGCCGTGGCCCAGATCGGACCGCTCCACATGTCGGGACTGCTGGCGTGGCTGGTGTGGTTGTTCGTCCACTTGATGTACCTGGTGGAGTTCTCCAATCGCGTGCTGGTGTTCGTCCAGTGGGGTTTTCTATATTTGACGTTCAATCGCGGCGCGCGCCTGATCACGGGGCCGGATCCTGAGCATCTGGCGGAACCGCGATGAGGCTGCCGTGTCGCTATACTAAATTGCTTGGCGGCACATTCTCCGACCGATCTCGCCCCGGCTGCTGAGCAGGCGCCGATCCAGACCGCCCCAACGCGCAAGGTTTGGCCTCGCCTGCTTGCGGTGATTCTTTGCTTCGCTGCGCTCGAAGGGTTTCTCTTTCACACCACGTTCTATTCCAGGATTATGGAGCCCGATTCAACCACCGGCTACATGGAATTGCAGTTGCGCAACGAGATTCGACGGCCAAAGCCCAATCGCAACCAGGTACTGGCCGTGGGGCATTCCCGCATGTCGCTGCTCCCGCGCGTAGTGAACCAAGAGAAACCGGGCACCGGCTACACGTTCGCAAGCATCGGGTTGGGCGGAGCTACGACGCGCGATTGGTATTATTCGCTGCGCGCCGTTGATCCCGACGCTCACCACTACGCAGCCATCGTGATTCCGAGCGACGATTTCAACGACCCGGAGTCATACGACTATCAATCGGAACGCGAAGCCGACCTGCATTACATGCTCGCGCGCCTTCAACTGCGGGATTTGATCGACTTTCCGTGGACCTATCGCACCCGGAAGCTACAATGGATCGCATTTCGCGGAATTCTGCTGAAAGGCTTCGTATACAAGCGTGATTTTCAGGAGTTTCTGGATCATCCCCTGATGCGCATCGCCAAGTCGCGCTGGTACGCCACCGATTCGGCCGGCTGGTATTACGGCTACGGCGGCGCCGACGAAAGCCTGGCTGGATTGCAAATCGACTGGGAGCACAAAACTATCACGTACCCGCCAGGAGTTCCCCCCAACCGCCGGAAGAACATCGAGGACGAACTGTTTCCCACGCGTCCACCCGATGCAGGCCGCGAAACCGAATATCTGCGCTACTGGTACGGTAAGATCGTCGATTATTATCGCGGCTCCGGGACCAAACTCATTTTCTTGCGGGTTCCGCGCGCGCCCGTTTCCCCGCCCGATCCCCCGCCCAAGTTGAACAGCGCCATCCGCGAAATCGCGGCGCAGCCAGACGTGATTGTTCTCGACGAGCGCTTATTCGATCAACTCGAGCATCCTGAGTATTTCTGGGATGGATGGCACTTGAATCGCGCGGGCATGGAGGCTTTCTCACGCATTCTCGCGCAAGAAGTGCGCCGCGTCGTGGGACCGCCCAAGTATTAAGTCATGCTGTTCAATACCCCGCAGTTCTTCGCTTTTCTGGCCATCGTCCTAATCCTGTTCTACACCGCGCCGCGCGGCTTGCGGAAATACATTCTTCTCGCCGCCAGCTATTTCTTCTATATGAGCTTCATTCCGAAGTTCATCCTGTTGCTGCTGTCGCTCACCGCCATTGATTACACCGCCGCGCGCTGGATTTCGAGGACGCACTCGCCGCACTCCCGCAAGATCGCGCTGGTGATCAGCCTGGCCGCCAATCTCGGGCTGCTGGGATTCTTCAAGTACTATAATTTCTTCGCCGCCAACATCGCGCACCTGCTCCACAGACCTTCCGACGCGTTCGCGCTCAGTATCATTCTTCCGCTGGGCATCAGTTTTCATACCTTCCAGAGCATGTCTTACGTGATCGACGTCTACCGCCGGGAGCAGGAACCGATCACGAATCCAATCGACTATGCGCTGTTCATTTCCTTTTTCCCGCAGTTGGTGGCGGGACCAATCGTGCGGGCGCGCGAATTTTTCGGCGATCTCTATCACTGGAAACGGCCGTCGTCGGACGACGTGCTGCGCGGACTGCTGTTGCTGTTGCTTGGCTTGGCTAAAAAGATGGTGATGGCCGATCAGTTCGCGCAAATCGCCAACGGCTACTTTGCCGATGTGTCCAAGCATCCGGGAATGGTGCCTGCCTGGTCGGCCGTGATCGCTTTCGGCATCCAGATCTATTTTGATTTTTCCGGCTACACCGACATGGCTATCGGGATGGCGAAACTGCTGGGTTTCCACTTCCCGGTGAATTTCCGCCGTCCGTACTTGGCCTCCAGCATCACCGATTTCTGGCATCGCTGGCACATTTCCCTGTCGCGATGGCTGCGCGATTATCTGTATATTCCCTTGGGCGGCAATCGGCACGGACAGCTTCAAACCTACCGAAATCTGATGCTAACGATGCTGCTCGGTGGCCTGTGGCACGGCGCGAGCTGGAACTTCGTCGTATGGGGCGGCTATCATGGAGCGCTTCTGAGCTTCGAGCGGATGTTTCGGCGCAAAGGCGCGCCCTCCGAAAGCCGCTGGACCTCCCTCTATCCGCTGCAAGCCGTGATCACATTCGCCCTGGTCATGATCGGCTGGGTATTTTTCCGCGCGACTACATTTCACGACAGCCTCTACGTCCTGCACCAGATGCTTTTCGTGCCGCGGGGGCACACATTGATCCCGGCTTGGCTCACGGATCTGGCGCTGATGACGCTGCTGCTGGCTTTGTTCGAGGAAAAGCGAGAGTGGTTCGAGAAAATCGCGCTCGGCCCGGCTTGGGCTTATGGCGCCGTCTGCGCCGTCCTGTTGCTCGCGGTGGAGCTCATCGGATACAGCGAAGCCGCGGTCCCGTTCGTCTACTTTCAGTTTTAGCCGGCGCTGCGATTCCGGGTTACCGCCTGACCGCTTCTTCAATTTGAAATCCGCGCTTGTGGCCGGCGCCCACGATACGGCCAGCGAATTTGTGCTTGCCGTTGATACTCAGGTCCAGTACCCGGTCGACTCCGAAGTCCAGGACCAGTAGATCGTCTTCCTTGAGTTCCATCAGATCCGCGACGCTCATGGTCGGCCCTCTCAGGCGGGAGTCGAGCGACATGCGCGAGGTCCGGATCAAATGCAGAATGCGCGATTGCTCCTGCTCGGTGGATTGGCTTTTGCGCACCGACCACTGCTGGTCGAACTTGTGGCGCAGCATCTTAACCACAATGGAAGGGATGCCGATGTTCATCATCCCCGCTTTATCGCCGATGCGCACTTCCATGCTGACCGCCACAACCGCCTCGTTGGGCGCCAGGATGTGAAGTAGCTGCGGCTCGGTTTCGTGCGATTCGATCTCGAACTCCAGCGGCGTTACCGCATGCCACGCGGTCTTCAGATCGTTGAGCGTGATACGGAATAGCCCGTCCAAAACGCTCTGCTCGATCTCCGAGATTTCGCGATTGATCTTCAGCAGGCCCTTCGCGCTTCCACCCAACAACATCTCGAAAATCGGAAACACCAGCGCCGGATTCATCTCCAGCACCGCGCTCCCCTCGTATGGCTTCATCCCGAGCGAAACCAGGCAGGTGGGCGACGGCAGCGCCTGCGTGAATTCCTGAAATGAGAGTTGTTCCACCGAAACCAGGTTCACCATTACATAGGCGCGCAAATATGCCGAGAGGCTGGATGCGAGACTGCGCGCGAAGTTCTCGTGCAGCATGTGGATGGCACGCAGCTGGTCCTTGGCGATCCGGTCCGGCCGCCGGAAATCGTAAGGCTCTGCCTTCAGCGCCGGATCTTCGTCCCCAGGCGAATCACGGAGATTCCGAAATACATCATCGATCTCCTCTTGCGAAAGAACTCGGTCCACCATTCACACTCTCATCGTCCAAAAGCCTCTTTTCGACATATCCCGGCTGGTAGAATCGGAACAGTGGCCAGCTTTCACGTTCACAACTTCGGGTGCCGAGCGTCGCAGGCCGACGGCGCAGCACTCGAATCGGCGCTACTGGCGCAAGGGCTGGCCGCCGCCGAGCATGCGTCCGAAGCACAGTTGGTGGTGCTAAACACTTGCACCGTCACCGCTTCGGCCGATGAAGACGTGCGCAAGGCCATCCATCGCGTGCATCGCGAAAATCCCGCTGCGCGCATTCTTGTGACCGGGTGCTATGCCCAACGTGCACCGGAAGAGATAGCGGTATTGCCGGGGGTGCATTGGGTAGTAGGGAATTCGCATAAGGTTCAAATTCCCGAGATCGTCGCGCCAACCAACGCACCCTATCACGGGCAGATTCACGTCGGCGATATTTTCGCCCAGCACGATTTCCTTTCGGCGCCGGTGGAAGACGCCGCGGGCGATCGCACGCGCCCCAACCTCAAAATCCAGGATGGCTGCAACAACCGCTGTTCGTTTTGCATCATTCCTTTTGTCCGCGGACGCAGCCGCAGCGCGCCGGCCGATCAAGTTGTCGAACAGGTGCGCAATCTTGCGATGCGCTATCGCGAAGTGGTCCTCAGCGGGATCAATCTCGGGCGCTGGGGTCGCGAGCCGGGCAGTAGTATGCGGCTGGCCGATCTCATTCGGCGACTGCTGAATGAAACGCCCATCGAACGTCTGCGCCTCAGCTCGGTGGAACCGATGGACTGGAGCGACGATCTGCTCGAACTGGTAGCCTGGTCGCCTCGTATTGCAAAACATGTGCACGCGCCGCTGCAGTCCGGATCGGATCGTGTTCTGCGGCGGATGCATCGCAAATACCGGCCCAAGCATTATGAAGATCGCATCCTGAAGGCGCGCACAGGGATGCCCGACGCCGCGATCGGGGCCGATGTCATGACCGGCTTCCCCGGCGAGTCCGATGCCGAGTTCGAAGAAAGCCGCGCGTTCATCGCGAGCCTGCCTTTCACTTACCTGCACGTGTTCACCTATTCGGAGCGGCCTGGAACACCAGCGGCGGCGGCCGATCAAGTGCCGATGGAGTT
>DATHMO010000367.1:0-4685 GCA_035486995.1 Bryobacteraceae bacterium
TTACGATCTCCGTTCGACGTACGCGACGCGTCTCAGTGCCGGCGGTGTTGCGGATGAATGGGTCGTCCAATTGCTGCGACAAGGGAACTCCGACGTATTCAAGAAATACTCGCAGATGAAGTTGGCAATGAAACGCGAAGCCCTGTTGCAGATTAACCGCCGAGCCAACGAAATGAGCATTGGCGAGGCGCAATCAGGCCCTGTTTCTGGGGGTTTTGGTACAGTTTTGGTACAGTGACGGCCGAAAAGCGAAGGAATGGATTTCGGTGCGCTTGGAAATGCTTTAGAATGAAGGTCACTCCTTCTGTGGGCGTGTAGCTCAGCTGGGAGAGCACCTGCTTTGCAAGCAGGGGGTCACCGGTTCGATCCCGGTCACGTCCACCAATATCTTAATGGCCTTCTCTAGATCCAGACCTGTTGACGTACCTCAATTCCCCGATAAACCTTACATTGCCTGCCACGGCCGTTTCTGACTACGGATGGCCATCCTTATTGTGCATCGTGCGCGCTGCCGAGTTTTGATGGAAACGGATACACGCACGTGGCTGAGCGCGCCGACCGATACCAAGGTATCGCCAATACCATCGTCCAATTGTTCGCCTCCGATGTTTGTGGTCTCATGCGAGCGTGTCGTCCGATTCGATCGGATGTTCATAGCGAAGAACAGAGGAGACGGAATATGAAAATAGTGATGGTGTTAACTTCCCACGATCAACTCGGAAACACTGGCCGCAAGACCGGATTTTGGCTGGAAGAATTTGCAGCCCCTTACTTTGTTTTCAGGGATGCGGGTGTGCAGCTGACGCTGGCATCACCGAAAGGCGGGCAGCCGCCGATCGATCCGAAGAGCGATTTGGCGGAAAATCAGACGCCCGCGATGACGCGGTTCAAGCAGGACCAGGCGGCGCAACTGGCGCTTTCCCAAACGGTGAAGCTCGCCGACGTGAAATCGGAAGATTACGAGACGGTGTTCTATGTGGGCGGACACGGCCCGATGTGGGATCTCGCAGAAAGCCCAGTTTCCATCGCGTTGCTCGAGTCCTTCTACAATTCCGGCAAGCCGATTGCCTTGGTATGTCATTCGCCAGGTGTGCTTCGTCACGTGACCTACCAGGGCGCGCCGCTGGTGAAAGGCAAACACGTGACCGGTTTTACCAATGGCGAGGAGGCAGAAGTACAACTCACCAAGGTTGTGCCGTTTCTCGTTGAGGACGAGTTGATGCGCCTGGGTGCGATCTTTGAGAAAGTGGCCGACTGGCAGCCGTTTTCAATTGTTGATGGCCGTTTGGTTACCGGGCAGAATCCCGCATCTTCGACAAGTGCAGCCCAGGCGCTTTTGAAGTTATTCGCCGGAGAAAAAGCCGCTTCCGCTTAAGTTCCTAGCCGAATTGACGGATGCGAAGGTTTGTGATCGCTATCCACAATATATGGCGGCCCGGATGATGAAGTCCCGCCTTGGCCGCGCAGCCGCACGATAGAAGTAAGACCAAGGAGAGTGCCATGAACCGCGAGGTCACGCTGGAAGTTGCCGAGACGATGATTCAAGCCGCGAAAAGGAAATCCGAAGAATTGAAGATAAAAGAAGACATCGCGGTTGTGGACGCGAGCGGAAATCTGAAGGCGTTCGTTCGGATGGATGGCGCGTGGCTCGGCAGTATTGACATCGCCATTCGCAAGGCTCGAACTGCGCGTTATTTTGATATGGAGACAGCCGAAATCGGGAAGATGTCGCAGCCCGGCCAGGCTCTTTACGGCGTCGAACTCAGCAACGGCGGTCTGATTAGTTTTGGCGGCGGAATACCCGTGAAAGATTCGGACGGAACGGTGATCGGCGCTGTCGGCGTCAGCGGCAGCAGTGTGGAGGATGACGTCGAAGTTGCCAAGGCTGCAGTGGACGCCGGTAAGGAACGTAAGTCTGCGACAGCGTGAAGCTGTTGTGGGCTTCGCTCGATCGATTTCGAAGGCTTACAAATACGGAGGAGAATCCGATGGGAACAGTATCTGCAGCTACGAAAGCCGTACAGCTTCGCTTGACCAAGCAGTCGCCCGCCTATTGGCGTGTGACGATCGATAACCCGCCGATCAACGTGATGGGTCCGCAAATGGTCCGGGAGTTTCAGGAAGTCATCGACGCTCTGGAGGTCGACGAGCACGTCCGCGTCGTCGTGTTCGATAGCGCCGTCGAGGATTACTTCCTGAATCATTCCGATTTCACGGCTAAACTTGAGGACCTCACTTCGATGCCGGCGGGTCCCACAGGCTTGCCGCCTTGGCCGGACTTTCTGGTGCGGTTGACTCGACTGCCCGTCGCTTCCATCGCGCTGATCCGTGGGCGGGCGACCGGTAACGGCAGCGAGCTCACGCTGGCGTGCGACATGAGTTTCGCGAGTCGCGAAAAGACGATCATCTCGCAATGGGAGGTGGGCGTGGGAATGGTCGCCGGTGGCGGCCCGATGGCTCGGCTGCCCAGACTCATTGGCCGAAACCGCGCTCTCGAAGTGCTGCTGAGCTCGGAAGATATCCGGGCAGACCGGGCCGAGGCCTACGGCTATATTAATCGCGCGCTGCCCGATGCTGAGTTGGATGCGTACGTAGAAGCGCTGGCAACGCGGATCGCAGGATTCGACAAATGGGCGATCGCCAACACTAAGCGTCTGGTCAATACCAGCCTGCCGCCAGACGTCGAGATCGCTGCCGGGTGGGATGCGTGCATCAATTCGCTCGGGCGATCAGCCGGCCAGGATGGGATCAAAGCGCTGACGGCGCGCGGGTTTCAGAAGCCGGGGGACGTCGAAAATCGGTTGGGATATTACCTGGGCCAAATCACGCGGTAGGGCGCTGGGCTCAAAATCTACATGGCTGGCTTCTTGCGCGCGCAATACAGGACTGGAGATCGCCGGCGACGGGCGAACGACAACTCCTCAGCGTGCGACCTGCACAGGATCGAAAGGCTCCGTAGGAGATCAGTAACCACATTGCCGGGGACGTTCTGATCGGTGGCGAATCCGTGAACACGCGAAGCAGTTGAAAACGACTGAGGGCCGAATCCCAAGATTTCGGGTGTTGGGTTAGTCTCCGATTACGCGACCTCTTGGCCTCGCGTGTAACCCTCAGGAGGGTATTCGCCATGTCGCATCATTTCGACACGCCTACCGCAAAAGAAGACCCCCGCATAAATATTTGCGACTTCTACTTGTTTCGCGGCCGCCCGGGAACAACGGTCATGGCTTTGACCGTAAATCCGAACGCCGGCGTCGGCGCGCCCGACACGTTCCGCGATGAAGCTCTCTACGCCTTTCGCTTCGATACGAATCGAGATCTTCGCGAAGACGTCACTTTCAAGGTCCAGTTCGGCGCACCCGTACACGCCGATGGCGGCGAGCACCGCCACGTTCAGACCTTCGCGGTGCGGCGCGCCACCGGCGCGGACGCTCTGAAGGGCGCCGCGGGCGAACTCATCATTTCCGGGAACACGGGAGGAGTGGTGCAAGCAGATCAAGGCTGCCTGGCGTACGCAGGCCTCGCGCCCGATCTGTTCGCCACTAACGGCATTGGATTCGGCGCCTTCAGAAAAGCACTGTGGTCTGAAAACCGGTTCGCGCCGGAGTCGTTCCAGAATGGGCAAAGCTTCTTCGCCGGTAACAATGTCAGCGCGATCGTCCTGGAGGTCCCCAGCAGCCTGATCGGCACGGGTGTGGTGCACGCATGGGCGACCGCATCGCTTTACGGGCACGCGCCGGAGGTGCAGGTCTCGCGTTGGGGCCTGCCGATGATCACACACCTCCTGCTCTCCGATCCTTCGCTGCACGACGCGTCGGAAAACTACAACCGCGCGGTCCCGGCCGACGAAGTGGCGCTGTTCTCCAAACCGATCCGCAACTTCGTGGAAAAAGTGACCGCGCTCGCCCACTCGGCAGCCGACCCATCCGCCTACGCCACGCAACTCCTCGCGCGCCTGTGCCCGGCGGTCCTGCCGTATGAACTGGACACGCCTGCATCATTCAGCTTTGCCGCGTTTAACGGCCGCGGCCTCTGCGACGACGTGATGGATGTGATCCTCACGCTGGTCACGAACACGGCACTCGGCGATGGGGTGGCGCCCGATACGGGGCTGATGCGCCCGGATTTTCCCTATTTCGGCGAGCCCCATCCTGTCGCGGCGAATTCCGCGAAGCAGTGAGCGCGGGGACGACTATTCACTTCACTGCGGATTTCCTTCCGCGTGAGCCTTTGCCAGCTTCGCCTCGCTACGGGGCGGCGCAAATGCATCCAGAATAATGGGAGCTCCAAACGGGGCGCCCGTGGCTCCGCCATCTACCATCAGCTCGACCGCGTTGACGTACGAGGAATCGTCCGAAGCGAGGAAGAGCACGGCCTTGGCAACTTCTTCCGGTTCGCCCCAACGGCCCTGCGGAACCGCGGAAGAAAAGAACTTCTCCAACTTAGCGGAATCTTCCGCGGTAGCAGAGGCGCGGGGCCCGCGCTTCCAGATGGGAGTCTTGATCGCGCCTGGCGCGACGACGTTCACGCGAATGTTGCGCGGTGCCAGGTCGGCGGCGATGGAACGCGCCATCGAGACCAGGCCACCCTTGGTGGCCGCGTACGCGGCGACGCCAGGTTGGCCGAGGTAGTTGTGCACCGATCCAGTAAAGATGATGCTGGCGTTGTCGTTCAGCAGAGGCACC
>DATHMO010000368.1:0-3128 GCA_035486995.1 Bryobacteraceae bacterium
TTTTAATGTTAGCGATGGCGGCTGTGAAGATTCGAGCGGTGGTGAGTTATCGGGAGTCGACTTCGGTGCGGCAGCCACCGATCAAGCTTGTGCAATAAGCCAGCGAGCCAATTCCACATTGTTAGCTCCTCCGACGGCACGTTATCACAAATAATCGGTGGCGTCACCCGGATGCGCGGTTAGGCCAGCCTAGCGATCGGAGAATTCGCCCGCGTCACGCCACAAACATCTCGTGCCCTCTCGCGGTAACCGGGACAACGCCCTCCACCTTTCCGCCGCGTACCAGCACCGCTTTATCGAAGTTATTGACGGTCGGACACACGTGCGTCGGCAACAGATAGAGCAACGCCCCGCGCGCTGGCGTTTCGCCGCTACGCACCTCCAGGGGCAAATGTTCCTCGCTCGGCTTCAGCCCCACCAGCCCCGGCCAACCCATCACGTCGCAAGTCGGCACGCCCGCATCCGCCGACACGGCCTTGTGGCCGGCGTCGCAAGTCACGCGATTCTCCCGTGGATGACTGACTACCGTCGACAAGACCAGGGCCGCCGGCTGAAATCCATAATCCGGCAATTCCTTCAGGCTGCTTCGGTCGTTATAGACAACCGTTCCAGGCGACACCCGATGCACAAACTCCCCTTCACCAAAGGGCGCGAAGTTCAGCGCATGCGGCATCGCCGGCGTTCCCGACGTGATCACTTCCTTCACTTCGATCCCCGATCGCTTCAGGTAAGCAATCAGTTCCACTAGCCGCGAATAACCTTCGCAAGCCGCGGCAGGCGCCGATGGATCGGTGTTCTTGATCTGTCCATCGTAGTGATGCAAGCCGCAAAAACGGAGCCCGGCCTTCTGGATCTGCTCGACGAAATCGCGAACTTCTTCGAAGTGGTCCTCCGCCATGCCGGTCCGATCCATCCCCGGATTGAGATCGACGAACACTCCCACCGCACTTGCCCGCCACTCATCGATTTGATCGATGCTTTCTACCAGCGTAGAAATCCGCCGCTCCGGATGGGCCGCTGCAATCTCGCGCACCCGGGCCGCATTCGGACCCATCAGCGGAAATGCGACCACCACGTCTTCCATCCCGGACTCGATTGCCGCGACCAGTTCCAGGGTGGTGGCGCACTTCGCCGTCTTGATTCCGCGCGCCACCAGCCGGCCCATCGTGTAGGCCAGCTTGGCAGTCTTCAAGTGCGGCCGCCAGCGGCTCGGGTTGCCGTTCATCATGCGCAGCGCCGCCGAAATGTTAGCTTCAATCATCTCCGTATAAATCAGCAACGACGGCGTGGACAGTGCGTGTGCATCCTGAACCTCATACCGTGAGACAGACGTGGTTTCGTCAATGATGGAGGGCATTTTTCCATTATCGGAGATATGCCGAATGCGGGAAGAATGATAGCCTGGACGCATGCGTGCACTTATGTTCCTGCTACCGGCCATCTTGATGGGGCAAAGCACGGCTCCTCAGGCGCCTCCGGCTAAGTCGACGACTGCGGCGCCCAATGCCAAAACTGCTCCCAAATCCGCTCCCAAGCCTGCTGCGGCGGCGAAGGCCACTCCGCCTGTGCTCTCAACCGACGAACAAAAGACTGTCTATGCTTTGGGCCTCCAGATGTACCGGTCCCTGGGCCAGTTCGATCTTTCACCGGCCGAGGTGGAGCTAATCAGACGTGCTCTCGGCGACGCCGCGGCTGGCAAGCCAGCGGTGGATTTGAGCGAATGGGGACCAAAATTTCAGGCCTTTCAACAAACCCGCACTGCTCGGGTGGCGGAGAGACAGAAGGTGGTCTCGGACGCGTACCTCGCAAAGGCGGCCACGGAGCCAGGCGCAATTAAGACAGAGTCCGGACTTATCTACATGGACATCCAGCCCGGAACCGGCGCCTCCCCGAATGCCTCCGATTCGGTGAAGGTGAACTACCGGGGTACCCTAATTGACGGAACCGAGTTCGACAGCTCTTACAAGCGGAATCAACCAGCGCAGTTCCCGCTGAACGGGGTCATTCGCTGCTGGACTGAGGGCGTGCAGAAGATGAAGGTAGGCGGCAAGGCCCGATTGGTTTGCCCGTCTGACATCGCCTACGGGGACAAAGGCCACCCGCCTGTGATTCCCGGCGGAGCCACGCTGATATTCGAAATTGAGCTGTTGGAGATTACTGGACATTGAGTTGCGTTTTTGAACCGGCCCGCTCAAATCCATTAAATTGCGATTGACGGATTACCTGGAAACGGTGCCGCCATCGACCGGCAGGTCGATGCCAGTGATGAAGCTGCTCTCGTCGGAAGCGAGGAAAACGGCTGCCGATGCAAGCTCATCTGCAGTTCCAAGCCGGCCCATTGGGATCATCTTCCGGAAATAATCGCTTGTACCCTCCTCGGAGCCTTTAGCGCCGACATGCACCATTGGAGTTTCCGTAGGTCCTGGACTGATAACATTCGCTCGGATACCACGGCTGGCAAGCTCTGCGGTCCAGGTTCGAACAAAGGAGACCAAAGCTGCTTTCGTCGCCGAATACGCGCCGAAGCCCGGTACGCCCATCTGCCATGCCGCCGACCCGGAGAGGATGATTGATGCTTTGTCGGCGAGCAGCGGGACCGCCTTCTGCACGGTAAAATACGCCCCCCGTGCGTTTAAGTTGAACTGCTTGTCGAACGTTTCTGGCGTCGATTCTGCGAGTGAAACCGGATCTACAACACCGGCATTTGCGAAGACGATATCGACATGTCCTTTCACCTTTCGCACCACGTCATAGAGACGGTCAAGATCCTCGAGTTTTGAGACGTCTCCCTGAACAGCCGTTACATTCTTCCCGATCAGCGACACCGCCGCATCCAACTCCGCTTGCCGGCGCCCGCTGATAAACACGTAGGCCCCTTCCTTCACGAAGCGCTTGGCAGTAGCAAGGCCGATCCCGCTATTGCCTCCGGTGATTACAGCTACCTTCCCATCAAGTGCGCCCATTTTCTTCTCCAAGGACTAACCGGCCGCTTTCGCCGGCGCCCGACGTTCCCCCGCCAATCGCTCCTTGAGAAATGCGCCGATGGCGTCAAGAGCCTGGTTAGCGGCGTGCATTCTTCCGACGCCGTTGGTGAACCCATGGGCCATGCCCATCCACACGTCCAGCGT
>DATHMO010000369.1:0-4586 GCA_035486995.1 Bryobacteraceae bacterium
ATCCGTGAAAGCGGTCTCCGACATCTATGCGCCCGTTTCGGGCGAGGTCATCGAAATCAACGATGCGCTGGCAACCGCTCCCGAGAAGCTGAACCAAAGCCCGCACGCCGACGGGTGGCTGATCAAAATCAAACTGTCGGCCCCCGATGAAATCGCGGGCCTGCTCTCCGCCGCCGACTATGAAAAGTACGTGGCTGAGGAGGAGACTGGGCACTAACTCCCGGCCGCTCCCGCTCGTGCGCTACCTGCCGAAATCCGATATCGAGCGCCGCGAGATGCTGTCGGCCATCGGCGCCGAGTCGCTCGAGAGCCTGTTCGCGCATCTTCCGACCGAGGTTTTGCTCAAGCGCCCCCTGAACATTCCGCCGGGGAAATCCGAGTACGAAATCGTCGATTATTTTCGCGCGCGCGGCAATGCGTGTGCGCACGGCTTCGCATCGTTTCTAGGCGCGGGCGTCTATCATCATTACCGGCCGGTGCTGGTGGACACCGTGGTCTCACGCTCCGAATTCCTGACCTCCTACACGCCTTATCAGGCGGAGATTTCGCAAGGCACGCTCACCACCATCTTCGAATTCCAAACGATGATCTGCCAGCTCACCGGCATGGATGTCGCCAACGCGTCCATGTACGATGGGTCAACAGCGGTGCCGGAAGCAGCGATGATGGCCATGCGATTGACGGGCCGCGATCGCATCCTTACGGCCCGCACCGTGCATCCCGAATATCGCGAAGTGCTCGCCACCTACGCGCGGCACCAAGGAATGCCCGTGGCCGAAGTGGACTACCTGCGTGAATCGGGCGGGCTCGATCTCGACCAGCTTGAACAGAAGATCGACAGCGAAACCGCAGCCGTCATCATTCAATCGCCTAATTTTTTCGGCATCATTGAGGATGTTCGCCGCGTAGCCGAAATCGCGCACCGTCAGGGTGCGTTGCTAATCTTCGTTTTCGCCGAGGCAGTTTCACTCGGGCTGCTCGACCCTCCGCGCGACGCCGACATCGTGGCCGGTGAGCTGCAATCGTTCGCCATCCCGCCCAGCTATGGCGGACCTTTCGCCGGCATCATCGCCACCAAAGAAAAGTTCATGCGCCAGATGCCCGGCCGCGTCGTCGGCGAAACCAAGGACACGCGTGGCAATCGCGCCTTTTGCCTCACCCTGGCCGCTCGCGAACAACACATCCGCCGCGAAAAAGCGACGTCCAATATCTGCACCAATCAAGCTCTTGTCGCACTCATGGCTACAGTATTCATGACCGTCTACGGCAAGCAAGGCCTGCGCGAACTCGCGGCGCAAAACCTAGCCAAAGCCCACTATCTCGCCAGTAAATTGCCGCAGCGATTCAACGGGCCGTTCTTCAACGAATTCGTGGCTTCCGCCAAGTCCCCCGATGCCGTTAACAAATCGCTTCTGGAGCGAAAAATCATCGGCGGACTCCCGCTCGCGCGCTTTTATCCGGAACTCGATCAGGCCATGCTGCTATGCGCTACTGAAATGTCGCGCCGCGAAGACATGGACTTCGTGGCCGAGGCTTTCGCCAAATGATCAAGAAGGTCCGCCCGCACGTCAACCAAAACGAGCCGCTTTTGTTTGAGCGCAGCTCGCCCGGAAAACGCGGCTACCAATTGCCCCCGCTCGACGTCCCACCCGTCGATCCCGCGTCCGTACTTGGTGCCGTCAACACTCGCGCCGAAATCATCGACTTTCCCGAAGTCAGCGAGGTCGAAGCCATCCGCCATTTCACGCGTCTCTCCACTCACAATTACGCCATCGATCTCGGCCTGTACCCGCTCGGCTCGTGCACCATGAAGTACAACCCGCGCGTGAACGAGCAAGTCGCGCGCATTGACGGGCTCGCCTGGGCGCATCCCTATCAGCCCGAATCTCTGGCCCAGGGAATCATGGAAGTGATGGCTGCGCTCGAACAGGCGCTCGGCGAAATCACCGGCATGGACGCCGTCACGTTGCAGCCCGCCGCGGGTGCGCACGGCGAATTCACCGGCATCTTACTGGTCCGCGCGATGCTTGAGTCGCAAGGCCATCCTCGCAAGAAGCTGCTCATTCCGGATTCTGCGCATGGCACCAATCCCGCCACTGCGACCATGGCAGGCTACACCGTCCAGAACATCAAGTCCAACGCGCTCGGCATGATCGACGTCGACGAACTCGCCCGCGTAGTGGACGAAGACGTAGCCGCGTTGATGCTCACCAATCCGAATACGCTCGGCGTTTTCGAAGAGCACATCACACGCATCGCCGAAATCCTCCACGCCAAAGGCGCGCAGCTGTACATGGATGGCGCCAATATGAACGCGCTGGTCGGCATCGCTCGACCCGGCGATTTCGGCGCCGACGTGATGCATCTCAACCTGCACAAGACATTCTCGACGCCCCACGGTGGCGGCGGCCCCGGCTCCGGCCCCGTCGCAGTGAAGAAGCATCTCATTCCATTCTTACCAAAGCCTCGTCTCGCTCATGCAAGCGATCACTGGACCTGGAACTACGATCTCCCTAACTCCATCGGCCGCGTCCGCGCCTTCTACGGCAACATCGGAATGCACATTCGCGCCCTCGCCTACATCATGGCGCACGGCGGCGACGGTCTCCGCAACGCCACGCTCGACGCGGTTCTAAATTCAAACTATCTACGCGTCTTGCTCGAGCCTTATTACGAGCTGCCCCACAGCGCGCCGACGCTCCACGAATGCGTTTTCAGCGACTCTCGCCAAGCCAAGCACGGCGTCCGCACCGGCGATATCGCCAAGCGCCTGATTGATTATGGATTCCACCCCTACACCGTCAGCTTCCCGCTCATCGTCCCCGGCGCGATGATGATCGAACCCACCGAAACGGAAGGCAAAGCTGAGCTGGATCTGTTCGTCGACGCGCTGCTTTCGATCGCGAAGGAAATTGAAGAAACGCCAGACTTGGTTCTAACCGCGCCGCACGACACCCGCACCAGCCGTGTGGACGAAGTCACTGCCGCGCGCAAACCGATCCTGCGCTGGAAGCCACCTGGCCCCTAAATAAAGCAGCCCAGACTGCCCTCAAACCCCTGCTCCACCCGCCCATCCGGCCACACCACGATCGGCACCATGTCCCCGTGCTTACGCGCCTCGTCCAATGTCGCCTGGCTCAATTCCACGCGCCGCTCTTCGTATTGCACGCCCTCCGCTTCCCACTTCTTGAGAAGCTTCACGCAAGCGTCGCAGCCACGAATGGTGTAGACAACCGGGGTTTGCATTGAAACTAGGACGCGCGATCCGGCAACCGCAGCGCCGTCGACAAGAGGAACCGCATCTCTTTGATCGCTTCCTTGCGCCAATCGTCGGACCGTGGCTGCAACCTTGCGATCACTTCGCGCAGCAGCTCCTGCCTGCGATCTTCGGGAGCGGTCGCGAACGTCGTTTCCTTCGGCAAACCCATCTGCGCTTTCACCTGATCCAGGATCTCGGCCAGCTCCCGATGCGCGCCTTCGGAACGCTCTGTGAAGTGCGTGATGTACTGCAGATCCGCCGTGTAGAACACAAACACCGGGATCGCGCGCGACTTTCCGTCGTTGCTCAGAAACTCGTCCATGATGTCGGGATTCTCATCGCGCAGAAACACGCGCAACGCCGCGCCGGTGGCATCCGCGATCCGCGCCACGGTGGGCAGTTCGCGATACACGTCGCCGCACCAGGCCTCCGCAATCGCCAAGATCTTGGCGGGACCGCGCGGCATGGAAGCAGCTCTTTGAAAAAATGCGACGTCCTCGGGCGAGAGCGGCGCGCTCTTATAGTTGCCCTGGAACTTGTCGACATTCACGGCCGCTTGCGCCAGGAAGTCAGCATACGTTAGGCCTTGCTCGAAACGTATGGGAGTGATGACAGTGGTTGCTGTTGACATCTTCATCGTCCTTTACACCAGGGTACGACACTTTTAGTCCGCATCTTTCTCCCCTCCGCGGCGTCAAAACACTTGCGCTGAGAAGCGTGACGGAGTTCCGTGGCAACGTCGTTTCTCGAGGCAGCATGGTAAAAATGGAGGCATCATGTCTAAAATGCGAGCGGTTCAAGTCCCCCGCGTCGGCGGTCCTTTAGAAATTGTCGAGCGTGCTATCCCCGATCCAGGCCCTGGCTTCGTTCGAATCAAAGTCCAGGCTTGCGGTGTTTGCCATAGCGATACCGTAACGAAGGACGGGCTCTTCCCCGGCATCCAATATCCGCGCGTTCCTGGACATGAAGTCATCGGCGTGATCGATGCCGTCGGCCCCAACGTTCCGCGATGGAAGGTCGGGCAGCGAGTCGGTGTCGGCTGGAATGGCGGATTCTGCGGCTATTGCGACAACTGCCGGCGTGGCAACTTCTTCGCTTGCCAAACTTCCACCGAAGTCACCGGCCTCTCGCGCGATGGTGGATACGCCGATTACATGCTCGCGCCGATTAGCGCGCTGGCTCTGGTGCCCGATGATCTTTCGTCCATCGAAGCGGCACCTCTGATGTGCGCCGGCGTCACCACGTTCAATTGTCTGCGTAATACCGGTGCGCGACCGGGCGATCTTGTCGCCGTCCTCGGCATCGGCGGACTCGGCCATCTCGCGAT
>DATHMO010000370.1:0-4720 GCA_035486995.1 Bryobacteraceae bacterium
GGGGAGAGCCGGCTCCGACCCAAAGCTGACCTTCACCAAGCGTATGTGCCTTTGGGTCCGTATCGCTTCAGCGCCTGCTTGATAGTGCGGTCGCGGCATCCGCCCAGGATAACGTGGTCTGGGCGCCGTCCCGTTCTCGCAAGGTTACAGTACGGTTTTCCCTCTCGCGTCGTCCGAGAATGGCCATAACGGGCACTTCGGCCTCGTGGGCAGCGACGATCCGACGCGACAAGGTTTCTGCGCCGCTATAGGAGACCGCTCTAAGCCCGAATTCTTCAAACATATCCATTACCTCGACCGCGTAGTCAGCCTGTTCCTGCGCAATCGGAGCCACTGCCACCTGTTCCGGCGAAAGCCAGAACGGCAACGCGCCACCATGATGCTCAAGCAGGATCGCGATGAAACGACCGAGCGACCCGAACACCGCATGGTGGATCATAAGCGGGACAGCGCGGCTACCGTCAGGTGCAATGTAAAAGGCGTCCAGACGTGCGGGGAGAACACAGTCCAGTTGGATGGTGCCGCACTGCCAAGATCTCCCCAGACGATCGCGATGCAGATTCCAATTCATCGCGGCCACCTATTACGATTTGATCGCGGCCAGGCTACCGATTTGATGGCGGCCACCATTCCAATCTGATCCCGGCCACCCTCCGACGAAGAAAGGAGGGCATTCGGGAAAAGAAGTCGTCTCGCGGGTCAGTGTTCACCCGGGTCCAGTGTTGCCCCCTCGCAATCGATGGAGGGGACACGGATGCCGACGGAGAGACTGTCCATGCGGCGGATACGCCAAGTTCTACAGCTGCATTTTGCGGCGCACGCCAGCGCGCGGGTGATCGCCGGGTCGGTCGGCGTCGGACGAAGCACGGTGCAGGATTATCTGGCCCGGGCGGCTGCTGCCGGGCTGGCCTGGCCGTTGGCGCCGGAGTTGACGGACGACGCGCTGGAGCAACTTCTGTTCCCGGCTCCGAGCAACAGGCCTGGTGCGCGCCGCTATGTCGAGCCCGACTGGCCGACGCTGGTGCGCGAGATGAAGCGCCCCGGGGTCAACCTGTCGGTATTGTTTGAGGAATATCGGGCCGTTCATCCCGACGGCTATGCGTATAGTCGCTTTTGTCAGCTTTACAGGACGTTTGAGCGGCGTCTGTCGCCGACGATGCGCCAGACCCATGTAGCCGGCGATAAGGCGTTCGTCGACTATTCCGGCAAGCAGGTGCCGATCGTCGACCCGCTGACCGGCGAGGTGCGGACGGCGGAGCTCTTCATCGCGGTGCTCGGTGCGTCCAACCTCACTTACGCCGACACTACCTGGACGCAGAGCCTGCCGGACTGGATTGGCGCGCATGTGCGGATGTTCCGGTTCTTTGGATTGGCGCCACGACTGCTGATCCCAGACAATCTCAAGAGCGGGATCAACAAGCCATCGTTTTACGACCCCGAAATAAATCGCAGCTACGCCAAGATGGCCGCGCACTACAACGTCGGGGTGGTGCCAGCGCGGCCGCGAAAGCCGAAGGACAAGGCTGCCGTGGAAGCGGGCGTGCGCTTTGCGCAGTCCTATATCCTTGGTCGCCTACGTAACGTTACCTTCTTTTCGCTGGCTGAGTGCCAGGCCGCGATTGACGTGGCGCTCGAGCGGATGAACGGCCGCGAGATGCGTCGCTTAGGTGTCAGCCGACGCCAGCTGTTCGAAACAATCGAGCGGCCGGCCATGCAGTCACTGCCAGAGCAGGACTACGAGTATGCTGAGTGGCGCTTCGCCCGCGTCGGCATCGACTACCATGTTGAGGTCGACGGTTACTTCTACTCGGTGCCGCACGCGCTGATCCGTGAACAGGTCGACACCCGCGCCACCGCACGCACCATCGAGATATTCCATCGTGGCAAGCGGGTGGCGAGCCATGCGCGGCGCTACGGCGGTCCGCGGCACGGCACGCTGCCCGATCACATGCCCAGTGCGCACCGGCGCTATGCCGAATGGTCAGCCGAACGGTTTGCTCGCCACGCGCGTGACATCGGCCCTGACACCGAGGCGCTGATCCTGGCCATCCTGGCGCGTCGGCCGCATCCGGAACAGGGGTTTCGCACCTGCGTCGGGGTATTGCGGCTGTTTCGCGGCCTCGATGCGGCGCGGGCGGAGGCGATCAGCCGCCGTGCCATCGAAGTCGGCGTGCTGACTTACGCCAGCGTCGCCTCGATCCTCAAACACCGGCTTTACCAATCGGCGCTGCCGCAAGCCGCGGACGGTGCGCCCCTGCTGCACGAAAACATCCGCGGCTCCGGCTACTTCCACTAGGAGAACAACCTTGCTGAACCACCCAACACTGGATCGCCTGCGCGAACTTGGCCTCGACGGCATGGCAAAGGGGTTCCGCGATCTCGCGGCGAACCCCGAAAGCCACGCTCTCGAACACGCTGAATGGCTCGGTCTGCTGGTCGACCAGGAGGCCACGTTGCGCCAGCAAAAGCGGTTCGAGGCACGCACGCGGACCGCCAAGCTGCGGCAAGCCGCCACGGCCGAGGACGTCGACTTCCGCAAGCCGCGGGGTCTCGACCGGACGCTGTTCCTGCATCTGGCCAGCTGTGGTTGGGTCCGCGAGCACCGGCACTGCCTGATCACCGGGCCTTGCGGCACCGGCAAGAGCTTCATCGCCTGCGCATTGGGCGACAGGGCTTGCCGGGAAAACCTGTCAGTCCTCTACCAGCGCAGCTCGCGCTTGTTCGGCGCCTTGGCGCTGGCGCGCGGCGACGGCCGCTATGCCCGCCTGATGCGCCAGCTCGCGCGCGTCAACCTGCTCATTCTGGACGACTGGGGACCAGAGCCACTGACCGTTGAGCAACGGCGCGACCTGCTGGAAATCGTCGAGGACCGCTACAACTCCGGCTCCCTGATCATCACCAGCCAGGTGCCGGTCGATCGCTGGTACGAGATCGTGGGTGATCCCACACTTGCCGACGCCATCCTCGATCGCCTGGTCCACAACTCCCATCGCATCGCACTGACGGGCAAGAGCCGGCGCAAACCGGAGACCGTCGAGTGAAGCGCCGCATCGGCGCCAGCCAGCCAAACCGGCCTGTCAGGGCCATTGCAATGCGTAACGTAACGGAAATCGAAAGCATGCTAAGAGGCCGTAAACCCGAAGGCGAACAGGCTTTAAGCAACGCCGAACGCCAAGCTCGCTATCGAGCACGCCAGGTCGCGCCACCATCTCCGGTGCCTACCCGTCCACGGCGCACCGTCGACCGGCGCAGCCGCCCCCAGCGATGGCATGACGCGGTCAGTGAACTGCTGGCTCTACAGAGCGCATGTGCAGATTGGCTCGCCGCTCTGCCTGACAGTCTGCGTGACGGCACCACCGCCGAGGCACTTGAACCCATCGTTGATCTCGACCTGAACGACCTTGCCGACATCCGATTCCCGCGCGGCTACGGCCGCGACTAAACGCCAACGAACGACGTGCCAGTCAGCTTTGTCAGCAAAAGATCGCGACCAGATTTAGCCCAATCCGTGCGCGAACGCTTGACCCAGGCTGGGGCGCCATGACATGACCAAAATCGGCCCACGAGACGATACCAAAGTGGCCGCCATCAAGTTGGAATGGTGGCCGCGATCAGATTGGAATAAGTGGCCGCCTTCGTTGGAATCCACAGCCACCTTTGCCGGATTCGCCGAACGATGGCCACTAACGCATCCTGCGACGATTTTCTGAAACCCGTGGATTTATGTCAGCGTCGACTTTTCGGACTGGATCTTATCAGGGCTATTGCCATCGGCAGCGTGGTTTACGTCCATAGCGCGGCTATGCTGGCGTCGACCGGCCACAACTTTCTGCCATTATGGCTAGACGGCGTCGAACTTTTTTTCGTCCTAAGCGGCTTCCTGATCGGCGGGTTGCTGATTGAAATCTCAGAGCGGGAGCCGACTGCCCGCGCTTGGATGATCTTTATTACACGCCGGTGGATGCGAACACTGCCGGCATACTTCGCTGTCGGGACCGTATTGCTGGCGATGCAGTCTCATGTGCAGCAGAGACTGTACTATGCAGTGCTCTATGGGACGCTAACTCAGAATCTGATCAGGCCAATGCCAGAGGATAACTGGTTTGGGGTGTCATGGTCTCTAACGATCGAGGAATGGTTCTATCTGCTATTTGGGGCTATTTTCTTGTTATTCGCGCGCATGCTGGGACGCCGGGGCCAGTGGCTGGCATTATCGGTTTTTCTTGTCTTACCGCTCATGGGCCGCCTAGCGATTCCCGTCCAACTGGACTTCGACCTGTACGTGCGAAAAGTCGTCGTTATTCGGCTTGATGCGATAGCGTATGGCGTCGTCCTGGCACGACTGTACGCGGACCGATCACGACTCTTCCGTGCGTGGAAGGTGGCATTCATTGCTGGCATATCGATACTCGCCGCGGTTTACATATGGCCGCTTTCGCTCAATATTCCTGTCACGAGAGCAATATCTTTGAGTATCACGCTGATCGGATGGGCTTTATGCTTTCCGGCGGCACTTCGACTGGCCCAGCCGCATGGGTTTCTGGGCGATTGCATTGTCGCGGTCAGTCAGCAATCCTATGCCATCTACCTGATTCATCTGACATTTCTCACGTATTGTGAGCGTGCCGCAGCCAACGGCCATTTGCCCTGGCAGCTGCTGGTTCCGATTGCTTTGAGTGCAACCTGGATCGTGTCTTACCTGTCTTTCCGCTTTTTTGAG
>DATHMO010000371.1:0-65206 GCA_035486995.1 Bryobacteraceae bacterium
GCTGGACTCCAAATGTACCGGGTGGCTCATCCCGCACCGCGCAATTATCTCCGGCCCAGCTCCGACGTCATCGAGGTCCGCAGTTCATCGCCAGACCCCGGTCTCGTTCACATACTCGAAGCCTACGATCCGGGTTGGACGGCGAACATCGATGGCTCGCCCGCGCCCGTGCTCCAAGCAAATCCCTTAGGTATGGATGTGCCGGTGGCGGCCGGCGATCATCTGGTGCGGCTGGCATATCGGACACCGGGGCGGACCGTCGGACTGCTGCTATCGCTTGCGAGTATCGGGCTGCTCGCGCTATTGGTCATGAAGTTTTGAATGGCATCGGCCGCTCGTGTCGGGCCGCCCGCGGCGCGTAGCGACTCACCCATGCAGCGCGCTGCAGCAGCGTATTTCGCGTCGGAAAGAATCCTTTCGATATCCTCGCGCACTGACCTAAGCAAAACTCCGGCTCCCAGCTCCATAACGCGTGCCGAAATCCAGAAGTGATCGGATGCCTGGGGCGTAAGCACCATGGGTACGCCATAATACAGCGCTTCCTGCACGCTATTCATTCCGCCATGCGTCACGAATGCCGAGCACCCCTGAAGAAGCGAGAGTTGCGATGCTTGGGGGCGGCTTCCGTTCAAAATTACGATGTGCCATGGCGTATCTAGCAGCTCTTCGGCCGAGCGTCGAAAGAAGTCTGGGTCGCTGTATACGGTACCGAGCGAGATCAGAACTATCGGCCGCGCATCGGCTTGAGCCGAGGTGTTTGCAGGAGCGTCGAAGCACGGCCCGACGAATTGAAAGCGCTGCTCATCGAAACCCTCCGCCATAGGTTGAAACGCCCGCGATGTGTATACGATGTTCAAGTCGCCGTAGCTCTGGAGCAGTTGCGTTGGCGACGGCCCGGTCGGAAGCGTCCGGCAGCGCGCTCCAAATTCGGCGCACCACTCCCGAGTCAGCCGCGGGTCTTCGGCTTGCCCGTGCCCGTACCGCCCGTCGATTTCGGCGTTGATCAGAATGCTCGGGACCGAAGCGATGGAAGGCAGCCGCAGAAGTTGCGCGATGAAGCTCCCCCACGGCGCGAAGCTGTCGTACATAATGTGCGTCGGGCGCAAAGAGCGCACCTGCTTCAGGTGATCGTCGAGAATCGCGCGGCTGAACTCGAGCAGCGTTTCGAGCGTCGTCGATACCTGCGCGAATGGTCCGGGCCCCTGGACGGGCATTGCGATTCGAGGGGTGTAGGCACAGAAGGCCGCGCCTGTCGTCTGGATTGCCTGACGAAACTGTTCCGTGGCGAAGTAAATGACTTCATCTCCGCGGCGCACCAATTCTCTCATCACCGGCAGGGTGGGATTGATGCTCCCATGCCCGGGAAAGCTGAAGTGGACGATGCGCGGCATCTCGCGGGAGTAGTGCGCGCGGCGCAGTTCAATCTCACATATTCCGATCTTTCCCGCAGTGCTACGGGGGACTACGCGAACCGTGTCAACATTTGAAAAGAACGACAGAAAGGCTGAATCTCGGCGTTGGACTTGACGATATAAGGTGCGTGGAGATTACCGTTCATGTCGATTTCGCCCCTGTCCACTAATTTACTTTCCGATCTGTCGCAGCAGCATCGGCAGAATCCGTTCCAGGAAATTAAGCAAGACTTCAGTCAGCTTGCCAGCGCGCTTCAGTCCGGCAACTTGACGGACGCCCAATCGGCGTATTCGAACATTCAGCAGTTGCTGGGAGGCAATCAGAATTCGTCGAACTCGAATACAGGTTCGAGCGGATCGAACCCCATCCAGAACGATTTTGCGGCTCTCGGACAGGCGCTGCAGTCGGGCAATCTCACGCAGGCGCAGAGTGCGTTTTCACAGCTCCAGACAGATGTACAGTCCGCTCAACAATCGCGCTTCAACGGCGCAGGCCCCACAGCGCCTCAGGCCCAGGATCAGTACGTGCCCACGACGTCTCAAACCACGACGCCTCCAACGTTGACTCCCGCCGAGCAAGTGCAGCAGGACTACACGCAACTCGCCAGCGCGCTTCAATCCGGGAACTTGACAGACGCGCAGACGGCGTTCACGGCCTTGCAGCAGGCGCTGCAGACGCAGACGGGGAGCACAACCACTGCCGGTGCCACTTCCAGTACGACGTCCACCACCAACTCGGACCCCATCCTGAACGATTTCAACGCGCTTGGGCAGGCGCTCTCTTCGGGCAACCTGTCGCAGGCGCAGAGCGCATTTGCGCAATTGCAGAGCGATGTTCAGAGCGCCCAGCAATCCACGGCTTCGCGGGCTCAGAGTCTCGCGCAAGCGCTGAAAACGGCCGTCGATGGACACCACCACCATCATGGTCATCACGGAGGAGGCGGGGAAGAATCGACCACGACCACTACGAGCAGTTCCACGCCATCGTCTGTAAACGTCTACGCCTGACATATCCTGGGGTAGATGCTTTCCACTGGCGCGGTGCTCTGGGATCTCGACGGCACACTGATCGATTCTGAACAATACCACTGGATCGCCTGGCGCGACACCATGGCCGGCGAGGGCGTACCGCTCACACACGCCGAGTTTTTGAAAACCTTCGGGATGCGTAACGACGCCATCATCCCGCAGTGGATCCCGGGCGCGTCGACGGGGCAGATCGAGCGAATCGCCGATGCCAAGGAGCAGCTCTATCGCCGGTTGGTCCGGGAGGGTGGTCTGGTCCCGCTGCCGGGCGCGGCGGAATGGACCGAGCGTCTGGCGAGCGGCGGTTGGCTGCAAGCCATTGCATCCTCAGCGCCTCGCGAAAACATCGATGCCGTGCTCGGGGTGATCGGACTTGGCTTCGTTTTTGAAATTATCGTCTCGGCCGAGGACGTGACACGCGGCAAGCCCGACCCGCAGGTCTTCCTGACGGCGGCAGCGCGGCTGGGTTCAGCGCCCGGACGGTCTATCGTCGTGGAAGATGCGCCCGCAGGCGTCGAAGCTGCCCGCCGCGCTGGGATGCCGAGCATCGGGGTCAGCCGTACCGGGACGCCGCTCCCGGCCGATCTGGCGGTGACGTCGCTGGCGGACCTCCCGGCCGACGCTTTTTCGCGTTTGCTCAAATGAAACAGGCATATACAATTGAGGTTGGGGAGCCGATGAAGTCCTTAGTGCCCGGAAAAGCCCTGCACGTTTGGAAGGTTTTCGCGTCAGCCTGTTATAGGCATGCCGTCGGCACTCGGGACAACCATTCGGGATGAAGCATTCATGAGCGACCGTGGTGCTCCATCTCCAACCGATGTCGCCCATCTAGCGGCGCAAGAGTTACAGAACCGCTTTATTTCTGACAACTTACGCCGTATTTTCCTGCTCATCTACCGGATCGTGCGGAACGTTGACGATGCCCAGGATCTCACCCAGGAAGCCTTTATCAAGGCCCTCCAGCGTCAGGATCAGCTCAAAGAGCTCGACAAAGCCGCTCACTGGCTGTCGCGCATCGCCAGCAATACCGCCATCGATTTCCTGCGCCGCAACGGCAAAGTGAACTTCTGCGAGATCGACACGCTGGTGGAACCGCTGAGCGAGCCTTCGGAAACCCCTGAGCAAGCCGTGTTGCGCTCTGAGCATCGGGCCTATCTGGAAGAAGGTTTGTCGGTACTTACCGACCGGGAACGAACCGCTCTGCTGCTCCGCGACGTCGAGGAACTGCCGGCCGAACTGGTGGCCGAGCACATGAATTGCTCTAAGGCGACGGTGCGCTCGCACATCGCCAACGCCCGCATCAAGATGAAGCGCTACATGGAGCGCAGCCGGCGCACCGGCGGGCGGAAACCGTCATGAAGCACCTGGAGCAGTCGCGGATCGCATTGCTCGCGGGCGGCGAACTCGGGCGACTTGAGGGCTGGCTCGCGCAACGTCACATCGCGCGGTGTGCCGAGTGCCGTGCCGAGCTTGCCGGGTTCTGCCTGGCGGCCAATGACCTTCGCGAACTCGCCGAGGCAATGCCCGAGCTTCCGAACAACCTGAATTGGAACCGGCTCTCCGAGGAGATCAACGGAAACATCCGCGTGGGTTTGGCGGCGGGCGAAGCCATTGCTCTGTTTGACAAGCCGGTGCGCACCAAGCCCCGGCTGGGTTGGAACGCGGCGCTGGTGATTTTGGGCGCCACGTTGATTTTCGGCATCGCCTTTTGGACCAGCCTTCCGCCGCAGCAGGCCGAGCATCTGCTAGCGTCCTTGAAACGGATTCGCACCGAACGTATCGGGACTGTGATTCATTCCGGCGCGGCAACGCCCGATGAAGCAGTAGTAGAGGCATCGTCGTCGGGAATCCAGGTGAAGGAAAACGGCCGCACGCTCTCGCTCATGCAACCCCGGTCCGATGGCGCGACGGTTTCGATTAGCATGCAAGGCTCGGCGGGCGTCCGATTTGTGGATGCCGATACCGGCCAGGTGACCACCAACAAGGTGTACTATGCGGACCAGTAGCGTCCTGCTGGCCTCCGTGCTCGCGCTTCTACCCTTGAACAGTGTGGTGTTGGCCGCGGCGCTGCCCAAGATCGATTTTCCAGCCGATTCGCCTGTGGACTTGCTCTCGGCCGATTACGGCGAGTCCAATGAATCCGCGCGGGGCGGCGCGCTGCTGCTCGATTTTCACGCCGCGCTGTCGTTGCGGAACGCCGGCCAGCGGAAAATTCGTGGCATCACGCTGGTGGTCAGCGCGCAGGAGGTCACACCCGGTGGCAAGGGATCGGTGACCATCACCAGTCTGGATGTCGGCCCGCAGGAAACTTTCCCGGTGCGTATCGATCTGCGCTTGTTGCGGCCATTGCAGGCTGCCTCGAGCGTGCCGGTTCAAATCGGGCTGGACGGAGTGCTGTTCGACGATCTGAGCTTCTACGGTCCTGACAAGCTGAGTTCGCGCCACACCATGGCGCTGGCGGAATGGGAAGCACGGCGTGACCGGCGGTATTTCAAGTCGGTGCTGGCATCGGGCGGTCCGGAGCGGCTGCGGCAGGAGATGCTCGAAAGCCTGACCCACGAAGCCGATCGTCCCAGCATGGATGTGCAAGTGGTGCGGGGCGGACGCGCGACAAATTTTGAACCCGAGAAACAGCTTCAGTTTGCATTTGTGCATTTGCCCGATTCGCCGGTGGAGCCGGTGGATGGCATGGCGCGCATCGCGGGCAACGAAGCCAGGGCGCCGCGCCTGGAAGTAAAGAATCGATCGGACCGCGCCATCCGCTACCTGGAAGTGGGGTGGATCGTCCACGATCAGGCGGGCCGCGAGTTTCTGGCCGGCTCGGTTCCAGCAGAACTGAATCTGGCGCCGGGCCAGCAGAGCCGCATTTTCGAGAACGCCACGCTCAAGTTTCCGCAGCTCGGAGCGCAGCCGCTCGCCATCGAGAGCATGACCGGCTTCGTCAGCAGTGTGGAATTCGCCGATGGCACACTGTGGATTCCCACCCGCGGCGATTTGGGCTCGCCGCAACTGCAGCGCGTCATGGCTTCGTCCGATGAAGAACAACGCCTGGCGCGGATCTATCGCAAGAAGGGCCTGGCCGCCCTGGTAGCCGAACTCAACAAGTTCTAAGCTATAAGCTATGAACCGAGTCACGCTCCTGACGGCTTCCCTGGTCTTATTGGTGTCGCTTGCCGCCGCGCAGCAAGCACCGGAGGATAGCAGGCCGCAACAAGATCCCAACGTATACCTGCAGAACAATCGCACGAAGAACGAAAAGGACAGTCACACCCGGATTGTGGAGGGCACCGTGAAGGATGCGTCCGACAATCCGCTGTCGAACTCGATCGTGCAGTTGAAAAATCTGAAAACTTCGCAGGTGGTGGACTTCGCGACTAAAGAAGATGGCAAATTCGTGTTCCGCGATCTTCCCATGGACATCAACTACGAACTAGTGGCAAGGAAAGGCGACCTGACCGGACCGGTGAAGAAGGTCAGCGTCTACGATACCCGCAAGAGCGTGATCTTGAACTTCCAGCTCACGTCCGGCAAGCCGTAAATGCTACACTAAGGGCGCAGACCTGCTTCGGGGCGTGGCTCAGCCTGGCTAGAGCGCCTGGTTCGGGACCAGGAGGTCGGTGGTTCGAATCCACTCGCCCCGACCAAAATCCTTCCTGTTTTCATTAAGATACTGCCCTTAGGCTTGTTTGGCCGTCGATGGTCGCTGGGGAATTGTTCCCACTCTGTCCATTCGTGCGCGTTCCATGGCATCTCGTATCGTCTGGACGTGAGGATGAACGTAGCGCCGCGTAGTCGAGAAATCGCTATGACCGGCCAAGTAAGCCGTTGAGTAAGGGGAATCGTTCGCCGCGCGTTCTCCGTCTTCCCGAAGGGGACATGCACGGCACCGTCGCGGACGTGCTCCCATCTCAGGCGAGCGCACTCTTCGGGTCTGAGACCGCAATCAATGAGCACGGTGGTGATGTCGCGGAGGCTCGGCATTACGGAAATACCGGTCATCTTGTGTGACGAGTGGACACCGGCACAAGTCAAAGCCTTCAGACTGATGGTTAATCGCTCGGTGACTTGGGCCGACTGGGATGAGGAACTTGCTCGCGCTTGAGCTGCAGGAGATCCAGGCATCGGATTTCGATCTCAGTCTCACCGGATTCGATCCCGGCGAGATCGACAAGCTACTCGCGATCGACGACGAGGAAAAGGCCAACGCCACTCCGCCGCTGCCGGAAATACGGAAGCTGTCGCCGGGCTGCTAGGCGAGCGTAAGCCGCGGCTGATGGTGACTGATCCTCCTTACGGAATTGAGTTGGACTCCGAGTGGCGTGATCGGGCCGGACTGAACGGCTGCGGGCCGGCGGAACCGAGCTATTTGAAGAAGCGCACGAAGGGTCATACAGAGACTACGATTTCGGGCGACACACGACGTTCGTCCATCATCAGCAGATCATTTGGAACAAGGGGCGCACCGTCCTGAGGCGAACGCACCATTGGTTTCAACATGAGCCGTGTTGGTACGTCTGGAAGAAGAACGCGCCCTGGTTCGGCAAAGCCGGCGATGCTCAGTCCTTGCCAAGCACACTTAGTTGCTCCAGTCGCCGCGAACCACTTTGAGTAGTGCCAGCCTCTCCTCGGCCCCACTCGCCTGATATTGTGGCAAAGCCTCAAAGAGTCGTTCCACCATGGCGAAGGTGCTATCGGTAGTGACGTACTTGTACAAACCCAACCGTCCAAGAGGTATCAAACCCGGGATGGTCGCAGTTATCTCCAGATATTTTGCGAAGCGGTCTTCTTCCCACGGTACCGGATACATCCGCACGTTGGCATCGGGAATCTCGCGCAGCACAACGGCCGGCTTCGGGCGTTCGCGCCCCTGATGAATCACTCCGAAGTCGGTTGTTCGGCAAACCGGAGTTTCAAGCCAAGGCGTATAAAGCCACGCGAAAGGCACACCGTCGGGGGCCTTACCCAGCGTCAGTCGCTCCTCGATACTCGTTTCTATGCGATACCCCTTCCATTCCAGCGCACCGAAACGGTAATCGAGCAGTTCATCAATGGGGGCCGTTGAAAGAACCAAATCGGCTTGAAGGGTTGAACGTCCGCAATGAACAATCGGCCCAGCCGGAGACGCTTCCACGCGGTTGACGGCGGCGCCGTAGCGAACAGGCACCCCGTACAGCAGTTGTTCAAACAAGGGATTGAAGCCGCCCTTGGGATAGTAGTGCGGCGCGACACTTGGCAGGCGATACGAATTGACCTCCGCGATGCGCTCAAGGCGGCGCAGCTTGCCCCAACTGGCGGGCATATCATCGATATCGCGTCCCCAAAACTTGCGATTGAATCCTTCAAACGCCAACTCTGTCAGCGTTGGGCCGACGCTGGTTTCAAGGTAAGTGCGCAGGTTCGTTTCGTCGCGAGCCCGCCCTTCGAAATGGGCCATCTCGGCGAGGATCGCCTCGCCATCGGGAATGCGCGCGAGGCTCTGCCGGTCCGCGGGAAAAGGAATCGCGTCATAACCGGGCCGCAAAACTGTTCCTTGGTAAATGTCGCGTTCCTCTAAATCCAGGAAACGGCCAACGAAATCGAGACCGCTTTGAGTGCCACGAAAGACGCTCAAAACACGCGGACCATACTCGTACCGATGGCCGCCCGACGTCTCGTAGGTGCGGAGCATTCCGCCAGCCTTGGAGCTGCCTTCAAGAACAGTGACGGTCGCACCTCGTTGCCGGCAGAAATAAGCGGCACAGGCACCTGCGAACCCAGCCCCTATGACGATTACGCGCACGTTCCCCGATGCGCAACGTCGCCATTCATTCGACAGTTGGGCCTACGTTTAAGGCGAGGAATACGCCGGGATACAATGAAGCGCACATGAATATTCTACTGACAGGGGCGCTGTCGTGGAACCCGGAACGCATTATTAGTCTGGCCGAAAGGGGAAATCGCCTTTTCGGTCTTTGGTCCAGAACAATGCCCTGGGAGCAGGGGCCGTATACGTTCGCGAAGGATTTCATCACGGATATCGATAGCGATCAATCCGTGGACCTGTTGAGCAGCGGTGGCATCGATCTGGTGTATAGCCTGTTTCAGGTCTATGACCGAAAGCTTTGGGCGCCCAAGGCGGTTCCGGGCCTCGAGGACCAATGGGTTCAGTTGAGAACATTACTGAATGCGCGCAGCGGCGGCGCGTTTCGTGTCCCGATCGTTCGCCACTGGGGCTTCGACATTCACAATATCGACCTTTCCGTGGTACGTGAGTTTGACGCCCAAATCTTCTGCAACCGTCAGAAGCTGCAATATTGGACTGCCCGGCGCAACCACGGGGGCTGCGATTTGGATCTTGGTTTTGGAAATTCCGGGAACGAAACGCCTTTCTTGGATAGCGATCTGCCGTCGCGCGCATTCATGAACGACCGCTTCTCGCCGAAGTTGTCGGCAGCCACCGGTGAGATCCACACGGTTTGTATCGGCAGGCCTTTGGGCATCGACTTCGCGCAAGCCGCGCGGCACAAGATCCACGTGCACATCTACGGCAACAACCACGACGATGTTGCGACGCTGATCGCGCGCCACCTTTCTCCCATTGCGTTAGCGGGCTTTCGAAGCTCGATCGGCCACTACGTTCACATCCACCCTTCGATTCAACCCGGCAACACCACTCTCGAGGCAATCCGCGAAGCAAAGGACCTCTGGGTTCAGGAATTTTCGCGCTACGACGCCGGCTGGTCGTACGTCGGGCGGCCCTTGCCCTGGCCTAAGCTGGAGGATCGGGCAGCAATTCCTAACCGTCTGGGTACGTACGTGCTCGCGGGCTTGCCGGTCATTTCAGAGACGCTTCCGGGTCACAACCGCTACGATGGCTTGGCGGCGCATAATCTCGCGATCGACTTTCGGCCCGGGGACTACGCGAAGCTCGCCGCCGATTTACGCCGCACAGACAAATTGATGCGGATGAATGAAGGGGCTCGCGAATATCGAAACGAATTCAGCTTCGAATCCACACTAGGCCCGCTTCTGGAGTCCTTCGAACGCATCTGCAACCGGTTTCCGGCACGGCTCCCCCATTCCAGGGCAAGCCATAACAAAGCTTCAGGGCCGCTGCCTCCGGGGCAACCGCTTCAGCTATTGATCCGCCCCTTTTCGTTCGCCGGCTGGCGCTTACCTCAAGCTCGCGCCGGCACGTGGACTAGCCGAATGCTGTTGCATTGGCAGCTGCTGGCCTCGCGTGGGAGGGGGGTGCTCGGGAGAGTCATGGCCAGATGGTTTCTTTCGAGCTGGGTCCGTGAAGCCCAAACGCGCCATTAGAACTGAATGAAGCGGATCGCGATTATTGAGCGGTTCTCACATCCGTCAAGAAACTACGATCCGGCATGTGTGGCCGAAGGTGCGTCGTTTGAGGTGATCCGCCTGAATACCAAGCCAGCTTCTCGGGAAGTCTCCGCATGGCATAACTTAAAACGCGAGGCGGCCTGGAAGAGCGTTCTTGCCAGTCGCTGCCTGGGTGCGATCGCGAGTATTGCCGCCGATGCTGGCCTGTCCTGGGCCGAAAAACGGGGGCTCATTACGTCCGCGCTAAAGACCGGTGGCGCACGAATGGCAGCGCTTGCCGAAGTGCCCCGAATTTTGCGGACGCTGCGTTCAAACCAGTTCGACAGCATTGGGTGCTTTGGATTCCGCGGTTTTCCTCTTGTTCCATACCTGGGCCGCTGCTTCTCTCTTGCGGATCGCGAGTTTCTGGACGCTGGCACGCGCTACTTCGGTGAGTTTGCATTCGAGTTACTTGCCGTTGTGCCTTACGCCTATTGGCTGCATCGGCAAGGCCGGCTCCAATTCACTCAATCCAGCGCGGATACCAAGTGTCTTTATTACTTCTCGCCCAACCATCAAGAGATCGTGGGCCGGCGCTCTTATGTTCCAATTACCGAATACCCGAACGGGGCTACCTCGGTGCTACGATTCGACGCACATGCGTTTCCCAAGCAGCTCGATACGTCTCAATGGACGCCGCCGCCCTATCGGCGGGTTTATGGCAACGGTCACTTCCGGTTCTCCAAGGAACTGTGCGTCATTTGTAATAAATACACGCTGGAACCCGCCGTTTCGCTCGACCGCGCCGTCAATTACATTCCCGTACCGCACCTGCTAGGTTTGGTGGGCGAGCTTAGCGAGCGCTATCAGGTGGTGTATGTGCGTCCCGTCCCGGCCGATATCGTCAACGACCATCAACCCATTCTGCCCTTTGGCGACTTTGAGGCGCTGCGCGCGCATTTTCCGGACGTGCTCACTATTCAGCAGCTTCACGCACGGCATCCGGAAATGACTTTTAATGAGCTGCAGATGAAGCTGTTTGCCTGCTGCGAACGCTTCGTCTCGGTCTTAGGCGGCGCCTCGTATCTGGCTAGCTACTTCGGCGGTACGAACATTGTATTTGCCCGAGCGGGCTGGGAGGTCGATTGCGGCGCCTACCGCAACTGGTTCGGCCTGTTCTCGGGTGCCCGCGTGCTGCGCGCAGCGACTGTCAACGAACTACACGAACTTGCGCGCAAGGAGTTCATGGCGTGAGCCAGGGATGGACGCCCGGCGAGATAATGGCTTTGGCGGTGATGCTGTCCACCGGAAGATTAAGCTGGATGGCGGGATCACCGCTGTGAAATTCCCGTGACCATTTCGGTGATCATTCCGACCGTGAGCCGTCCCGGGCTGCTGGCGCAACTTCTGGATTCGCTGCGCGAGCAGATTTTCGAGGGCTCCTTCGAGATCGTTGTCATCGATGACGTTATTGAAGAGCGCCGGGGGGCAGAGCTGGATGGTCTGTCTTTTCGTACGGGACAGTGTGAGTGTAGAGTGGTGCGCGGGGAAGGCAAGGGGCCGGCGCGTGCGCGGAACCTGGGCGTGGCGCAAGCCAAAGGAACATACTTGCTGTTCTTGGACGATGACGTCAGGTTGGACCGCCGCTACATGGCGCGGGTGTTCCAAGAGCTCAGTACGCGGCCGAACCATGCCGTTTCTGGAATGCAAACCGCCGTTGATCGAAGGAACTGTTTCTCGCTCGCGGCGGAGTGGCTGCTAACAGTGTTCTCTGAGGGCGAAAGCATGGCCGTGCCGATGTCGAAATTCGCACCGTCCAACGGGCTGGCGCTGCGGCGCTCGGATTTTCAGAAGTGCGGCGGATTCGACCCCGGTTTTCCTCTGGCGGCCGGAGAGGATCGCGAATTCAGCACGCGCTGGATCGCGGCGGGATTTCACATCATTGTGCTGAAGGAAGCCGCCGTGGAACACCACTTTCCTCGGAGCTTCGTGGCACTGATGAAACAGCAGTGGAGATACGGCCGCGGGACCTTCCATTATGAGACACGCGTGCACCCTAGCCACGCGCCGCGTATTCGTCGCATGCGATATTATTCGCAGATGATCGCGAAACCTTTACGGCAATACGGATTCCGGAGAGGCGCCCTAATCGGAATGCTGTGTGGGCTTTCACAAGCCATGATCGCGTGCGGCTACCTTCGGGAGCGAATCTGGTCATCCGCCGGAAAGTCCAGCGGGGTTGAATGACCGAAGCGCATAAACGCCCGGGCCGTGTCCGTAATGGTTCCGGTTTTCGAGGCAGCTAAGCCGGCTGTGTCCGCGCCGGGCCGCCTAAGTTCCGGAGCGGATGCGGCGCTTTGCGTTGACGAATTGATTGACGACATTGCGGCGGGGGGAGAGTTCAAACGAATCGCCGCCGGCGCGGAGAATCACTGCTAGGCGCGAGGTTTGGCGAGGCTTAATGCTTTCCGATAATGTGACGTTATCAGGCTCGTTCCCACTAGCGTGCAACCCCCTCGGCTTACGTCTAGCTTCCCTTTTAGAGCACATCCGCGAGTAGGTGGCTGGCTGCTCGCCACGTTCTTTCTCGCGGCATAACCGGGATTGTGCGTAAGGATTGAGGGCTTCGCAGAGGCCTCCGGATCATCCCTGCAGAGCGTAGTAATGGCCGCCCTTACTTGTATCGCGCACAACTTTTCCATCGTCTGCCAATCGGCCGATTATGGCTAGACTTGGCTATGTTCCGGGTTTCCGCTGACGATGCCCAAAGCGCTATTGATCTCTATTAGCTCCGCTGACCCGCGAGCGACCAGAACCGCTATCACCCGTGATTTCAGTGAGTCAAGCTTCCCCAGCTCAATCGCCAAAGAATCCTTCTCCATTTGCAGGGTACGACTGCGTACCTCCATCTGCTGTAGGTTGGTTTGAAGAAGCGTCTTTTCGCTCTGGTTTTGTCGAAGTTGCTCTCTGATCTTTGATTCTCAACCTTGAGTCCATCGTCAGGGCGTTCCCAGAAAGCGCTTCGGGGCGAAAAACCGCAAGTCCGGCCACAAGCAGGATCAGGAAGATGATAATCGCAACCATCCAGTAAAAAGCTTGGGTACGATCCGTTCCGGATAGCCGGAAACCTCCCAATCCACCGAGGAGTGCTTCAACGATAAGCACTACCAATGTAAAAAATGCCAGCGGGGTAGTGACGGCTTGGATGAGTCGCTCTCGCCGCTGCCCTAAGGTTCATCAGTCTTCGCCACAGCGTTCTCCGTTCCTGCCCTCAGACAAGTTTAGCAACGCGTGAAGTGCCAAGGATGATCCACACCTTGTAACTCGAGCGGCATTCTGTCCCAAACTTGCGCGGCGCCGCAGTGATGAATACACGCAGGTCCGCGTTCTGCAAATTCCCCTGGTTGGCCGCGATCAATCGGGACAAAGACATAATCAATGACATAGGCGTCCTGATAAACTGTGAGGCGCCGGAAGAATTTGACGGCCGGTACGAGAGGGGACAGATGCATAAGCTCGCGATGATCCTTTGCGTGATGAACGTTTCTCTCACAGCGCAGTGGCCGAATCACCGAACCCCGGGATTGCCCCAGACAGGCGACGGTAAGCCCGACCTCTCTGCGCCCGCCCCACGATCCGCGGACCGCAAGCCGGATCTGTCCGGTGTCTGGCGGGTAAAGCAGACCAGTTATCTGACCTACGTGACCTCGGACCTTAAGCCGGACGAGATACGGCCGTGGGCCGCGGCCTTGTACAAACAGCGCGCGGATGATTATCGCAAGGACTCAGACGGAATCGCTTGTCTCCCGCCAGGCCCGAAGGCAGGTATTTCGGGACTCGCCTTCCCGATGAAGATCGTTCAAACACCGAATCTTGTCGTGGTCCTTTACGAATACGAGACCATCTTTCGCCAGATTTTCACCGACGGCCGTGGTCTACCGGTAGATCCTAACCCAACCTGGATGGGCTACTCGATTGGACACTGGGACCGAGATACCTTAGTGGTCACCACCGCCGGCTACAATGACCGGACCACGCTCGATCTGGGCGGCCATCCCCACACGGAGGCATTGCGCGTGACGGAACGCTTCCACCGCCGCGACGTCGGCCATATCGACCTCGAGGTGACGCTCGACGATCCCAAGGCGTACACCAGGTCGTGGACACTTCCTGTCGAGCTCGATCTGATCCCGGATGGGGAACTGATTGAATATGTCTGTGAGAACGAGCGCGATGCTCCACACCTGGTCGGCAAAAGCGGGGAGGAGTTTCGCGTACCTCGCGAGGTTTTGGCTCAATACGTCGGTACCTATGGATCACCAGCATCCCTTGCCGACATAGAGGTTTCCTTGGAAGGGAGCCACTTTACGATCAATACGGGCGGAGGGGGGAAGATCCCGCTAGTCGCGCACTCAGAAAGCAGCTTCACTATGGAGGGAACTGGTGTGGAGTTCGTGAAGGATGCGAAAGGCTCAGTGACCGCAATGATCCAGCACTGGGTGGAGGGCGATCGGTACTTCGCCCGCAGCAAGTAATCTTGGGCGACAACTGGGTTCTCACCGCTGCCCGGAAACGGCGGTTTTGGAAGGTTCCGTTAATGGTGGATAACGTACTATTCGGTTAGCGCTCAGCGATGACCTTTCTCATTAAGCCAGTTCTAGCTCGCCGACCGGCTGCGATATGCGAGCGAGAAGCCGGCAGGGACCAGAAACACGGTGAACACCACCGAGACCAGCAGCCCGCCGATCAGCGCGCGAGCTAAAGGCGCATAGGACTCGCTGCCTTCGCCGAGTTTGAGCGCCATCGGCATCAACCCGATAATGGTGGCGAGCGATGTCATCAGAATTGGGCGCAGGCGCACACGGCACGATTCAATAATCGCCTCGCCAACTCCGCGGCCCTCCATCTTCAGGTGGTGCGCAAACTCCACAATCAGAATGCTGTTGGACATGGCGATGCCGGCCAGCATTACCACTCCCATCAGTGACATGACGTTCAGGGTTGTCCCGGTAAGAACGAGAATCAGCAGAACACCGGAGATTCCGGGAGGGAGCGCCAGCAGGATGATAAACGGATCGACGAAGGACCGGAATTGCGCCACCAGGATCAGATAGAGCAAGACAACCGACAGCGTGAGCCCAATCGCGAAACTTCGAAACGACGCGTTCATGGCCTCCGCGCTCCCCCGGACTGCCACATTCACGTTGCCAGGAGCATCTTCGCGCGCAACGACATCGCGAACGTAGTCAGCCGCCGCTCCGAGGTTTTCTGTGGACGGACGCGCGTAGATATCCAGCTTGCGGCGAATTTGGTAGTGATCCACCTCGGTCGGCGCTTTGATTCGTTCGATGTTGGCGATCATATCTAAGCGCGTGGGCTGCGCAACGCCATCGGCATGGAGCGGAATGGACCGCAGATCCTGGATGGATCGGATCTGCGCTTCTGGATACTGCACCGTCAAGAAGTAGTTGTTCCCGTTCCGCGGGTCGATCCACAGATTGGGAGCGATCATTTGGTTTGACGTGAGAGAGGTGATGACATTGGTCAGCACTTCGCGCTCCGTTAAGCCGAGCTTGGCGGCGTGTAGCCGGTCGATGTCCACGCGCAGCGACGGATAGTCGAGATCCTGCGGCATGAAAACGTCGGCGATTGTTGGCGAAAGCCGCAGCTTGCTTGCGATATCCTGAGCGACCCGGTTGTCCGTGTCCAGATTTGCGCCGACGATCTGCACGTCGATGGGAGCGGGCGCACCCATACTGACGACAGCGTCGACCAGACTGCCGGTGGAGAAGAAGGGCGTCAGTTCTGGCATTTCCTGGCCCATGCGCGCTTTGATTTTGCGAATGTATTCATAGCTGCCTACGCGATGTTCGGGCGTTAGGCCAACTTGAACAAATCCGGTATGCATCGCGGCATTGGAGGTATAAACGGCCGAAAAGCCGTTATCGACGCCGATGTTGTCGACGATGATGCTCAGATCTTCAGGGCGGACGATGGTCTTGATCAGTTGCTCAAGAGTAGCGACCTCATTTTCAGTCACCGTCAACTTGGTTCCTGACGGCGCCTTGAATGTGATGACGAACTGCCCGGCGTCCGTTTGCGGGAAATACGAGAATCCAAGTTGTGTGTATAGCACCAGACTCGCCGCAAAGCCGAGGAAGAAAAGGAGCAGAACGGTGGCCGGCGCCTGAAGAACCTTCTGTACCAGCACCTCATAGAGCCCGAGCATCCGATTGAAAGATGCATTGAAAGCTGCCGTGAACCGAGTACCCCACCCAATTCGGTTCTCGGGGCTCTCCACTTTCAAATATCGCGCGCAGAACAGCGGCACAACCGTCATCGCGACGATATAGGACGCGAAAAGAGAAACCACGACCGCCAGGGCCATGGCGGAAAAAAGAAACTTGCTGACGCCAGCCAGCAGGGTTACGGGGAAGAACACCACGGCAGTAGTCAGCGTCGACGCAAGCACGGGCAGAGCTACTTCCTTGCCACCGGTTTCCGCGGCGACTGGGGGCGGCTCGCCCGTTTCAAGATGACGATAGATATTTTCGAGCACGACCACCGAATTGTCGATCAGGCGCGATAGGGCGAGTGCCAGTCCACCCAGCACCATGCTGTTGATCGACGATCCGCCAAGTTGCAGGACGAAGAACGTCGCGCATACGGATAGCGGAATTGAGAAGAAGACCGCGATTGTGGCGCGCAGGCTGCCCAGAAACATGAGGATCATCACACACGTAAGGAAAAGACCGATTCCCCCTTCATCCAGGAGCGTCCTGATCGCGGTTCGTACAAAGCGCGACTGATCGAATACCACATCGGTCTTCATGGCCGGCGGAACGTCAACTAAATGGGCGGCCGTTTTGCGGACGCCGTCGACCACGGCGATGGTATTCGAATCGCCGCCCTGTTTCATCACAGGAAGATAGACGGACCGCTGTCCGTTCACATGAACGACGTTGTACTGCAGGGCGTGCGCATCCTTGAGCTGCCCGATATCCGACATCAGCACGGGATTCTCGCCATTCATCTTGACGGGATATTGGCTGGCATCCTTCAGATTGAACTGCGCGTTGGAATAAATGTTGTAGTCGAGATTTCCGATCTGTACGTCGCCCGCGGGAAGAATTACGTTCGCCTGGCTTAGTGACCGAACAACGTCCATGGGGCTGATCTGGCGCGCCTCCAGCTTCAAAGGATCCACATAAAACTGGATCTGCCGCCAGGGACCGCCGAAAGGCTGCGGAATGGATGCTCCCGGCACACTCGCCAGTTGATTTCTAACGAAGTTTTGCGCAATGTCCTTCAGATTGCCATCCGTCATCCCTTCGCCGTTCATGGTGACGAGACACACGGGGAGGCTGGAAGCATCGGACTTGAGCACCACGGGCGGCAACGTACCCGGAGGCAAGTCCTTCATGTCGGACACGGCCAGATTGGCGATGGTAGCCGCGTCAATATCCGCGTTGGTATTGGATTGAAAATAGACCCGAATGATACTGACGCCGTTCAGCGATCGCGATTCAATATGATCGATGCCGCTCGCGAGCGTAAAAAATCGTTCCAGGTGATAGGTGATATCGCCCTCGATTTGCTCCGGCGGCATCCCCGCGTAAAACGTGGCGACGACCACCACCGGAATGTTCATTGACGGGAACATGTCCACGGGCATCTGAACAACCGCGACCGCGCCGAGAATTGCGAGGATGGCACAGACCACCACGATCAAATACGGGGTTTTAATGGCAAATCTCGACATGGAAACTCTTCAGGATCTTGGCGCTGAGTCGCCGGCTAAACGAATTACTTTGGGCTGAACTTTGCTGCCTTCCTTGAGACCCGCGCGCGATCCGACAATTACGTCGTCGCCGTCTTTCAGATCGCCGGATCGTATCTCGATTTCGTGTGCGGTTTCGATACCGAGACCAACCGGAACAATCTGAATCGCTCCGGACGGTTGAACCGTGAAGACACGTGCCGAGCTTCCGGAACCGTCCACGGCTTCTACGGGAACTGACAGCACGTTCTTCCGCTGCTCCGTGATGAGATCGACCTCGGCGTACATTCCAGGGATCAGGATGAGCGACGGATTGGGAACGTCCACTTCCGTTTTCATGGTGCGGGTGGATTGGTCAACTTCATCGGAGAAACGAGCTACCCGGCCGGGGAAGCTTCGATGCAGCGCGGAAACGCGAACATCCACTGGTTCGCCCAGATGAATCAATGGCACCGCCGATTCCGGTACGGGCAGCGCCAGCCGTAGCAAGCCGTTTTCCGAAAGACGCACCACAGGCATGGCCTGCGTTTGCGAAGCGATTCCGGCCTGGATCAATGAACCGCTATTGGCGTATCGCTTGGTGACCACACCGGTGAAAGGCGCGGTGATCACTCCGTACTGATACAAGGTTTTGAAGCGCGCCTGCTCGGCCTGGGAGACGCGGATGCGCTGTTCGCAGGCTATGATGTGCGATTTCGCGGCTGAGACTTGGGCCTCGGCCACTAGGTCGCGCGAGTGCGCCTCGTCAACATCCTGCTGCGGCACCAGTCCGCGCTCTTTCTTCGAAACATCGAGAACCCGCGAATAAGACAAGTGCGCCATGTCATGCGCCGATTCCGCCCGTTGCAACTCGTCCCGCGCGGTGGCCAATTCGGCGTTGGCCTCGTCGATCGCGGCCGCCGCCCGCGTAAGATCGTCCTGCATTTCCGGTATTTCGAGCGTTGCGAGCAGTTGCCCTTCTTGAACGCGATCGCCGATGTCCACCTTGATCTGCTTGATGAATCCGGAGACCTTCGCCATTACATCCACTTCCTGGAATGGCTCAAATTCCGCTGTGAGGACCAGATCGCTGGATAAATTGGAGCGCGAGGCCTGGACCACCGCCACGATGGGAACGTCCGCCGCAATCCCTGTTGTCACGGCGCCGCCGCTCCGGGCGCACGAGGTGATCGTTGCTATCCAGCTAATCGTTGCCGCAACTATGAAGAGACGTCTCATCGTAAAATTCCCATTGAATAACTGAGCGCCGCGCGCGCGCCGAGATAGTCGTATTTCGCCGAGGCGGCGGCGATTTCGGCTGAAGTTTGATTTAACTGCGCCTGATTGAGTTCGACGATGCTGCCCAAAGCGTTGTCGTAGCGCGCCTGGGCCAGCCGCAGGGCTTCATTGGCTTGAGCAACCATGCGCGCAGTCACGTCCAACCGCCGAAACGCGTCGTTTGCATCCAGCCAGGCGACCCGCACATCGCGAGCGATTTGCACCGACAAATCTTGCACATCCTTGGCCGCAGCCGCCGCACGCGACTCGGCTTCCTCACGCCGAGCCTTGAACAAGCCGCCGTTGAGGACGGGAATGTTGACGTTGATTCCCGCGGCGCTGTAGCTTTCCGGTAGCCGATCGTCCCGGATGGGAGCTACGCCGGCGACCGCCGCGACATTGATCGTCGGATTTCGAAGCCGTTTTTCGGCCTCCGCGTAACGATCCAAGGCTTGGCGATTGAGCTCGAGCGCTGCCAGGTCCGGGCGCTCTCGCTTGGCCTGCTCGATCAAGACATCCACATTCGGATCAAGCGGCGGCGGTAGAGGCTCATCGCTCAGCGAAAACGGCTGGTCGCGATCGTAGCCCATGGCGGCAGCCAATCGCGCATGGCTCGCGGTGGCGTCGTTTTCGGCGTGGAATAAATCCAGCTCGGCTTGAGACTCGTTCACTTGAGCAAAGCTGACGTCTACCGTGGAACGCAGCGAGCTTTGAGCCAGCGCACTCACTTGCCGCAGAGTGAGGCGGCGAAGATCGAGAGTCGCTCGTGCAACTTTGAGAACCGATTCCGAGGCGAGCGCTCGATAGTATGACTGTTGCACGTCCACCAACACCTGAGCGCGGGTGTTCGTCACGACCTGATTCTGGGACGCATTGCGCAGTTTGGCGCTTTCTTCCAGGCTGGAAGTGCGTCCAAAATCGGTGACCAGTTGATTGGCAACTACGCCAGAGGCCTGACGGCTGTAGATGCTCGACGTGGTCACGGCTCCCGCCGACAGCACCGAACCATGCTCGGTGCCCACGCCAGTGATATTGCCCGAGAGGGTGGGAAAGTAGGCCGAGCGAACCTGCTTCACGACGAAGCCGCCGGCCTGGGCTGCCAGCTCCGCCGAGGCGATCCGCGGGTGATTCTTCAGAGCAATCTGCTGCGCCTGCTCCAGGGACACGGCAGGAGTTTGCGCCCAGAGTCCCGCGCACACGATAAGACCGCCGGCGAAAAATCGGATCATCGAACCGGTCCGGCGGCCGCCTTGAGGATCACCGTTTCCTGGGCTTCGATCAATCCGTCCGTGACGAGCTCCTGCAGCACAGGCAAGAGCGCCCTGACATTTTCCTCAGTGTCGATAAATTCGATACGCAGGGGCATGTGTTGGGCACTATCGATTCCGCTTTCCTGCGAATGGATGCGATGATGGGATCCGAAGCCTGCCTCGGGGCGCAGCACGGTTGCGCCCGCGACGCCTTGTCTGAGGAGCAGCGAGATAATCTCACGGCTCAGGTAGTCGCTTTGGGAGCTGGTGTCTTCGTTGAGATGAATCGTAACTTTTTTTGCCGGGCCCGGGATGAGCACACCGCTTGAGTTCCTTTCACGACCTACAGTTCCACATATAACCGGTGGGAACGGGCCAACACCAGTGAAGACTTTCTGAAGTTTCCCTGACTTCCGGGTCAGAAACTCTTCAGGGAGTCGTCAGTGGACGGGGAATCCGCGTTCCCCTATAAAGAAGAAGGAAATCCGTTGCGAATTCTGGTCATTGAAGACGAACTCAAACTCGGCAACGCGTTGCGCGAGGGCCTGGAAACCGAGCAATATCAGGTCGCGGTAGCGAACACGGGCGAGGAAGGCTTTTATCTGGTTCAAACCGAATCCTTCGATTTGGTAATCCTGGACGTCATGCTCCCGGGCAGAAGCGGCCTGGAGATTCTGAAGACCATGCGGCAGCACGGATTGAAAACGCCGGTCCTTATGCTGACCGCCCGCGATGCCGTCGAAGATCGCGTCCGCGGCCTGGATACCGGCGCCGACGATTATCTCCTTAAGCCCTTCGCGTTTCCCGAGCTGCTGGCTCGCATCCGCGCGCTCAGCCGCCGGGGGATTCCCGAGAGCAGCCCGAGATTGCGAATTGGGGACCTCGAAGTGGATGTGGTTGGACGCTCCGTTGCGCGAGGCGGCCAGATGCTGGAGCTGACCGCGCGCGAGTTCGAGCTTCTCGAATACCTGGTGCGTCATCAGGGCCATGTCGTCTCCCGCGAAATGCTGACTCGCGATGTGTGGAAAGAAGCGGGCCGCTACACGCCGCTCGACAATGTCATCGACGTCCATATTGCCCGTTTGCGCCGGAAGGTGGACGATCAGTTTAATCAAAAGCTCGTCCACACTGTGCGCGGCGTCGGCTTTATTGTTCGCGAGGAGCAGGACTAGCCCCTATCGACGGGGGCCATACATGCTGGGGCCGTAGATAACATAGTCTTCATAGGCTCTTTGCACCTCGGGGTCCTCGGCAAAGTGCTGGCGCAAGATCCAAATTCCGTCTGCGTTCGCGATGAAAATTAGTCCACGCCCGCCGTCTCTGCTCATTGCGGTGACGCCCGTGAATTCGCGGGCCACCTTGGGGGCCTTCGGGTCTGAAAAGTCCATGATGCGGATGGTCTGCGGTGCCGTTACCGATGTCGAGGCTGCCGGCTCATTGCTTACCAGCGCAGCTGTGCCCGCCACAACCGTAAGGCTGCCGGAACCGCTGTTGGGAGCATATGCGACATCGCCGAGCACAGCTGGCTCGCCGGTCTTGGTCACGTCGACCAGAGTGGCGCTCCCGCCGGCCTCGCGCTCGGCGTAAAGATAGTAGCTGCTGTAATGCTGTGTGGCGACGAAACGCTTCACGGGTCCGCCAGTCAGAGGAATGTGCCCAACCACCTCGATTTCATCTTTCGGGTCGGGCGCCGCGGTCTTCTTGTTTTTGGCGCTGGCCGCAGGCCCAAGAATCAGCCCGGCAAGAAGGACGGCGGAGGAGAAACGGTAGTATGTCGTTGTCACGACTAGTTTTTTAGCATCGAACCCGCTTAATTGCGCCTGAAGAGTTTCTGACATCTCTCTGAAGCGGCTCCAAAAAATGGGGATCTATTAGACAATGGAGGAAGCCGACTCGTGCGAAACCTTCGCCCCAAGCATGTCCGAACCCGCTTGACTCTCTGGTATGTGTTGGTGCTCGCGGGCGTGCTCGTGATTTCCTGGGGCGTGACGGCGGCGTTTCTTTTTTTTCAGATGCGAAGCCAGTTGGACCATTACGCGGTCCAGGACATCGAGACAGTGGAGGGTCTTCTCTACTTCGACCCGAGCGGCCACCTGATCCTGCGCGAGGACTATCACAATCACCCCGAGTCTAAGCAGGTTCTTGAGCGGCTGGTGGAAATCCGCTCTGCGGACGGCGGCGTTCTCTATCGTAACGAACGGCTTGGAAGCCAGACCCTCGGCGGCGATCCAACTCCTGGCGAAGGTGAAGGCGGATACTCGATCCGATCGGCGCGTCTATCTAGCGGGTCAGTTGTAAGGATGGCAAGCCGTCGCCACACGCTGAGCGGGCGTCCAATTCTCATCCGGCTGGGTTATAGCGAAGAACCCATCTGGACTCGCTTTGAAGAGTTGGCGGTTGCCACCGTGCTTGCTCTTCCTGTCGTATTGGCGCTAGCAGGCCTGGGTGGTTACATGCTTGCCAAAGGCGCGTTGACACCGTTGGCGGAAATGGCTTTTCGCGCCGAGCAAATCACATCGGAGCGACTTCAAGAACGTCTGCCTAGCGCTGAAGTTGACGACGAACTTGGGCACCTGGCTCGCGTATTTAACAGCCTTTTGGGACGGCTGGAACAGTCCTTCGACCAATTGCGGCGCTTTACGTCAGATGCGTCGCACGAGCTGCGTACGCCCTTAACGTCAATCCGTAGCGTGGGCGAGGTTGCGCTTCAAAAAGACGGTAGCCGCGAGGATTTTCGAGACGCCATTGGAAGCATGCTGGAGGAAGTGAATCGCCTCACTGCGCTGGTGGATAGCCTTCTGACGATCTCGCGCGCCGACGCGGGCCGCATCCAGCTCCATCCGACCGTTTTTTCGGCCATGGATCTGGTGCGTGAGGCGGCCGGACTGTTTGAGGTGATGGTCGAAGAAAAGGGCCAGCGGATCGATGTCGAGGGAGACGAAGGCGTCAACATGAAAGGCGATCGCGTTTTTCTCCGGCAAGCTCTGGTGAACATCCTACACAACGCGGTGAAATACTCGCCCCCGGGCGGCACGATCTCGGTTGGGGTCCAGTACGAACCTGAAGGAAGCATCCGCCTCAATGTGGCCGACCGCGGCCCTGGGATTCCGGCCGAACATGCAGCCAAGATCTTCGATCGCTTCTATCGCGTCGATGAATCTCGATCCCGCGAGGCCGGCGGCGCTGGGCTGGGGCTCTCGATCGCGCAATGGGCCGTTCGAGTGCATGGCGGCACGATTCAGCTTCTCACAGCGCCTGGTGCCGGTTGCACTTTTCAAATATCTTTACCGTCCCACATTTCCACTTAGGAGAGTGAAATGAAAATTCCTTGGCACGTCACTGGCGCGCTATTCGCCTCAGCGATTGCAGTAGGGGGTCAGCCGGCAGCGCCAGCGAGAATGCCGGGGTATCTGACATCGAGCCAGACATCGGACGTGGTTCGCATTGTTCCTGCGGCGCCAAAAACGGGCGACGCGAGATTTGAGGCGGACATGTCCATCTTTCGCTCCACTCGGTCGCTGGAAGGGTCGGCGCGATGGACGTTTGCACAATCGGACGATAATCTGTCGGTTTCCGGACTTCTCCACGCATTCTCGTGCTCCCTCGGTTTGACACTGACACCGGAAAACGCGCCTAAGTTAGTGGCGCTGATCAATCGGGCCAGCGCCGACGCCACCGCGGCGTCCAACGTGATTAAGATCAGGTACCAACACAAGCGACCTTTTCAGATCGCCGAGGCCGACGTGTGTGTCTCGCCTGAAGGCAAGGAGGCCCTAAAGCGGAGTCCCGACTATCCATCTGGCCATACCACCGTGAGCTGGGAAACGGGTTTGATACTCTCTCAACTTGCGCCAGATGATGCCGTCGATGTGCTCGCGCGCGCCAGGGCATTCGGACAAAGCAGAGTGGCCTGTGGCGTTCACAGCCTGGGCGCCGTAGAGGCGGGATGGATGACCGCGACAGCGGTTTTTGCCATGCAGCTGAGTTCGCCTGACTTCCGGAAGGATCTTGGCGCAGCTCAATCTGAGCTTGCTTCGCTACGAGCCGCGGCAAAAGCAAAGCCGCCCGGCTGCGAAGCCGAAGCCCAGATACTTTCGAACGATCCTTACTGACTGTTTCGCTCTATTTTCCGCGGTTCGGCATGATGCCGAACATCGATTCCCTTGACAAGGAACAAGACATCCTCGGCGATGTTGGTGGCGTGGTCGGCGATTCGTTCCAAGTTGTGAGCGATAAACATTAGGTCGACGGCGCCGGGAATTGTTGTGGATTCTTCCTGCATGAATCCAACCAGTTCTTTGTAAGTCAAATCGCGAAGGCGATCTACCTCATCGTCTGAGAGCAAAACGCTGCGAGCGAGATCCTCGTCCCGCTTGACGAGCGCATCCAGGCTCTTGCGCACCATATCTTCGGCCAGGTTCGCTATCTGGGGTATGTCGATCAGGGGCCTCACGGGTGGTTGTCGCATCAGGGAGAGTGCACGGTACGTGATGTTTGCGGCCAAATCTCCCATGCGCTCCAAGTCGCCGTTGATCTTGATGACAGCCGTGAGGAACCGCATATCGCCAGCCATCGGCTGATAGAGCGCGAGCAGGCGCGTAGCGTACTCATCGATCTCGATATCCATTTGATTGATAAGAGCCTCCTTCCACAGCACCTCTCTGGCGGCTTGCTCATCTCGCTGGACCAAAGCGACCACACTTTGATGGATTGCCGACTCCACCAGGCCCGCCATCTCCAGTAAACGGCCCTGCATTTCGTCGAGTTGCTCTCTGAATTGGATCACCCTTGTTCCCTAGCGACTCCCAGTCGCCATTACTACTTCAGCATGCTTTGCCGTCTCTAAGCCAATGCATCGCCTCTGAGGTCTTCGACGCAACTGCAATTGTCGCGGCAGCCAGTGGACCATCTAGTGTCGGCGAATTTTCAGGCAGTCGGGAAAAGCTGCTCTCCGCGCGAACTGGAGTCGTGGCCGGCGCCTAATTGACGCCGTGCCTGCAAACTGAACAGGTCTCGCCCTGGACAATCATCGAACCCCCATCCAGGCTCGGATCGACGGAATACTCATCCGTAATAATCGTTTTGAGACCCGATTAAGGCCGACGACGGTTGCCCTGAAATGCCGTTGTTCGGGCCGGGTTCGCAACCGATCGATACCATCGAATACGTCCTGGCGCTCCTTGGTGTTTGGCGTGGAGCTTGATGTCTATGGAACTCCGAGCTAATGTCCAAATGGCCACCGATAATACCCAATAACGGTAGCGATCGCGCATCCGAAGTTCGCTGGATGCCATGAGCAGATTGCGATGGAAACGCGCGCATGAGTAAAGCTTGGCCCGAAAAAACTGTCCCACTTTTGTGCCCACCCACGCATAGACGCGTTATTCGCTATTGCTAGCGCGGGTCCGCAACAGCTGCGCACGCATTTGATAACTCGCAACATTGCGCAATGGTGATAAACAGCTGTGCCTCCTGCTAAGTCTTTGAAAATGCGTTGTTTATGGTTCGGGACCAGGAGGTCGGTGGTTCGAATCCACTCGCCCGACCACCATCACAAAAGGCTTACCGCCCTCACATTTGCCCAAAACGCCGTTCTCAGCTCGTTTGTGGGATGCTATTTCACGATGCTGCGCAGCGCGACCGTACACGCGACCTCTGGCCACGGCAATGGTTGGCGACCAACCCACGCTAGTCTCATGCGCCGGACTGGCTCGCGGGTTTACAGATCTCAATCGATGATCTTTAGGAATCCTGAGGTGCCTGCATGAAACCAGTGCCGGATCCAACCCGTCCGTCTGACGCCGACCTGCGACAACTTCTCGCGGAGAACGTCAAGGGTCTCGCGATCGATGAGAGCAAGGTTCCAGATCACGTGTTCCGGCCGCGGAATACTGTGGGAGTCTTCTCGGACCGCGGCCCCGAGGAAAGCAAGGTGCAGTTCGCGCCACACCCTCCGATCGTCGGCATCGTTCCTTACCATCTCAATGTCAGCGCTTTCGGCACCGCCCTCCACAACGCGTTGAAAGACAGCGTCGCCGGTTACACCGTTCAGTTGCGACAGCACAGCCAGGCCATTTTCACCCAGGAGTGGCAATGGGCCAAAAGGCCGCAGGATGGCAGCGAGACCTGGACGCCCGGCGTGCAGTTGCATGTGGCCAGCGTAAGCAAGCTGATCACCGCCATCGCAATGACGCTGCTTTTGAGCGACAACAAGATCTCACCGGACGCGCAGATCATCGACTACCTGCCGAACTATTGGGCAAAAGGTCCGAACATCCAATTCATCACCTTCCGCAACCTGATGAACCATACCAGCGGGCTAAGCGCCGTTGACGTTATTGACTTTCAAATCATGAAAGCGGCTATTGCTACCGGTATAAGCCTCGATCCGAACTCTGCCAACCATCTTGGGAAATATTCCTATCAAAACCTGAACTTCGGGCTTTGCCGGATTCTCCTTCCAGTGATCAACGGCAACGTTAATAAGAGCACCAACTTCCCTCCGTTCTTCAATGACGAGATTTGGGACATGGTCACCGTCGCCGGCTATGTTCATTACGCTCAGACCAAAGTCTTCCAGCCTGCGGGCGTGTCCGATTCGACTCTGGACCATCCAGCTTCGGCAGGGCTGGCCTACAAAAGCTCAACTGATACTGCCGCCGGCTGGAACTCCGGCAATCTGGAGAGTGTCAGCGGAGCGGCAGGCTGGCATCTGTCAGTGGACGATGTGTTGGATGTAATGGGCCAATTCCGTAGAGGCGGTGGCATTCTCACCCCTCAAGCCGCGCAAGGCATGCTGGATAACGGTTTTGGTGTAGATCCTTTTGTCATACCGCCGCCTGATGTTCCGATCCCGCCCGGCCTGCTGACTCCCGCCGGCGAGTTATATTGCAAGAACGGACGCTGGTACGACTCGACACCCAACGGCCATGAGGAGCAGAGTCTGGCATATTTTTTGCCGGACGATATGGAGCTGGTAGTGCTGGCCAACTCCCCGGTTGCGAGTCTGGGCGGTCTCGAACAATTCTTCCGCGACGTCGTGACGCAGGTCTACCTGAACAACCTTACGACGCAGTGGCCCGTTCATGCCTAAGTGCAGCTGCAGAAAGCTAACGTTTCAGTTTGGTCGACGATCAATTCCTGCTTGATTGCCTGTAGTTCCTTGCTTCAAATTGTCGTACCGATTGGCCTGATTCAGTCGGATCGAGGCTGATATGCTATCCTCCGCGTCATGGTCAAGTTTCTACCCGTCGTGCTTCTATTGGCAGCTATCCCCTCTCATGCCGTGAGCTACAAGATCGAAGAGGGCTACGTCGATGCCGGCGGCCTGCTCATCTATTACAAGTCTTTCGGCCAGGGTCCGCCTTTGCTGATTGTTCACGGCGGCCCGGGAGCTTCGCACGATTATTTCCTTCCATACCTGGCTCCGCTGGCGCGCCATAATCGCCTGGTCTTCATTGATGAGCGCGGCTCCGGCCGATCCGAAAAGCTCGACGATCCAACGGGCTACACGGTCGAGAACATGGTGGAAGACGTGGAGGCCGTGCGCAAGGATCTCAACCTGGGGACGATTGCGCTGCTGGGGCATTCTTATGGCGGCGTGCTGGCCCAAGCCTACGCGCTCAAATATCAGCAAAATCTATCGAAGCTGATTCTGTGCAGCACCTTCTACAGCACATCGAAGATGAACGAGGTTTTCCAAAAGCAGCTCGCTCGGATGTCGCCGGAACTTCGCAAACGCATCCAGACCCTCGAAAAGGCCGGTCTCTTCGGCCACGGAAAGCCATACGAGCAGAACCGCTATCCGGAGGATTATATGAAAGCGGCCTGGGGCGAAGGCTATCACCCTTACATCCATCAGCGCCATCCCGATCCCAATGAAGATCCCGTGGCCCAAGGCATCATCTCCTGGGATTTGTATCGCGAAATGTGGGGATCGCACGGCGAGTTCGTTATCGACGGCAATCTCAAGTCCGTCGAGTATGGCGATCGTCTCTCCAGCATCCACATCCCGACGTTGATTACCGTCGGCGATCACGATGAATGCGATCCGTCACTGGCGCGCTATATGAGCGATAAGATCGTCGGGTCCAAACTCGCGATTATGCCCCAAAGCGGCCACATGACTTTCGTCGATCAGCCCAACCTGTTCATCCGAACCGTTGACGAATTTCTGGCCGGCAAGTAGCTGGCGATCGATCCGAGCAGAACCCCCCTAATGGGGGGTCGCGACTCTTCCATCTTCTTGAGAGTAGACTGAACGTAAGCAGCGATAAGGAACTTAGCTTGTGTGCTGAGCGATCCCCAGGAAAATGAAGACCAAGGCCTCAAGGCCGACCGCGTACCACAAGCGGACGACATCGAGACCCAATTTTTCACGAACACAGCCCAATCGAATAAATCGCTCGCCGGAACGGTCATCGGTGCGTATCAGCTGCGCCAAATTCTCGGCCACGGCGGAATGGGTGAGGTGTGGCTGGCCGACCAAAAGCAACCGGTTCAGCGGCGGGTAGCCGTCAAGCTGATCAAGGCGGGCATGGACACGCGCGAGGTAGTGGCGCGTTTTGAGTCTGAGCGGCAGGCGTTGGCGCTGATGAACCATCCAGCCATTGCCAAAGTATTCGACGCCGGTTCGACGCCGGAAGGGCGGCCGTACTTCGTCATGGAGTACGTCACCGGCGCACCCATCACCATCTATTGCGACCAGCACAAGCTAACCACGCGCCAAAGGCTGACGCTGTTCGTCCGGGTGTGCGAGGGTGTGCAGCACGCGCACCAGAAGGCGATCCTGCATCGCGATTTAAAACCTTCCAACATCCTGGTTGGGGACATTGACGGCCTACCTGCGCCGAAAATTATCGATTTTGGCGTGGCCAAGGCCACCGCTCAGCGGCTTACGGCCGACAGCATGTTCACGCGCGTGGGAGCGATCCTCGGGACGCCAGGCTACATGAGTCCGGAACAAGCCGACTCGGACGGCGCGGACGTCGACACTCGCACCGATGTGTACTCGTTGGGTGTGGTGCTGTATGAGTTGCTGGTGGGAGCGTTGCCGCTGGACTTTAGCACCACGCCTCTCGATCAAGTTCCACGCAAGCTGCGCGAGGAAGACGCCCCGCGGCCCAGCACCAAGCTGCTCACGCTCGCCGAGCATTCCCCCGAACGGTCCAAGGCCGCTGCCCAAAACCGCGGCGCGGACGCTCCGGCGCTGGCTGGACAATTACGCGGCGATCTGGATGCGATCGCTCTCAAAGCTTTAGAAAAAGATCGAGCCCGCCGCTACGCCACGCCCGCCGAGCTGGCCGCCGACATCGGAAGATATCTGCGTAACGAGCCCGTCACTGCTCGTCCGGCCAGCGCCTGGTATCGGAGTCGAAAATACATTCGCCGCCACCGGGTGGCCGTTGGAGTTACAGCTACCGCCGTATTGCTGCTGGTTGCTTTTGCGGTGACACAAACCATCGAACTGCGGCGAGTCCGCCTGGAGCGCGACCGCGCAGATCGTGTCACCGAGTTCATGACTAGCATGTTTAAAGTGTCGGACCCCGGCGAAGCGCGCGGTAACGATGTCCGCGCTCGCGAGATTCTCGACAAAGCGTCTCAAGACATCGACACCGGGCTGACGAAAGACCCCGAACTCCAGGCCCAGATGATGGAGGTCATGGGCAACGTCTACAAGAGCCTTGGCCTGTATTCCAAGAGTGAATCGTTACTGCGCCGCGCCATCGCCATTCGGAGGCAAGCACTTGGAGTTGACCATCCGGATACGTTGAAATCGATGTACGATCTGGCCGATGTTCTGATGGAGGCCAGCAAATACTCGGAGGCCGAGAAGTTAGCCCGCGAAACGATGGACGTTCGCCGCCGCAGGCTGGGCGCGCAGAATCACGACACGCTTGCGGCCATGTCAAAGCTGGCACTGATCCAACAAAACGAGGGCCACTACGCGGAGGCGGAGAAGCTGAATCGCAGCGTTCTGGATGTCACGAAGCGCGTATTCGGGCCGCAGGATCAACTTTACCTGGATACTCTTCAGCATTCCGCAATTGTTTCCGCTTATGAAGGCAAATATTCGGATGCGGAGAATGCTTTTCGCGAGATCCAGGAAATCGATCGGCGCAAACTGGGCCCGGACAATCCGAGAGTATTGGACGATACCGGCAATCTAGCGTCGACGCTGCTATACGAGGAGCATTACGACGAGGCTGAGAAGCTATATCGTGGCATACTTCCGCCGTTGCGGCGCGTGCGAGGTCCGGACCATCCTCGCACTCTGTTGGTGGCGGGAAACCTGGCACTGGCGCTAAGAGATGAGCAACGTTACCCCGAAGCCGAACAATTGTTCCGTGAGACGCTGGAAATCAAGCGCAAGAAGCTTGGTCCCGAACATCGTTCCACGCTTGTCACCATGGGAAATCTGGCCGATACGCTGACCGCGGAAGGCAAGTATTCCGAAGCCGAGCAACTGGTTCGCGAGACCCTCCAGACCGAGCAGCGAACGCTGGGGCCGGATCATACCGATACGCTGGCCACCACCATGGGTTTGGCGGACGTCCTGAAAAAAGAGAGGCACTATGCGGAGTCGGAAGTGTTTTTTGGGCGAACGCTCGATGGTCTACGCCGCGCGGTCGGCCCCAATCATCCCGATACTGCCAAGGCAGCTTATGACTTAGCGGAGGTCTTGGCGCAGCAGGGCAAGCGCGATGCCGCGTTCAATAATTTGCGCTTCGCCGTGGAGCATGCGCTGGCCGCCGAGACTCGTCAAGGGATTGAAACGGACCCCGATTTTAAATCGCTTCATGGCGACCCAGGATTTGAAGCACTGGTCGCTCATACCAAGGAACGGGCCGCTTCCACGCAAAAGCCGAATTAGTTCACCCATCGCGTGTAGGCCGAATCCCAGAGTGCGGCAACATGTTTTGTACCTTCGCCGTAGGGGCTCTTGGCAGCAGGACTCCAATCTTGCCACAATAAAAGCTGCTGCGGCCGCTTGGCTGGAAGGCGGACGGCCAGAGCAATCGTCGTTTCGCTGGCTAACAAGTGTTCAATCCAGACCCGCATCGCCTTACCATCGCGTCGCTCTTTCCATGCATCAACGAATCGTGATAAAATCCTCAGCCGATCGGGCGTGACGACATGAAAGAAAGAAAAGAACTTTCCGGGACAGTGCCCAGCGTGAAGTTCACGAACCTATACGGTTCGCTGGCGGCGCGGGACGGCAGTACGCCGGGTTTCCTTAAGACCGTGATCATGCCGGACGGCGCGTGATCCAGATATCCGCCGGTAACCCGAACGACCTAAATAACGACTAAGTAAAGAAGGAATCATCATGGCTGTTCTACGAAAGATCTTTGGGACAAGTATCGCGATCGCAGTCGCACTGACGGTCAACGGGCCGTCCTCGGCCTTTGCACAAGAAGGAGGCCCCGCCCCTGCAGCGCCGGCTCAGGGTGGCCCGGGTGGCGGCGGTGGAGGACAAGCTGGCGGCCGCGGAGGTCGAGGCGGCGGGCCGCGGTACACCCCTGCAGCCGGTGCGAAGGACCTGAAAGCAGTCCTTTTCAACTGGGCCTGGTATATGGGCATGCTCCGAAGCAGCGAAGAGCGAGACCTGCTCATGTCGCTCGAATACCAGGGCAAGGGCACCATTCAAGTGGACGGACAGCCCTGTAATGTAACGAAGTATCGAACCAGCATCAGTTACCAGACGTCAGGCGAGCGGATTCAGTACACGGGCACTCGGCCCAACGGCCAGGCGTGCTCCAATGTCGAAGTCCTCAGTGGAGCGTATGCCTGGAACGAAGACATTCCCGGTGCAGAGCTCGTCCCCGGTAAAGGCAAGGCGACGCCCATGCCCGCAGCTGTAGAGGAACGGATGATTCGCCTGTGGGCAAGCCCGCAGGGTGCGTTCAAGGGTGCGATGGCGGGGATCAGCGATCCACCGGAAATGGCTCCCAGGCCGCAACGGGTACCTGCTGACGTCGCGATGGCGGGGAAAACCTCCGTCGCTTGGGAAGGCAATAAGCCCGTGGTGACGTTCCCGATTCCGGGCGTCCCCAATGCAACCGCGACCGCCACACTCGACGCGAAGTTCATGCCCGAGCGTGTCGTGGTGAAAAGTGGCGCCAACACTTACGAGTTCACTTACAGCGATTATAAAGACTGGAATAATCCGCTCAACCCGGCCGAGGCGTTTTACGCGGGCAAGATGACGGAACGCAAAAACGGCGCCGTAGTGCGCGACATTACAACAACGCTGACGGAAACGGGACAGATGTACGTCGTGATGCCGGTTCCGGCGAGCGTCAAGGCGGCGATGAAGCCGACCAATCAGCCTCCCAACTGGACTCTGAATGCCGACGCAAAGGCGACGCAGACGGAAGCCGTCGCAACCCCGCGGCTGGCGAATGGGAAGCCGGACTTCACTGGAACCTGGGGTTTCGCGCCTCTTCCAGTTACGGGCAGTGGGGCCCGCCGGTGTGGTCCAACGCAGGGGAAGGGTGGGGGAATGAACCCCGAAGTGGGCTGCCAAGTCGCGCAAGACAACTTCTGGGTGGATTACGAGTGGATCTCGCCCTCGCGATTTGGGCCGAGTCGTCCCAATTACAAACCCGAATATTGGGACAAGATTCAGGAACTCGATCAGTGGACGAACAAGTACGATCCGGTCATGACCTGTCAGCCGCTGGGTCTTCCGCGGCAGGGCACGCCCCGGCGGATCATCCAAACCGAGAAAGACATCATCTTCTTCTATGGGCAGTATTCCGATTACGGCGGCGGCAACACGGAATTCCGCGACATCCCCACCGACGGCCGCGCGCGCGACGAGAAGAAGGCGATCGAAGCGACCTACTACGGGTATAGCATCGGTAAATGGGAAGGCGATACGCTCGTGATCGACTCCGGTTCATTCGTCGATTCGACTTGGTTGGGACGAGGAGGCCTCTTCCATTCCGACAACATGCACATCATTGAGAAACTCACGCGTGTTGGAAATGAACTCCACTACGACATGACCATTGACGATCCGGATTCGTTCATTGAGCCCTGGGTGATGCCGACGCGAACGCTCCGGCTCAATGCCAGCGCCGATCCTGTTATTTCGGAACGCGCCAATTGCGAAGTGTACGAAACAGGCAAATTCAGCACCCAGCTTCGACACTAACTGTTCTGTGGTTACCAGACGCGCAGCCCGTTTCGGAATCCGCTCCGGGACGGGTTTGTTTTTTGGTCCGGCGAGATGCGAGACAAGGCCAGTTATGCGTTCCTGAGCGCCACGGTGAGCTGAATGCCCGACGGCTGCAGGTTCTCAACGCTGATGGAGCCGCCGAACAACGAGAGAATGCGCTGTGACACCGGCGGTCCCAGCCCTAGATCTCCACCGGGGGTGATGGCATCGCCGATGGAAAAGACCTGGAAAAAGTTCGCGATTGCGGATTCCGGAATTCGGCCACAACTGCGAATCAGGACCTGGGCGCCGTCCGGCCCGGCCAGACACTCCAGCCGCACCACTTGCCCCGTTTTCGAAAACTTCACGGCTGTTTCGATCAGCGCTTGCATCGCTTTCACCAGCAAGTCGCGCTTGGCCAGGACGCAGCCGCTCTCGCCCGGCGCCAATTCAACCGCGACTCCGCGCGATTGGGCGAACGCCGCGGCGCTCTCGATGGCGGCCTCAAGCGTGGAGACCAGATCAGTGGCCTCAGAGGAAAACGTGTCGCTTGCAACCTCGATTTCGGTGAGCAACAATGCGTCGTCCAGGATCGTGAGCATCCTCTGGCGCGACAATTCGAACATTTCGCGCAGTTCCGCGCCGCTTTCCGATTCGGCCATCTCATCCAGCACCAGTTCTCCAACCCCCAAGAGCCCGTTCAACGGCGAACGCAGCTCGTGATGGATCAATCGCAAGAAGTCGCTTTTCGCGCGGTCGAGTACTTTCAGGCGGGCCTGCGTCTCGGCCAACTCCTTGGTACGAGCGTCGACGAGTTGTTCCAAATGGTTGGCGTGTAACAGCAGTTCTTTCTGCAATTGATGGATTTTCAAGTGCGTCCGCACGCGGGCTTGCACTTCATCCACCTGGAAAGGCTTGGTGACGTAGTCGACTCCACCGGACTGAAAAGCATGCACCTTGTCGCTTGCGTCGGCCAAGGCGCTCAGAAAAATCACTGGAATCCGGGCCAGTTTTTCATTGGCCTTCAGCAGTTCGCAGACCTTGAAGCCGCTCATCTCCGGCATATTGATGTCGAGCAGAATCAAGTCCGGCGGGTTGCGCGCGGCAGCTTCCAGTGCCAGGCGCCCGCGCGGGAACGAGCGCACCACATGGCCCTGCTGGCCCAACAAATCTTCCAGCAGTTTGAGGTTGGCCGGCTGGTCGTCCACGGCCATAATATGGCTCTTGCTGTTGGTTTGCGCCATAGACCGGACCTAAACTCTCAGGGGCTGTTCGGCGGCGTAGGAACCTTGCGGCGCCCGCACCTGTATAGGCTCGTGTACGCCACGTGTCCGGGCGAAGTTTCGGACCCGCTCGATCAGCGTCACAGTGAGCGTGGTCCCTTTGGAAATGACCGTGATGCCGTCTTCGGTGACCACATCGTCTTCCAAAATCATTCCTGGCAGCAGTTGCCCCGTGGGTAGACGCTTCACTTCAAAGTGAACCCGCGACGGGGAGTAATCCTTCAGGGCATCCAGGATCGCGGTCGGATATTTCCCGGGTGCCGCACGAAGTTGATCGCAGGCCGTCTGGAATGGAATTCCCCGCAGAGTTCGCCGATCCAATTCCTGGGCGGTCTTCAGCATGCGTGAGCCTCGCTCAGCCACGTCGTTATTCGCCCAATTCGAAGTCTCCACCTGCTGCAACCGGATCATTTCGGCTATGTTTTCCAGGCGCGGAATGCGCGATAGAAGCTGGAAACCAACGTCGGGATGGGAGCGGTACATCTTCTGCTCCTCGGCGTTAGCCTTGTCGCCGACATAGGCGTGCTCAAAAGCGTCGGAGGGCAGGGTGATGCAGCCGATCAGGCAAAGCATCGCGGCAAGTTCATACTGCCATGGATCCGGCAGCCGCATCTGCGCGGCCATATGCATCAGCATGCTGCGCAGCGCGCCCGAGCGCTCGGTCAACGACGGCGACGTGAGATGCGCGAGATCGGACAGCGCTTTCACCGAGCCGTTGAGGGTTCGCTCCAAAAGTTCGCGCTCCCTTTGGCGAGCCCGGTGAAGCTCGAGATGCGTTTCCACGCGCGCGCGCACCTCTTCCAACTGAAAGGGCTTGGTGATATAGTCCACGCCGCCCGATCGAAAGGCTTTCACCTTGTCACGCGTTTCGTTCAGTGCGCTCAGGAACAGGACGGGGATGCCGGCCAGCTTGTCGTCGGCCTTCAGCTTCTGACACACCTCAAAGCCGTTCATCTCCGGCATGTTGATGTCGAGCAGAATCAGGTCCGGCAGATTCCGCGCGGCTGCCTCCAGTGCCAAACGCCCGCGCGGGAACGATCGCACGGCGTGGCCTTGTTGCGTCAGCAGGTCCTCCAGCAATTTCAAGTTAGCCGGCTGGTCGTCCACCGCCATGATGTTGCTCTTGGGTTGCGGGTCGATAGCCGGCGCAGTCACTGGCGAGCCTCCGTTAGCAAATTGTTCAATCCGTCGTAGTCGTATTGGTCGGCGAGGTCCTTCAAGGCGCGACCGCATTGCGGATCCCGATGGGCGGCCGCGGCAATCAGTTCGTCCAGGCGATCTTTCTCGCCATCTCGAACGGCGCTTCGCAATTCGTCAATCAGTCCCGGGGGAAGCGAGGCGAGCGTTACTGTTTCCGGCGCCCATCGAATTTCGGTGGCGGAGCGCTGGTTCGGGATCGAGACCGCGGGAGCCTGTTCGCCCGATGACAAGGTCGCCTCGAGCAGACCGATCAGCTGTAGAACGTCGAGTGGCTTGGTCAGGTACTCGCGCGCGCCCGCCGACATCAGGCGGCTGATCTGCCCGGCCGTGGCATCCGCGCTCAGCACCGTAACGGGAATCTTCGCGGTGTGCGGGTTGCGCCGCAGAGCCTCGAGCACCTCTTCGCCCGACATATCCGGCAGATGCACGTCCAGCAGAATCCAATCGGGTGCGTGAGTGTTTGCAATTTCCACGCCCAGCTTACCCTGCATGGCTTCGAGTAAACGCACGCCTGGGTAGCGAGTCAGGATTTCCTCGATGAGCCGGATATTTGAAAGATTATCCTCGATGTACAAAACCGTTCCCCGATGCGAGGCTCCGGCGTGCAACTGAGGAGGTGTTAGCGGCGCTTCTTCATGGAGGGTTGCCAGGTGATCCACTAAAGGCAGCTCAATGTAGAACCGGCTGCCAACCCCCACCGTGCTATCCGCACCTATAGTCCCGTCCATGGCTTCGATCATGCGTTTGGAGAGCGCGAGGCCCAATCCGGTTCCCCCCACCGCGTTGCGGTCGGCACCCAGACGTTCGAATGGGACGAAGATTTTTCGTAGCCCTTCCTCGTCGATACCCGCGCCGGTGTCCATCACTTCCACGCGCAGCCGGCCGTTTTGGACCTCCTCGCACCGCAGCACAACCAGTCCGTTGCTGCGGTTGAACTTGATGGCGTTCGACAGGAAATTCAGCAGTACCTGCTTCAGACGCTGGCGATCGGCTTGAACGTGCCGGTCCCCGTAGGCCGAGAAGTCCGCGCTGAGCGTGATGTTTTGCAGGCCAGCGATGGGCCGCACCAGGTCGAAAGCTTCCTTCACCGAATCCCGGATTCGAACCGGCTCCAGCGACAAGCTGAGGCGGCCGGCTTCAATCCGAGCCAGATCCAGCACTTCGTTGATCAATTCCAGCAGGTGATATCCGCCCTTCAGAATCTGCTGGACGTTGTCCTCATGATGGCCGCCTAATTCCGCCAGGGAAAGAAGCTGCGCAAAGCCCAGGATGGAGTTAAGCGGTGTTCGCAACTCATGGCTCATGCGCGAAAGAAATTCACTCTTGGCGCGGTTGGCGCGTTCGGCTTCCTCTTTGGCCTGCCGCAGCATGGTCTCTGACGATTTCTCCAGCGTGACGTCGCGAATCACGGCCACGCCTCCGTTGATTTTGCCTCGATCGTCTTTGAGCGGCCGCACGCTGACGCTAGCGAACATGCCATCCGGCTTCAGTGGATTGCGCACGTACAACTCGATTCCATCCGCGTTCTCTCCGCGCATGGCCCGTGCCAATGGCAGCTCGTCGCTGGGATAAAACGCCGCCGTGCCGGGACGGTAGATACCCAGCAACTCGCTCCATTGCGCGCGTGGGATTTCCTTGGCGCCGGGACCGACCATCTGCTCAGCCGCCGGGTTGAGCAGCACCATCTTTCCGAACTCGTCGGCCACCAGAACTCCGTCGCCCATGTTGTCCAGAACCGACCGCAATATTTTCGTCTGCCGGCGGTACGCCGCTTCCGAACGCGCCAGTGCTTCCTGCTGCTCGGCGACGATTTCCGCCGCCTTCTTCCGCTGGGTGACTTCCTTGGCATAGGTGGCGGCCTTCAACACCGTCACTTTGAGGTTGGCCGGTTCCCAGGGTTTGGGGACATACGAATGGATCTGGCCGTCGTTGACGGCGCGAATCAGCGCGTCGATGTCGACGTATCCAGTGATGAGAATCCGCGTCGCATCGCAGATCTCGCGGGCTTTTGCCAGGAATTCGCCGCCCGTCAGCTTGGGCATCCTCTGATCGGCCAGGATCACAGCTATCTGCGCGCGCTTCAGAAGCTCGACGGCCGCAGTCGCGTCGGTGCTGACCACTACTTCAAAGTCGTCTTCCAGCAGTTCATGGATCGATTCCAAAATCTGCGGCTCGTCGTCCACCACGAGCACTTTCGGCTTAAAGGCCTGCTCCGTCATGCCGAGGCTCCCAATGAGACCGGAATCTTCAGGATGAACTCCGTCCCTTTTCCCGTTTCGCTGAGGAATTCCATGGAGCCATGATGGGCTTGCATAATCCCGTAAGAGATGGCAAGGCCGAGGCCGGTGCCTTCCCCCACCGGCTTGGTGGTAAAGAACGGCTCGAAGACCCGGTTGCGTATGTGTTCCGGTATGCCCCTTCCGCTGTCACGGACGCGAATCACGAAATCGCCGTTTTGCTGGGCTGTCGCGAGCGTAATGCGTCCGGGGCCGTCAATGGCATCGATCGCATTCGCGATGATATTCATCAGCACCTGGTTCAGCTCGCCCGCCAAGCAGGTGAGCGTCTCCACTTCGCCGTATTGGCGCTCCACTTCGATGCGCCCTTCCATTTTGTGCCCCAGGAACAGGAGAACGGACTCGATGCTTTCGTGCACGTTGATGGTCTTGATGGTGCCTTCGTCCAACCTCGAAAACGTCCGCAGCTTGGTCACCAGCTCCTTCACCCGTGTGGCGCCCGCGTGCGCGCCGGTCATACGGGCTTGCATCTTGGCTACTTTCTCCAATGCTTCCGGCGGTAACCCGCCTTGGTTCGAGAGTTTTGCGAGCGTTTCCTCGACGATGAAAATGTTGTTGATCACGAACGCCATCGGGTTGTTGATTTCGTGGGCTATGCCCGCGACCAGCTGGCCCAGGCCGGCCATCTTCTCGGAATGAATCAAGTGGGTCTGCGCGTCGCGCAGCTTGAGGTTGGTCATCGCGAGTTCTTCGGCGAGCTTGGTTCGTTCGTCCACCTGCTGCTCTAATGACGCGTTCTGGGACTTGAGCTGCAGGTGAAGGTGGCGGGTTTCGAGCAGATTTTTGACCCGCAGCTGGACCTCGGCCCGGTTCAAGGGTTTCGAGAGGAAATCGTGCGCGCCGTGCGACAGCGCTTTCTCTTTCGCCTCCGGCGTTCCATCGCCGGTGAGCACCAGAATAGGCAGGTAGTCGACCTCTGGAATCACCGTGGCTAACTGATCCATCGCGGCAAGACCATCCACGTGCGGCATATGTAGGTCCAGCAGAATGAGATCCGGTTGAAAGTCGCGGAACGTTGGGAGGAGATTGCGTGAATCGCTGAGGCAATGCACGTTTTCGTAACCTGCAAATCCGAGAACTGCAGCTAGTACTTGAAGGTTGGCAGTTTGATCGTCGACGATCAGAATGCGGGAATCTGTGAGGTTCGTGACTCTCAAGTCCTAATCCTTCCTATCACCCCACCCGTGTATACGCCTATCCCGGCTATTCCCCTTAGGATTATCAATCGTCTGCTTTCGCTTAGCCCTTTAGCCATACCTGTAGAAGAGCGCGCAAATGGACGATGAAAAACAGTGACCCCGCCCAATAGAATGGCAATCGGCGTAGCTGCCTTCGTGTGCTTGTCGGCAGGTTGCCGGTCCACTACCCGGGACAACAACCATCCCCTGTTAAACCAACCCGAGCGCACCGGTGCGATTCGCGTGGGGCTGGTGGCAAATACGTTCGCAAATGAAGGCTATGATTCACATTCCGTGCAAGCCCGCTTCCGGCAGGCCCGGGATGCCGGGATCAATTTGATTTACATCAGCCCGAAGTGGGACGAAATTGAAACCGGCCCGGAAAAATACAAACTCAACGACGTCAAGTACCAGATCGGCGAGGCAGTCCATGAGAACCTTCCCGCGATTCTACATATCCGCGTCGTCGACACCAACCAGCGGGCCATGCCGGCGGATCTCATGGGCAAACCCTTCGATGCAGAGGAAACCGGGGCACGGCTGGACCGCTTGCTGGATGCCGTTCTCCCGCGCCTGGAAGGGCGAGTGCGGTATTTCCTTGTGGGCAACGAAATTGACGCGTATTTTAGACAGCATCCAGGCGAAGTTCAGGCTTTTGCGAAGCTTGTGGCGCGAGCCTCGGCTCACATCAGAAACAGAGTGCCGGATGCGCAAATCAGTGTCTCCACCACGCGCGAGGGCCTGGAAAACGCCGGACTCCTGCGCCCGATTCTCGATCAGACCGGCTTCTTTGCGCTGACGTACTATCCCATGGGCCCCGATTTCGTGGTGCGGGCCCCCTCCACCGTGGACGAGGATTTTCCCCGCATCCTTAACGCTGCGGGATCGAAGAAGATTTTTCTGCAGGAAGTGGGGTGCCCGACGTCAGCGACGAATGGCAGTTCAGAGGAAAAGCAGGCCGAAATCTTTTCTCGCGTGCTGGACCATGTGGCAGCCAATCCCGGCCGCTTCATCGGCGTGAACTTCACGTTCATGTCCGATTTTTCGGACTCCCTCGTCAAGAGCTTCTCGGGGTACTACAAGATGCCGGGAGCGGACCGTTTCAGCTCGTTCCTGAAGACCCTCGGGATGTTCGATGACCAGGGCCGGCCGAAGAAGGCCTGGGCGGTGTTTGAGCGCAAAGTCAGAGCGCTGACGTAATTCCGGTGTTACTCAGAACGTAAACTTCAAGGCCAACTGCCCGACGCGGGCCGGCATGGCCTGGGTAAGAATTCCTCCGGTGTTCCACGTGGCGTCCGTAGTGGTGGTGGGATAGAGGAAATTCGGGTGGTTGAGGATGTTGAAGTACTCGGCGCGAAGCTGGAACATGCGCTTCTCATCCAGCCTGAACTTCTTGAAGAGCGAAAAGTCCAGATCGGTAAGTCCGGGACCGGGGATAATATTGCGGCCGGAATTCCCGTACTGATCGAGCGGCGGATCGGAGAATGCCGCTGGATCGAACCACTGGTTGATGGTTTGGTGAAATCCCGCTGGGAAGGGATTGCCGACCACGTCCGCGCGAAGACCGCCTGAAGAGCACCCACAATCCGCGTTCGAAGTCGCGTACACCGAGAACGGCAGCCCGCTCTGCACCGTCAAAATACCATTGACCTGCCATCCGCCCAGGATTCCGTCCATTGCGCGATTCCACTGCGCGCCGATAGCCTGCGATCGTCCGAACGGGAGATTGTAGTTGAACGCGGCGACGAACTTGTTTTTCACGTTGAACGCGGAGAGAGCGCGGTCGGCACTCCAGTCGAATGGATTCTGCGGGAAGTTGGAGGAATTCGAATCGCCGCCGCCGGTTACGGGACTTCCGCTCGCCTCGTCGATCGATTTCGAGAAGGTGTAGGTGGAAAGGAACTGAAGGCCGTGCGAAAAGCGCTTTTCGACTTTGACCTGCAACGAATGATAGATAGACGAAAAGGCGTTGATGTAGTAAGTGATGCCCGTGACGTTCGGTAGGGTAGACGCGTAAATCCGCCGCTGCTGTTCAGTAGCCGGATTGCCCGGCGGTGCGGGATCGCCATCCACCTCGCCCGGTAGCCGCGTTCCCTTGGTTCCGACATAACCGATTTCAGCGACGACATTGCCGGGAAGGGCGCGCTGTAAATTGAAGCTGAAGGATTGAGTGTACGGTGTTCGGTTGTTCAGCCCGGCCTCATCGTAGTTACCGGCGGGCTGGTTTGGATTGAAATTCGCCGGCGTCGGCGCCAAGCCGGTTGGCAGACCCTGGCTCAAAAGATTGAGGGCCTCATAGTTGGTAAAACTCAGATTCACCAGCGTGAAAGACTGCGTAAACGGCGGATTCGCACCAATATAGCTGACAAAATTGTTCGCGTTGACGTACGAGATTCCATAGCCCCCCCGCAGCACGGTGTTCGGCGTGAGGGCGTAGGCGAAACCAAAGCGCGGCGCGAAGTTGAGATAGTCGGTGGGGATGAAATTTCGAGGCGCTCCATCTTGGCCGGCAAGCTGTACGGTGCCGGTTACGGGATCCAGGTTTGAGAGCCGGTTGTACTCTTCGTAGGCTCCGGGGAAAAGATCGTACCGCAGGCCCAGATTCAACGTAAGGCGGGGGGTGACCTTGAAATCGTCCTGGATGTAGGCGCCGTACTCTTGCGCCCGGAGTCCGGTAACGCCAGGAGTCAAAGTCTGCTGGATCTCGGTGGCCCGCCCTGTCAGAAAATCGGCAAACGCATTTCCGGTGAAGAACGGCGTGAATATATAGGCGCCCTTCCCGAAGAAATTGCTGGCGGAATTGTTCGCCTTTCGATGCATATCGAATCCCATCTTGATCGAATGCCGGCCTCGTAGCAGGGAGAGGTTGTCGCTCTCCTCCCAATTCGTGTAGCCGGTCAAGGACGGGGTAAACGGCGACGTGCCGATCCAACTAGGCGAGGGGGAAAAATCAAACCAGGGAAGGCCGGTGGTGTAGGCGCTGACGTTCACATTGGGAATTCCGAACTCATTCGCCAGGTTCTTTCCTCCATCCGACGTTTGAAGAAAGGACCAGAATCTTGTAACCCCGAACCGGAACTCATTCACCGTGGCCGCGGAGAAAATATGTGTTTCAGCCAGCCCGGCTTGCTGAGTGCGGTTCTGCGGGGAGCCTGCCAGCAGGTCCAAAACGTTACCGCAGCCAATGCATGGACCTACGGTTCCGCCTCCAAACGCCGCCGGAACCAACTGGTCGCCCTGCGAAAACGCATAATGCCCGGAAAACGTATCCGTCGGAGTGAGATAGTGATCCAGCTTGATATCGAACTGATTGCTGTTGTTTGAACCAACGCCGGACGTGGAGTAATTGTTCACAACCCCCTGCCCGGGGATGAACGTTCCAGACACGTTGGGAACAGGATAGAGGTTGGTCAGTTTGATCGCCGCCGGGTCGAGTGCTGATGCGGGAATGGTCTGGTTCGCGAATGTGGTGCCGAGGAACGAGTCGTCGTACAAAGCCTTGGATCCCAGATCCTGGCTGAAATTTCCCTTTCGCTCCAATAGGGTCGGTACCGTCTGGATTGTGGTGGCGCCCGCCAGTTGCCGGGATCCTTGATAATCCACGAAGAAGAACGTTTTGTCGTGGACGATCGGGCCGCCTAAAGTCCCGCCAAATTGATTGCGCTGCAGTTCCAGGCGGGGCGCGGAGGTCTGTCCGGCCATCAAGGGCACGTCGTTGGCAAAGAAGTTGTTGGCGTCCAATGCGTCGTTGCGGAGAAATTCAAAAAGCGAGGCGTGGATTTGGTTGCTGCCGGACTTCAGTTGTACGCTGACGATGCCGCCGCCGGTGCTGCCGTATTCGGCCGAGAATGTGGCGGTCAGGATCTGAAATTCCTGGATCGCGTCGATTTCGGGACGGATCAGGAGATTGTTATTGAAGTCGTTGTTACTTTGCCCGTCGAGAACAAACATGTTGGAGTCGCTCCGCGAGCCGTTCAGGTTATAGCCGCCGTTGGATTGGCCCTGCATCCCCGTGGTTGCGCCCGCCATTAGCGGAATGAGGTCGTCGAAGTTGCGGCCATTCAGCGGAAGATCCGCAACCTCGGTGGAGTTGATGATGGTGCTGACTCCCGAGCTTTCGGTCTCGAGCATCTGCGATTTGGTGTCGCTGACCGATATGGATTGATTCACGTCTCCCAGTTCGAGATTAAAATCCACACGCATGGTTTGGCCGACTGTGAGAACGAGGTCCGTCTTAACAAGCTGCCGGAAACCGGGCCGAGACGCAGTAACCACATAACGGCCGGGCTCCAGAAACTTGAATTCGTAGATGCCCTGCTGGTTGCTGGTGGCTTTTCTGCCGGCGCCTTGGTCCAGGTTGCTCAAGGTCAAAACGGCGTCTGGTACGACAGCATCCTGCGCGTCGGTGACCGTGCCGGTGATGGTCCCCTCGGTTTCCTGCGAAAAGGCCGCGCATGTCAAAAGGCTTAGAATTACCGCCGGGATTAGAACTGATATCGCGCCGGACCTTCGAAATGACACATTTACCTCCAGGCCGCTTACGGGGTTGAAAAGTTTGGATATCCGCCATTAAATCGGCCCTTTTGCCCCATCCTTTATGGACCGGCGAGGTGCGGTGGGCTATGGGGTAGCTAACCGCACACACTACAGCGCGGTGAGATTCCGCCGATGGAGGAAAGTGCGTGCTACCGCTAAGCCGGTACCGCGATTCATCCGGTACCTTCTACCATTTGTAACCGTCACCGCGGCCCTGTGCCTCCAGATCGTGGTGTCTTGGATACTGCCCAAGGGCGTCGACTTCCCCTACGTCGTGCTCTATTTGACGGCCCTGTGTCTGTCGGCCTGGTTTGGGGGGTACATCCCTGGGGTGTTGGCAAGTTTGCTGACGATGATCGGGCTCCCGTTTGCCTTGCAGCCGCATTTCCGCCTGGCGAATGTCGCTCCCGGCCAAGTGACGCTAGTGTTGATCCTGTCGGTGGTAATTAGCCTGGTGGCGCGGACCCAACGCCGGAAGCGGGAGGTCCTGATTCATGCGGACGAGCTGGATCAACGGGTTCAGAGCAGAACCGCGGAACTAAATCAAGCGGTGGAGGCGCTGAAATCGGAGATTACCCAGCACAAGCATACGGCGCAAAGACTCCAGACTCAGCTGGAACGCTTGAATCTGTTGGACCAGATCACCCGCGCCATTGGGGAGCGTCAGGACGTCCGCAGCATCTTCCAAGTGGTGATCCGGACTCTTGAAGACAGCTTGCCGATCGACTTCGGATGCGTCTGCCTGTACGACGCGCACGCCGCCGAAGTAGTAGTCAATTGCGTGGGTGTGCGGAGCGAAGCCCTGGCCATGCAGTTGGCGATGACCCAGGAGGCCCACATCAGCATCGATCAGAACGGCCTGTCGCAATGTGTTCGCGGCCGGCTGGTGTATGAAGAGGATGTCAGCCAGATCAAGTTCCCCTTTCCGCAACGCCTGGCCAGCAGCGGTTTGCGTGCATTCGTGGCCGCGCCGCTATTGTTTGAAAGCCAGGTCTTCGGAATTCTGATCGCTGCTCGCCGGGAATCCCACAGCTTCAGCAGTGGCGAGTGCGAGTTTTTGCGGCAGCTGAGCGAGCATGTCGCGCTGGCGTCTCATCAATCGGAAGTCTACACCGCGCTGCAGCAGGCTTATGATGACCTGCGTCAAACCCAACAGGCCGTGATGCAGCAGGAGCGGCTGCGGGCGTTGGGACAGATGGCGAGCGGAATCGCGCACGACATTAACAACGCGATCTCGCCGGTCGCGCTTTATACCGAAATGCTGCTGGAACAGGAGGCTGGGCTCAGCAAACGAACGCGCGAATATCTGGAGACTACCCAGCGCGCCATTGGCGACGTGGCGCATACCGTGGCGCGCATGCGCGAGTTCTATCGCCAGCACGAGCCGGAATTGGTCCTGTCACCCGTGGATTTGAACACTCTGGTGCAGCAGGTGATCGATTTGACGCGCGCGCGTTGGGCGGATATGCCACAGCAACGCGGCATTATGATCGAGCTGGTGTCGGAATTGGGCAAGGATCTTCCGCCGGTGGCCGGTATCGAAAGCGAGATTCGCGAGGCTTTGATCAATCTGGTATTCAATGCCGTGGATGCGATGCCGGAAGGTGGGAAGCTGGCCGTTCGCACCAAAATCACCGAGACCGCGGCAGACACAAGGCATGTGGCGGTGGAAGTGGCGGATAGCGGTGTGGGGATGGACGAAGACACGCGGCGCCGCTGCCTGGAGCCATTTTTTACGACCAAAGGCGAACGCGGCACGGGCCTCGGACTTGCGATGGTTTACGGTGTCATCCGGCGGCACAATGCTGAGATCGAGATGGAGAGCGCCGTCGGGCAAGGCACCACGGTCCGCCTTGGTTTCCCCGTGGCCGTCAACTCGGCGGAGACTCAGTCTGCGCAACCTGATGCGATGCCACCGCGGCTACGCATTCTGAGCGTGGACGACGATCCGCTGCTGATCAAGTCGCTCCGCGACGCCCTGGAGGCGGATGGCCACGCCGTTGTCAGCGCCAATGGTGGACAGGAAGGCATCGACGCCTTCCGCGCGGCCGAACAACGGGATGAGCGTTTCGCAGTCGTCATCACCGATCTCGGAATGCCTTATGTGGATGGGCGCAAAGTGGCGACTGCGATCAAGAACGATTCGCCAACCACTCCCGTGATTCTGTTGACCGGCTGGGGCCAACGGATCATTGCTGAGGGCGACATTCCGCCGCACGTCGATCGCGTGCTCAACAAGCCTCCCAAACTCCGGGAACTCCGCGCCGCTTTGGCGGAACTGGCGGGAGGCGCCGTGCCCGTAGCTACCAAGGTTGTAGACTGACGGGCGTTTTCAAATCAGCCGCTTAGTTCTCTGCCAGGCGCGCGAGAGCTTCAGCGAGTACAAGCGTCCCCTGCGCGATCGCATCGGGCGATGCGTATTCGTCTGGCCGGTGACTCACGCCGCCGCGGCATGGAATAAACAACATCGCCCCAGGCGCGATCCGCGACATAAAGAGCGAGTCATGATACGCGCGGCTGATCATTCGTTCGAATGGCAGGTTGTGCGTTTCGCAAGCTTGGACGAGAGTGTCGACGACACGCGGAGCGCAGTGGGCCGGGGGATCGGCATTGACGAGTTCCACATTGACGCGGACGCCGCGGTGGTGAGCGACATCGCCCGAAGCCAGTTCGATTTTTCGCAAGACGGAATCACGCCGAGCTTCGTCGATATCGCGAATGTCGATTGTGATCTGCGCGCGGCTGGGAATGCTGTTGACGGCGCCCGGGAAAACCTCGCACACGCCGACAGTGCCTACCGTGTCAGGCGAACCACTGCACCGGGCGTTCCATTCAACTGCGAGTGCGATCTCGGCTGCGGCGAGAAACGCATCGTGCCGATCCGCCATCAGCACGGCGCCCGCATGGCCGCCTTCGCCTTTAACCGTGATTTTGAGGCTAGCCGGCGCTGCGATCGCCATGACCACGCCGAGGGGAATATTGCGCTGCTCAAGAATCGGTCCCTGTTCAATATGCAGTTCAACGAAGGCGGAATAATGGTCGCGCGGCAGCCGCACCGATGACAGCGGGCCCGCGAACCCGGCGGCGGACCGCGCTTGATCGAGCGAGGTTCCATCGCGATCTTTGAATTGAGCCGCGGCGTCGGGATCCAGCAGGCCGGATAGAAGCCGGCTTCCGAGGCATCCGATGCCAAAACGCGTGGGTTCTTCGGACGTGAAGATGATGAGCTCGATGGATCGGAGCGGCCGATATCCCGCGCGTGCGAGCGCTCGGATGGCCTCCAGTCCGCCCAGGACTCCGACGGTTCCATCGAAGCGGCCGGCGTTGGGAATCGCATCGATGTGAGAACCGGTCCCGACGGGCGCAAGGCTGGGATCAACGCCCGGCCAACGCGCGAACGTGTTCCCGACTGCATCCTCGCGAATCGTGAGTCCGGCTTCGCCGCAAAGGCCCTTCACATAGTCTCGACCTCGGACATCCGCTTCGCTGAAGACTACGCGAGTGACGACGGGCGGCGGCTCTTGCGAGATTGCGCCCAGTTCGTCCAGCTCCGTAGCCAGACGCTCGCGATCGATCACGAGCTTCATTGCGGACCGCGATTCCAATCCTTGTAAATGAGGTATTTCGCGGGTGTCTTTCCGAGCGCGCCGAACCATTGTGGGCAGTATGGCGCCATCCAAATAAAGTCGCCCTTCTTCACTGGGTACCAGTGCTCGCCGAGGCGATAGATTCCGCCGCCCGCGAGCATCATGAGGCCGTGTTCCATGACGTGGATTTCGACGTTGGGAAGCGTGGCGCCGGGGAGATAGGTCATGGTGTTCACGGCAAAGTCAAAGGAGGGATCGTCGGGAAGAAGAGCGCGAACTTCCAGCGCGTCGTCGCCCATCAGAGCTACGGCGGGGACGTGGCTTTCGCGTCCCGAAAAGCACGAAGGCACAGAAATGCCGGGCAATGCGCGATAGGGCTTTTCGATAATCGCAGCGTGCGCGCCGGCTGCGGAAAAGACTGGGGCAGCGTGTCCGGGCGGAAGGTAGGCAAAATCGCCATGCGGGAGAGCGACGCCGTTGACTTCCAGTTCTCCGTCCAGCACGTAGATGAATCGCTGAACGTCGGCGGGCGCGAGAAAGCCTCCCGGCTCCAACTCGGCGGTGTATTGCGTGAATTGCGCTCCGATGGCCGGCGACACGTGAACGATGGCGGTCGCGTTTTTCATTCCGGGCAGCGGCGCGCGAACGAAGGTTTCGGGTGTTTGCAAGATGTGGTCGGGCCGGTAGACGCTGCGAGTCTGTCCCAAGTGATGCATAAGTTCCTAGTGTAGAGAAGGCCTCACGAAGTTTCCCCGGGTTAGCGCCGTGATTTCTCCAAACGCGTAGATAGTTTCGCCGCGGCGTATGGTGCGGACGACGCAACCACGGAACGTTCGATCGAGGTACGGACTCAGCGCGTGCCGTTGCTTGAGATGCTCGGGCCGCAGCTGAGCTGATCGTGAGACGTCGACGAGAGTGAGATCGGCGTCCATGCCGATTGCGATGGAGCCCTTCCCTGGAATCCGAAACCGGCGGGCTGGTTCGGTTGCGATGAGCGATGCGATGCGATCGAGCGGGAGTTGATGACAATGATAGCCGCGATCGAGCAGCACCGAAAGAGTCGACTGAACGCCGGCGATGCCGCCCCACGCCTTTCCGAAATCACCCGACTTCATTTCCGGCGGTGCGGGCGAATGATCGGATGCGACGATGTCGACAGCTCCTGCGAGCAATTGCGTCCACAGAGCGTCCTGCTCGCCGGTGTCGCGCAGCGGAGGGGCGCATTTGGCGACTGCGCCTAACCGTTCAACATCTTCTTCGGTGAAGAAAAGATAGTGCGGGCAGGTCTCGATCGAGACATCTGTTCCTTTGGCGCGGGCCTCGGCAGCGAGCGCAACGCCGCGGCCGGAGCTGACGTGAACAATGTGCAGTTTGGCGCCGGCTTCGCGTGCGAGCAAGGTGGCTCGCTGGATGGCTTCGAGCTCGGCGATCACCGGTCGCGATGCGAGAAACGCTTTGACGCTCGATCGATCGTATGGCAACTGCGTGAGCTCCTGGCTCTCTGCGTGCACCGCGACGGGCAGACCCAGAAGCGCGGCTTCACGCAAGCCATCGAGCAGCGTTTGGTCATCGGCGCGCGGAAATTCGGGCAATCCGGAATCACATAAGAATGCTTTGAAACCGATGACGCCGAGATCGGCCAACTCCGCCATTTCGGCGACGTTGCCGGGGATCAGTCCGCCCCAAAGAGCGAAGTCGGTGATGGACGATTGGGCCAGCGCAGCGTGCTTACGATCGAACGCATCGGCGTTGACGGTGCATGGCGTCGAGTTGAGCGGCATGTCGAAGAACAGTGTTCCGCCTCCGGCAGCGAGAGCGCGGCTTCCGGTCGCGGCGCCTTCCCACTCCGTGCGGCCCGGCTCATTGAAGTGGAGATGGACGTCGATCAGGCCGGGGAACACGTGCAACCCGCGAGCGTCGATTTCTTCGGCGGCGCCAGGGAGCTCGGGGCCGATTGCGACGATTTTGCCGTCTTCGATTCCGATATCTTGCGCGTCGCGTCTGATTACGAGGTCAGGCATGACGGCGTTCCAATTCTTCGAGGAAATGCATCCCGGCCTCGATCGCGTCCGCAACATCCGAGTCCAAAACTGTTTCATCGGGATGATGGCTGATTCCGCCCGGGCTGCGCAGGAACAACATGGCCGCTGGCATCCGGCGAGCGACGATCATGGCATCATGGCCGGCGCCGCTCGACATTCGATGAACCGTTCGACTGGTACTCATCACTGCCCGCTCCAGCAGTTCGGTTAGGGACCGATCCATGGCAACAGCCGCTTGATCGAGGTGCTGCTCCCAGGAAACTTTGAGGCAGCGGGCGGCGGCGATCTGCTCCGCGTAGTGCAACAGCCGGGTTACAAGATCACGGCGCGCGTCGTCCTTCGAATGCCGAACGTCGAGAGTCATTCTGGCTGAGCCGGGAATCACGTTGCTTGCTCCCGGAGCCACATCGATGCGGCCAACAGTAGCGACCGCGCCCGGAACTGTGCGTGCTTCACGCTCGACCATGCTGATCCATTCGGCAGCCCCAGCCAGCGCATCGCGTCGAAGATTCATGGGCGTCGTGCCGGCGTGATTGGCCTTACCCTCAAAAAGCAGACCCAGGCGACTCTGGCCCGAGATGTTCTCCACCACGCCGAGCGAAAGGCCGAGGCTTTCGAGCACCGGGCCCTGTTCGATGTGAAATTCGAGGTATCCGATCGCGTCGCCACTTGCTTGTGCTTCGCCGATTCGGTTCGGATCGAGTCCGAACGCGCTGATTGCATCGGAGATGGTCGCAAGCAATCGATCGTCGATGTCCCCAATGAACGCGCGGCTCCCGATGAAAGGTACGCCAAAGCGGACGCCCTCTTCCTCCGAAAATCCGATCACTTCGATGCCAAACGGAAGGCGGCGTCCGGCCAGTTGCTCGATCAACGCAACTCCGAGAACGACCCCCAAGATCCCGTCGAACGCTCCGGCGTGAGGAACTGTGTCGAGATGCGAGCCGATAAACAGGCGCGGCGTGGAAGATCGCGCGGCCGGATAAAATCCCCGGATATTGCCGGCGTGATCGATGTTGACGTGCATGCCGGCCTGTTCCATCCAACCGCGAATGTGCGCGTGCACCGCATGCATCGGTTGAGACAAGAACGTTCGCGTGGTGAAACCGGGCTCTTCGCTTAATTGCGCGAGTAGACGACAGCGGCCGATTACGTCAGCCATCACGATCCCCGGTACGTGCTGTAGCCATACGGGCTCAACAAAAGCGGCACGTGATAATTGCCCGCCGGGTCGGCCACGCCGAAACGAATAATCACGTCGTCGAGAAACGGCGGATCGGAAAGCTCGACGCCAATACGGCGAAAATAATCGCCGGCGTGAAACGTCAACTCGTACACGCCAGGTTCTAGGCGATCGCCCGTGACCAGCGGTTCATCTGTACGGCCATCGATGTTGGTCACAACGGATTTTAAGAGATTGCCGCAAAAGTGCAGGTCGATGGCAAGCCCGCGTGCGGGTTCTCCCCGCGACGTATCGAGCACGTGTGTCGATATGCGAGCCATCTTATCTCTTCAAGCGTAAGCCAAGAACGCCGAAGGGGGGCCGGGCTTCGGTGTAAACGCCAAGTTCGTCGCCATGCTCGGCGATGGTGTCCCAGGTTCGATTGGTGGCTTCCAAGTGCACTTCCGCGATGCCCGGAATATCCGCCAGCATTTTCGTGCCGATTTGATAGATCACCTGCTGGATGCTTCCGGATTCGAAACCATGAAAGACTTCCCGCACGACCCGACGCACTGTTGCTGTTATTGTGCCCGAGCTGAACGCAGCGGAAGACTCGGTGTAGAGCCACTCGAGATCGAGCCACATATGCAAGGGACGGTTCCCGATGTCGGGCAGCGTTGTGTATTGATCGCGCACGAAGCCGTGAAACGCGCTACCGCCGAGACGCAAAATCTTGAATCCGCTAATGCCTGAGGCAATTTCGACAACGCCATCGCGATTCAGTTCCAGGCGCGCGGTGGCGCGATCCGGGCCCGCCGGCGCGAACGAAACATCGCTATTCGGAAGAGCCGCGTAGGGGATCTCGACGGCCGACATTTGCACGCCCTCCACCTGGGGATAAAGCTGAAGGAACTTCGCGCCCAGGAAACGGCAGCAATCTTCCAGATCGGGACCCGCGTAGTTGAGCATCTCGCGCTGCACGAAGTTCTTCATCGAATCCGTGGCGATGAGACCGGCGTTGTCGCCAGTGGTGTAAGTGGGCCAAAAGGCGTCGCCGTAGATCAGAATCGTAATGCTCGCGCCGAAAACTGGGCTTGCGCCAGCAGCGGTTTTGCCGTCCCGGTTGAGGCGATAGACGACCACGTCGCCCTTACCGTAATAGTTTCGTTTCCAGCCGCTCGCAAATTGTCCTATCACGATTCGATCGAGTCCTCCAGGCGAAACCTCGCGATACGATATACCTGCCGGAGCGCCTCGCGATATTCGTCTTCCGGCGCAGATTCCATTCTCGCTTGAAGCGCGCGCAGGACGTCGTGCTTAGTGCTGCCTTTGACGGCGAGCAGAAAAGGAAATCCGAAGCGGGTGCGATAGGCCGCATTCAAGCGGTGGAGCTGTTCGAATTCGCTGGGCGTCAAGCTATCCAAACCCGCGCCTGCCTGCTCTTGGGTCGATGCCTGGCTCAGGCGCGCGCGTGCGCCGAGATCCGGATGGGCCTGCAAAAGCGCGAGCCTTTCGGTAAACGTCGCGCGTTCCACTTGCTCGGTGAGTGCGGTGTGGAGAGCGTCCAAGCTGGCGAACGGCCGGGCATCGAAGGAGCGCTCGGCGACCCACGGGGATTGCTCGAAGATCCATCCGAGGGCGTTGACGAAGGCCGTGCGATCGAGCAGATTCAACTCGCCGATGGTCATCGCTCCTCCGTGCCGGAACGATAGACGATGGAGCCTTCGACACGAACCTCACCGACACTCTCGGCGCCTGCCAAAGTAAAGATCGCGGCCAGAACCTGCTCAGGCGTTTGCTCACGTTCTAGAACTGCGGCGAACGGGCTGCCCGCGGGCGGCCGAAGATAGACGAAGTCGGCGGATTTTCCTGCCCGAAAGTCTCCAGTTTCGTCGCCAAGTCCGAGGGCTTCCGCTCCCGCGAGAGTCGCCAAATACAGCAAATGGCCGACATCCAGCAGCATTCCGTTAGGCGCGAGCCGCTGCAGCATGTAGGCCTGCAGTCCTTCCTTGAGCATCCCGAAGCCAGTGCCGGCTCCAATATCAGTTCCAAGTGCGCATCGTACGCCGGCGTCGATGTGGCGCTGCATCGGGAAAAGTCCGCTGCCGAGAGCGGCGTTGCTCGAGGGGCAATGCGCCACCGTCGCCCCGCTCGACCCCAGGCGAGCCAATTCGGAATCGGTGGGATGAACGTCATGCGCCATGATCGAATTCGCGCCACACAAACCGAACTTTTCGTGGACCGCCAGGTAATCGGAAGCCCAAGGAAACAGGCGCGCGACCTCGGCGATCTCCTGAACATTTTCGTTAATGTGCGTTTGAAACAGAAGGCCTGGGTGCTCGCCCAGCAGCGTCTGGCAGACTTCCAGGATGGCCTCGGACGCGGAGAGGGCGAAGCGCGGCGTGACGGCGTAGATCAAGCGCCCCTGACGATGGAAGCGCTCGATCAGCAATTTGCTCTCCTGATAGGCGCGATCCGGCGTTTGATGCAACTCGGGACGCAGCAGCCGGTCGGAGAGCACCTGTCCGGAAGCGATGCGGAGCCCAGCGGATTCGGCCGCTTCAAACAGGGCAGCGGTGGCCGGAGCAAAGTGAGCGCCAAAGACCAAGGCGGTGGTCGTTCCATGCGAAACGAGAGCGTGAACGAAATCATGTGCCATACGCGTGGCGTACGCATGATCGGCCATGCGCGCTTCTTCGGGTAGAGCGCAGTGCTCCAGCCAGTCGAGCAACGACCGGCCCAGGCCGCCGATCACGCGCAGTTGGGGGAAATGAATGTGCGCGTCGATGAAGCCAGGGAGAAGAAAGCCGCCTCGCAGATCCTGGGACGGAACCTCCGGATGCGCGTTGCGAAGAGCTGCATAATCGCCGCAACCGGCCACGCGCCCGTCGCGGATCAACAAGCCGCCGTCAGGGTAGCATTCGAGCGCGCTTGCGTCGCGAAAGGGATTGCGCGGCGTGTGGAAAATGGGCGCACGCAGCAGTTCGCCCCGTGAGGCGGGGGTCACTGAATCGCACCAACCGGGCTTACTGCAACTTCGCGTTCAGAGCGCGCTCGCTGTATGGCGAAAAACACGCGCTCGGGCGTGGCGGGGCTTTCAAGCGATATGGGACCGCCAGTTCCGAATTGAGCGATGGCGTCGCGAATCGCCTCGCGGACCGAGATGGCCAACATGAGAGGAGGTTCTCCCACTGCTTTGCTGCCGAAGATAACGCCAGGCTCGGCCGCACGCTCGAGGAAGTTGACTTCGAAAACGTCGGGCACCTCGGTCCATGAAGGCAACTTGTATGTGGACGCGCCCGCGGTGGCCAAGCGGCCTTCGGAATCCCACACGAGATCTTCGACGGTCAGCCAACCGACGCCCTGAATGAATCCACCTTCGATCTGTCCGCGATCGACCAGTGGGGACATGGAATCGCCAACGTCTTCGAGGATGTCGGTTCGCAAAAGCCGATAGTCGCCCGTGAATCCGTCCACTTCAATCTCGGAGACCGCGGCGGCGTACGCGAAATAGTGGAACGGCTGGCCGCGGCCGGTTTGCGGATCGTAATGAATGCCAGGCGTGCTATAGAAACCGTGCGCGAATAGGGGCAGTCGCTGCCGATAAGCCGCTTCACAAATTTTCGCGAACGGAACCGATCGTTGTTCGTCGCCGGAGGGAAAGACGCGGCCCGCTGTGAAGCGCACGGACCCAAGATCGCAGCCGAGCAGCGATGCGGCAACCTCTGCCAGGCGGCTGTGCAGTTGGAAGCAGGCATCGGCCACTGCGGCTCCGTTCAGATCGGCGCCGGCTGACGCAGCAGTTGCGGACGTGTTCGGTATTTTGCCGGTGTTCGTGGGCATGACGCGCACGCTTTCGAGATCGACGCCCAGGCTCTCGGCCGCGATCTGTTGGATCTTGGTGTGCAGCCCCTGGCCCATTTCAGCGCCACCATGATTCACCTGCACGCTGCCGTCGCGATAGATCAGCACGAGCGCGCCACCCTGGTTGAAAAACGTGGCTGTGAAGGAGATGCCGAATTTCACGGGCGTGATGGCGAGGCCGCGTTTGGAGTGCGGCTGACGCGCGTTCCAACGATCGATCTCGGCGCGGCGTTCGGCAAATCTGCTGGAATCCTTGAGCCGGCGCCAGATGATTTCGATCCGCTCGGCGTCCTTGACCGGCTGCCCAAAGTGCGTGGTGTCGCCGTTGCGATAGAAGTTGCGCTCGCGGACGATTTCCGGAGGCAAGCCAAGCCGGCGCGCGGCTTGATCGAGAATCTCTTCGATGATCAGCATGCCTTGCGGCCCGCCGAAACCGCGAAATGCCGTTTGCGAAGTCTTATGCGTTTTGCAGATAAGGCCGGTGAGATCGGCCGCGGGAAGCAGGTAGGCGTTGTCGCAATGGAACATCGCGCGCGAGAGCACCGGCTCCGAAAGATCCAGGCACCAGCCGCCGTCGGAATAGAGCGCGATTCGTACGCCTTCGAGACGCCCGTCCTTGGCGAAGCCGGCCGCATAACGCGCGAGAAAAGGATGACGCTTGCCGGTGAGCGCGAAATCCAGCGCACGGGTGAGACGGACCCGCACGGGGCGACGAGTTTTCCACGCGCCCAAAGCAGCGATGGCCGCCCACGGATTCGCCTGCACTTCCTTGCCTCCGAAGGCTCCGCCCATGCGCAAACATTCCACGGTCACTTTGTTGCGCGGGATTCCCAACACACGCGCAATCACTTCCTGCGTTTCCGTGGGATGCTGCGTGGAGGAATGCGCCGCGACACCGCCGGTTTCATCGAGCCACGCAATCGCGCACTGCGTTTCCAGATAGAAGTGCTCCTGGCCGCCGATCTTAAGCTCGCCTTCAAAGCGCAAGGGGCTGGAATCAATCACCGAGGCGTCGCCGCGAGCGAGCCGCAGAGGACCGGAGTGAAAACTTCCCGCGAGGATCGCGTCTTCCATGCTGAGAATCGCAGGCAGCGGTTCATATTCGACGGACACGCGGCGAGCACCTTGCTGGGCGGCATCGAGTGTCTCGCCCAAAATCCACGCAACCGGCTGCGCGTGATACATCACCTCGGTTGGGAACAGCGGCTCGTCGTGCCGGTTCGATCCCGAATCGCCAACGCCGGGAACATCGCGCGCCGTTAGAACAGTCGCCACTCCCGGTGTGGCTAAGGCTGCGGAAACGTCGAGGCTCTTGATCAACGCGTGCGCGTACGGCGACAATACCGGCCAGGCGTGCAGCAAGCGCGGATAACGGAGCACAAGATCGTCGGTGTAGAGGGCTTCTCCGGTGACGTGCTCGCGCGCGCTCTCGTGCGGAATCGGTTTTCCGGCGATGGTCAAGCGGCCGCCTCCCGCCGCTCCCAAAGGAATTTCGCGATCAGGCTCTTGGCCACTGCCAGCCGGTACTCGGCCGAACCGCGGTGATCGCTGATGGGCTGGAGGGTCTTGTCGAGCGCACTTTGCGCGCGCTCCACGGCAGCATCATTCCAGCGCTGACCGAGGACGGCGTCTTCGGCCGCAACCGCGCGTAAGGGAACCGCGGCGACGCCACCAAATGCAAACCGGGCGCGCGATATTTTTCCCGATGCGTCCCAATCCATGGCCATCGCGGCGGCGACGGTACTGATGTCGTCCATTCGCCGTTTCGCGATCTTGTAGAAGCGCACAAACTCGGGGAGCGGCTTGGGAATTTCGATCGCGGTAATCAGTTCGCCGGGCGCAAGCAAGGTGCGGCGATAGCTGGTGAAGAAGTTGGCCGGCGGGATCGTCCGGCGGCCGCGTGCGTTGGCGATGTGAATGGAAGCATCGAGCGCGAGCAACAAAGGCGCACCATCGCCGATGGGCGACGCGGTGGCGAGACTTCCCCCGAGCGTGGCGCGATTGCGCAGCGGTGGCGATGCGAACAAGCGCAGCCACTGGAGAAAAACTTCAGGCGCGGTGGTCCAGCGATTTGCGATTTCGTTCAGCGGGAGCGCCGCGCCGATGGTGATCGAACTGGCGCTTTCAGAAAACTCGCGCAGCTCCGCGATGGCTTCCACGCTGACCAGATGCGGCCAACGGCGGAAGCGCAGATTCGATTCCACGACCAAATCCGTACCGCCGGAAATCAGGCGGGCTTCGGGATCGGCCGCCAGCATCGCGAGGCATTTCTCGACGCTGGTTGGACGCGAGAATCGCGCATCTCCAGTTTCATATTCGATTGCCTGAAGCACGGGCGCCACGCGCGAAAGACGATCGAGAAAATCCCCCGCAGGCGGCGGCCCGAGCGACAGTGCCGCGTCCCGGATCGGCCGATAGCCAGTGCATCGGCACAAATTTCCGCCCAATTCGTGCGGATCACAAGGGCCCGAGCGTCCTGGCCGGTAGTGCTCGGCGAACATGCTCATCACAAAACCTGGCGTGCAATAGCCGCATTGGGAACCGCCGCCCGCAGCCATGGCTTGCTGAACCTCCGCCAGTTTTCCATCGGCGGCCAGCGCTTCCACGGTGTAGATTTCGTGGCCCGCGGCCATCGGCGCCAGCATTAAGCAGCTGTTGACAGCGCGATATTCGCTGCAGCCCGCGCGATCGGCAACCAAAACCACGGTGCATGCCCCGCATTCGCCTTCCGCGCAGCCTTCCTTGGCGCCGGTCAGGCCCTGCGCGCGAATATAGTCGAGAAGCGTAGCGTGGACACTCACGCCTTGGACGGAAACGACGCGCCCATTCAGTAAGAAATCCGTGGAATGTGACGAGCGATCGGTCTTCATTTCGTCCTGTGACATAGGGCGGGCGACGAAGTCCTGCTCAAGGGAACCATCCCTTAAAAACCCAATTCTTTTTAGTAATATATCATGATCAACGGAGCCGACCCATGAGCGTCCCGCCAATTCCCGAGGGGTTTCACACCATCACGCCGAACATCATCATCAATGGCGTGGAGCGTGCCATCGAGTTTTATAAGAAGGCGTTCGGCGCGGAAGAGAAGATGCGTCTCGTGATGCCCAACGGAACGATCACCCATTGCGAGCTCGCGATCGGCGATTCGCGATTGAATATCGGTGAAGCGATGGAAGGTTGGCCGCCGCATCCCCTGCTGGCTCAAATTCACGTTGCGGACGCCGATGCCGTCTTCAAACGAGCCGTGAATGCGGGTGCCACCGTCGTGATGCCGATGACCGACATGTTCTTCGGATCGCGCGAGGGACGCGTGAAGGATCCCTTTGGCGGCACGTGGACCATCGCGACTCGCACGGAAATCGTCTCGGCGGACGAAATGCAGCGACGGTTGTACCTCGCGATGGCCGAGGGCGCTTAAGCGCCGGCAATCCAGCGCACGGCCCTGCTGGCTAGTCGATCCAGAGCCTGCACCGCCATTTCCAAGTGCTCTTCCTTGGTGTCTTCGATTTTGTTGTGGCTGATGCCGCGAAGCGATTGCACGAACATCATCACGGCGGGGATACCTGAGCGGGCGACTTCAGCGGCGTCGTGCAGCGGACCCGATGGCAGGCGATGCGCCCTTCCAGAGACTTCGCGCACGGCCTCTTCGCAGAAATCCAGCAGCGCCGGATGGAAGGCGATCGGTTCGATACTCCAGATGCGCGACCATTCAACAGTGCACTTTTCCTCGTGGGCAAAGCGCTGGCTGGCTTCTTGCGCGTCGCGATACATGCCGGCCAAAATCCCGGGGTCCAGATCGCGCTGATCGAGCGCGGTCTCGCAGCGCCCCACCACGGCGGTGACGATCCCCGGAAACGTCTTCACGCTGCCCATGGTGCAAACGGCGTCCTTATGTTTGCCCGCGATGGATCGGATTTCTAGGGCCAGTTTTGCGGCGGCAGCCAGCGCATCGTGACGCGCGTCCATTGGCGTCGAGCCGGAGTGCGCCTCTTGGCCGAAGAACGTGACCGCGTGGCGCTCCACGCCTTTGGTGCCCAGCACAACGCCCAGCGGCAGATTCATGCGTTCCAGAACGGGCCCCTGCTCGATGTGCAACTCGAGATAAGCTGCGGCATTTTTCTGTTCGCGCGTGGCTTCCGGAAAGCGATCGATGGGAAAGCCGCAGCGCGCGACTGCATCTTCCAGGCGGATGCCGTCTTTATCGGTGCGACCGCGGTCGGCGTCGATGGACGAGGTGCCCGCGAATGCCGATGATCCCAGCAGGCTGCGGCCAAAGCGAGCGCCTTCTTCGTCGGCCCAATCAACCACGCGCACGGTTACGGGAGGCCGCCCGTCAAATTCTTTCGCGAAACGGCGCAGCACTTCAAGACTCGCGGTGACACCGAGGCTTCCGTCGAGCCAGCCGCCGTTCGGCACCGAATCGAGATGGCCGCCGAGGATCAGAGTCTTTACCGAAGCGCCGGGCAGCGTGGTCCAGCTGTTGCCCGCTGCATCGTAGTGGTGCCGAACCGGGAGGTCCTGGATCTTGGATTGAAACCATGCGCGCGCTTTGAGCCACGTGTCCGTCCATGCGACACGTTGTGCGCCGTGGTCGTCGCCGGTCAGTTCACGCAATTCCTTGAGCTCGGTGATCGTTCGCTTTGGATCGAGGCTCATGAGGCTCGGTTCACCCAAGCATTGTAGCCGCAATTGGACGGACTGGCCATTCGTTTGGTAGACCTAGAGGATGGGCGGCGTTCCATTTGCCTTTCAGGACAGCGCGGAAGTTGCCCGGCGATTTCCGGACCTGCACCCGGCCTTCGATCCTAACGAAGCGCTGACGGAAGCCAACCGCTGCCTCAATTGTTTTGACGCGCCGTGCGCGGCGGCGTGTCCCACGCACATAGACGTTCCGCGCTTCATCAAAAAAATCGCAACTCAAAACCTGACGGGATCGGCGCTCACAATCCTGGACGCAAATGTTCTGGGGGCCAGCTGTTCTCGCGTTTGTCCCGTGGAGGTGCTGTGCGAAGGCGCGTGCGTCATGCAGCGCTACAACAAACAGCCCATCGCCATCGGGCGGTTGCAGCGGCACGCGATGGATCATTTTTTCGAGCGGGGCGCGCGGCTGCCGAAATCGAGCGTGAAGCGCGAGCAGAAGATCGTGTGCATCGGCGCTGGCCCCGCATCGCTCGCGTGCGCGGCCGAATTGGCGCAGCAGGGATTTTCCGTCACCGTGATCGAGCGGCGCGCTCTGCCTGGCGGTCTGAACACGTACGGCGTGGCGGAATATAAACTTCGGGCGCCCGATAGTTTGCGCGAGGTGGCGATGATCGCCGATCTGGGTGTGGAGTTTCGCTTCGGTGTTTCCGTGGAGAGTGAAAGCGATCTCGCGGTCTTGGAACAGGAATACGACGCGATCTTTGTAGGAATCGGCCTGGGTGCCATGCACGGATTGAGCATCCCGGGCGCCAATCACCACGATGTGATCGACGCGCTGGAGTTCATTGCGAGATACAAGACTGCCGGCCAACTGCACGTGGGCAACGACGTGGTGGTGGTGGGCGCGGGCAATACGGCCATCGACGCCGCTATTGCTGCGCGGCGGCTCGGTGCGCCTCAGGTCACCATCGTCTATCGCCGGACTGAGAATGAAATGTCGGCTTTCGGCTTCGAGTATGAGCACGCCAAGCAGGAGGAGGTCACATTCGAGTGGAGCGCTCAACCCGTCGCCATTCACGCCGACCCAGCATCGGGAAGGATCGTGTCGATGGAGTGTGAGCGTCGTGGCTCGAATTTTCATTTGCTGTGCGACATGGTGATCCCGGCCATCGGCCAGGCCCCGCTCGGGTCGTTGCTGCAGCGAAACCGCAGTCCGAAATATTATGCGGGCGGCGACTGCGTCAACGGAGGCCGTGAAGTGGTGGATGCAGTGGCGGAGGGAAAGCGCGCCGGCGTGGCGATTGCCGCATCATTCGGAGATCCCGATGCCTGAGCTCGCAACGATATTCGCCGGCATTCGTGCTCCCAACCCGTTTTGGCTGGCCTCGGCGCCGCCTGCCAATTGCGGCGAACAGATCATGCGTGCCTTCGATGCCGGTTGGGGAGGCGCGGTGTGGAAGACCATCGGCGAGCCGATCACCAACGTGTCGTCGCGCTATTCATCCGTCGATTGGAACGGCCAGCGCATGATGGGGTTGAACAATATCGAGTTGATTTCGGACCGGCCCATCGAAACGAATTTGCGCGAGATCGCGTTTGTCAAGAAGCGCTATCCGAAGCACGCGGTGATTGCGTCGTTGATGGTGGAGTCCACGCGCGAAGCCTGGCACGACATCGTGCGGCGATCGGAAGACGCCGGCGCCGACGGCCTGGAACTCAATTTCGGCTGCCCGCACGGAATGAGCGAGCGCGGTATGGGCAGCGCGGTTGGGCAGGTGCCCGAGTACACCGAGATGATCACCGGTTGGGTGAAGGAGAAGGCGCGCACGCCCGTGCTGGTGAAGCTGACGCCCAACATCACCGACATTCGCCAGATCGCGCGCGCGGCGAAGAGGGCGGGTGCCGATGCGTTGTCCGCAATCAATACGCTAAACTCCATCACCGGGATCGATCTGGATACGTTGGAGCCGAGGCCGAACGTGGATGGGCTTTCCTCGCACGGCGGTTACTGCGGACCCGCGGTGAAGCCGATCGCTCTCAACATGGTGCATCAGATTCAGAACGACGAAGCTTCGCGATTACCGATTTCCGGCATCGGCGGAATCGGCACCTGGCGCGATGCGGCCGAGTTTATTTTGCTGGGATGCGGCACGGTGCAAGTGTGTACCGCCGCGATGCACTACGGTTATCGCATTGTCGAGGACATGATCGATGGCTTGCAAAACTGGATGCGCGAGAAAAACTTCGCCAGCATCGAGGATTTTCGCGGGCTGAGCGCGCCCAAGGTCACCGACTGGAATCATCTGAATTTGAATTTCAAGATCGTCGCGCGCATTCATGAAGAGAAGTGCATCGGCTGCGAGTTGTGCTACATCGCGTGTTGGGACGGTGCACATCAATGCATTCATCTGGATTCCGCGCATTCCACGCCTCCCGCGATCGACGCTGCCAGCCGGGCGCGCATTTCGATGACGCCGATACCGAAACTCGATCGGGGCGTTGTGGCGGCGCCGCAGCATTCGCGCACTCCCCGCGTGGATGAACACGAGTGCGTGGGCTGCAATCTGTGCGCGCTGGTTTGCCCGGTGGATGGCTGCATCACTATGGAACGCGTGGAAAACCATCTGCCGCGCCAGACCTGGGAAGATTTGGTGAATGGGATTCCTCATTAAGAACGGTTCGGTGGTCACCGCCGACAAAACATTCGCCGCGGATGTGTTGATCGAAGGCGGGACGATCAAGGACGTGCGCCCGGGCATTCCCGCCGAGCCCGCGCACCATGTGTTGGACGCCGCGAACATGTTGTTGCTTCCCGGCGGCATCGACGCTCACACGCATCTCGACATGCCGTTCGGTGGCACCACATCGAGCGACGATTTCGAAACCGGGACGCGCGCCGCGGCGATCGGCGGCACGACCACGATTGTCGACTTCGCCATCCAAGCCCGCGGCACCAAGATGCGCGACGCTCTCGACGCCTGGTGGAAGAAAGCCGAATCGAAAGCGTGCATCGATTATGGCCTGCACATGATCGTCACCGATCTTCCCGAAGCCGGACTGGAAGACATGGACGGCATGGTGCGCGAGGGCGTGGCCAGCTTCAAGCTGTTCATGGCCTATCCGAACGTGCTGATGGTGGACGATGCCACCATCTTTCGCGCGCTGCAGCAGACCTCCAAGAACGGCGCGCTCATCTGCATGCACGCCGAGAACGGCAGCGTGATCGATGTCATCGTGCGGCAGGCGCTGGCTGAAGGCAAGACCGCGCCTATTCATCACGCGCTTACACGTCCTACGCTCGCCGAAGCGGAAGCCGTGCATCGAGCCATTGCGTTGGCCGAGATGGCCGGCGTTCCCATCTACATCGTGCATCTGTCGTCGGAAGATGCGCTGAATCAGGTGCGTGAAGCGCGCGATCGTGGGCTGCCTGCATTTGCGGAAACCTGTCCGCAGTACCTTCTCCTGTCTATCGAAGATATGCAGGCGATGCCGGGTTTCGAAGCTGCAAAGTATGTGTTCACGCCGCCTCTGCGCGAGAAACGGAATCTTCCAAAGCTGTGGGACGGGCTCAAGACTGACAACCTGCAAGTGGTTTCGACAGATCATTGCCCCTTCTGTTTCGAAGATCAGAAGGCGCTGGGCAAAGACGATTTCACCAAGATCCCGAACGGCGGCCCGGGCATCGAGAATCGGTTGCAGCTCTTGCATCAGCATGGCGTAAATGCGGGCAAGATCACGCTCAACCGCTTCGTCGAGATCGTTTCCACTGCACCCGCTCGCATCTTCGGCATGTATCCCAAGAAAGGAACGATCGCGCCGGGCAGCGACGCCGACATCGTAGTTTGGGACCCCAAGGCCGAGCACACCATCAGCGCGAAGACGCACCACATGCGAGTCGACTACTCCATGTTCGAAGGCTGCAAGGTGCAAGGCAACGCCCGGCAAGTGTTCTCGCGCGGCGAGTTGATTGTCGACCAGGGGCAGTATGTAGGGCGCGTGGGTCGCGGACAATATCTGCGCCGCGCGGCGAGAGGAGGCGCATGGACCTAGCCGTGCGCGAATCCAGCCTCTACAACAAAGATCTTGCTCCCGTGCCGATGGACAGGCGCACCTGGGGCATTTACAACTACGCGTCGCTGTGGGTCGCGATGAGTGTCTGCATTCCCACCTACATGCTGGCGTCCGGCTTGATCGCCGGCGGCATGAGCTGGAAGCAGGCTATCGGAACAATTTTGTTGGGCAATGTCATCGTGCTGATTCCGATGATTCTCAACGCGCACGCGGGCGCCAAGTACGGCATACCGTTTCCGGTGCTGGTGCGGGCTTCGTTCGGGACGCGCGGGGCCAACGTTCCTGCTGTACTACGCGCGCTAGTTGCCTGCGGATGGTTCGGCATCCAATCGTGGATCGGTGGCCAAGCTATTTATTCCATGCTCCAGGTATTGTGGCCTGTGGTGGCGCGGAACATGTGGACGCCGTGGATTTGCTTTTACTTGTTCTGGCTGCTCACGATGGCGGTAATCTGGCGCGGCATCGACACCATCAAATTTCTGGAAGGTATCGGCGCACCGTTCATGCTGGCCGTAGGCCTGCTCTTGCTATGGTGGATTTCGCGCAAAGCCGGCGGACTAGGGCCCGTGCTGCACAGCCCGAGCAAGTTCCAAACCACCGGCGAATTCATGCGCTTCTTCATCCCTTCGCTCACCGGCATGGTCGGATTTTGGGCCACCGTGGCGCTGAACATTCCCGACTTCACCCGCTACGCGCGATCGCAGAAGGCGCAGATGATCGGCCAGGCGCTGGGCCTTCCGGCCGCCATGACCCTCTATTCGTTCATCGGAGTGGCTGTGACGTCGGCTTCCGTGATTCTTTTTGGCCAGGCGATCTGGGATCCGGTGGCGCTACTGGCACGATTTCATGAGCCGGTGATCGCGTCCATCGCTTTAGTCGCACTGCTGGTGGCGACGCTGAACACCAACGTCGCGGCCAACGTGGTCTCGCCGTCAAACGATTTCTCCAATCTGAATCCACGGCTGATTTCGTTCCGCACCGGTGGACTCATCACCGGCGTGGTGGGTGTTCTGATGATGCCCTGGAAACTGCTGACCGATTTTCAAAGCTATATTTTCGGTTGGCTGGTTGGCTACTCCGGTTTGCTCGGCCCAGTTGCGGGAATCATGATCACGGATTATTTTCTGCTGCGCCGCACCTATCTTGACGTCGGCGAACTCTACAATCCAACCGGCATTTATCGCTACGGGAGCGGCGTGAATTACCGGGCCATCTTCGCGCTGGCGGCCGGCGTTGTAGTAGCGTTGATCGGCCTCCTGGTCCCTCCACTGCGCTGGCTTTACGACTACGCGTGGTTTGTCGGATTCCTGGTGTCTTCGGTGACGTATTGGATTTCGATGCGGGGCCAAGGCAAGTCTCCCGGCAGGCGCGCTGTCGCAGAGATCACAATTCAGCGGGTTTAAATTATTTAGCCACTTTACTTAACCACCGCGATCGATTCGACGCTGATCGTGTCTTTGCTCAGCGCGCCCGTTACTGCGACCGTAAAACGGGATTGCTTCCCCGTCGCGCGTACGAGATCGGCCGCCTTTGCATTTCCCGCCGAGTCCAGAGTAATGATCGTTCCATCGGCCTGTACAATTGCGAACGACTTGGTTTTAGCCCGCGGAGAGCAATAGCGGATCTCGCGATTCCCATCGCGATCCACGTGGGTCAGCGTATCGGTGGGGTTCACATTGCGCTCTTCGTTGGCGTAGCATTTGGAATCCACTAAGGCTCCCGTCCAGATTCCAGCGAAGCTGAGCGCGGCTGACAAACAAAACATCGCGGCCAGCCGCATCGCGAGTGTCATGGAGAGTACTCCCGATTGCATGGACTCCTCCCAGTGCCGACGGGTTTCGCTATCGGGACGCTGCCCGCCAAGCGTCCGCAATCGATTCGTAACAAAACCTATTTTTGCTTGACAAAGTTATGAAAACAGGCAAAACTGGCTTAATCCGCTTCGTCTGTCGCTTCCGGATTTTAGACTGAACTTTGTGCGTTCGGCCGCAAAGGAATTCAATGCTCATCAAACTATCGCTTCGAGCAGTTATCGTTGGTTTACTTACATTCTTGGCGGCTCCTTTTGTTTACGGACAGGCCACGGGCAGCATTTCAGGAACGGTGACGGACGCTTCGGGCTCCGCGGTTCCGGGCGCTAAGGTGACGGTCAC